>JAQCLD010000002.1 GCA_027592785.1 Acidobacteriota bacterium
AGGCGTCAACGAGGAACAGGCGTGGGGCCTGGGAAGTGGACATGGGAACGCACTATTCTAACCGGCTTGCTCGGCCGGCATGACGGGATGCCGATTCCGGTTGCGGGCCAGGATCGTGATTCCAAGAATGATCAGACCGACGGCGACCCATTGCGTCGCGCTGACCGAATCACTGAGCAGGGGCCTTGCTTGGTCGGCGCGGTAGAACTCAATCACGAAGCGAAACGACGAATAGAGGATCAGGTACCAGCCGATGATTGTCCCGGCGGCGTGGGGTTTGAAGAAACGCCAGAAGAGGAACAAGGCGATCAGGCCGGTTCCGAAGGACTCGTATAGCTGGGTCGGGTGCAGATGAATATTGAGCGGAACGCCGACGTAATCGTTGGCCAACTGACTGGTGAACATGACGCCCCAGGGCATGTCGGTTGGTTTGCCCCAACAGCAGCCCGCAGCGAAGCAGCCCAGGCGGCCTAGGGCGTGTCCGGCGGCAAGGGATGGAGCGAAGACGTCGGCGGTGAGCAGCCAGTCCATGTGGTTCTTGCGCACGTAGACCACGGTCACGGCCAAGGCTGCAAGAAGCCCGCCGTAAAAGACGCCGCCTGCTTGCAAGGAAGAAAGTGAGAAGAGCCGAGACCAGTCGGCGGCGTAGTAGTCCCACTCGGAGAGGATGTAGAAAACCTTGGCGCCAATGATCGCGGAGAGAGCGATGTAGACGCCGAGATTGGTCACGCGTTCCTGGTCCATGCCGACGCGTCGCGCTAAGCGGCCGGCCAGGTGCAGCCCGAGCAGGAATCCGAGCGCTACGAGCACGCCGTAGGTGGGTAGTGAGAACGGGCCGATCTCGAAAAGACGAGGGAACATGGAATCGCTCTAAGCGGACTGGGCTTCGCGACCGCCCGCGGGATCAGATTTCCAAACTGCATCGAGCAAAAGGACGCCGGCGCCGATGGTGATGCAGCTGTCGGCGACGTTGAAGGCTGGCCAGTGCCATCCGGCGACGTAGACATCGAGAAAATCGACCACGAATCCGTAGACGGCCCGGTCGTAGAGATTTCCCGCCGCGCCGGCCAATACAAGCGCGAGGCCGACCAACAGGCGCCTGTCGGACAGGTTTGTGCGCCAAAGAAGTCCGATGATGAAGATGACGGCGGCGGCAGAAAGCCCTGGTAGGATCCACTGGCTGACCAAGGGGCCGGCATTGTTCAACATGCTGAAGGCCATACCGGTGTTTCTGGTGTGAACCAGGTCGAAGAATCCAGGAATCAGCGGTTTGGACGAGTAGAGAGGTAAGGAGGCCACGATCGCCACTTTGGACCAGCGATCGAGGCCGAAAAGGGCGACAGCTGCAGCCAAATAGGGAAGGCGGCGCCCGATTTGTTGCGCAAGAGCCACTCTGTCGTCAGTCTAGCGCATTGCCCTTGGGTACGAAATTTGCCTGCCTCAGTGAAACGCCTAGGCCGCGTTGCGGTGTTTTGCCTCAGGGCGCTAATTAGGAAGGTCCATAGACCGTTCCGAGCCGTAGCCTAGAAAATCGAAAGGCAGACGGAGATCCGCCCATGTCTTTCGACCAATCCACCGACCACGAAACCAAACCAGAAGGAGAAGGCGACCGCCCTGACGAAATGTCGGGTCGCTGGATTCGCGATCAACTGAAGGACGCTGCCGGCGCCAAACCGCGGCAGTGGCAGAGCGAGGCGGCAGAAACCGCTCCGCAGCAGTCCGAGCCTGTCGTCGAGGAGCAAGGCTTGAACGACCCGCTGTCAGGGATCGTGGCCAACCTTGCAAGAAGCATTTCGCAGGCAGTCGCACAGCCGCTGGAGGATTTTGAGCGCCAACGCCGCCAGGAATCCGCGGAAGTCGCGGACAAGGTGAATGAACACGACCACCGCATCACGGCCGCTTTCGCCGCTCTGCAGTTGGTGGAAGAAGCCAGCCGTCGGCTGAGCGAACGAGTCGACGCCCAAGAGGGGCCGACCAGAGAAACCCGCGAGATCGTCGATCGGCTTCAGGGCCGTTCTGAAGAACTGCAATCCGAAATTCGCCGCGAAGCCGAACAGGTCTCTTCATCGCTCGGCAGCCTGCGCAGCGAATTGGAAGGATTCGCCCAGCGCCTGTCGCACGTAGAGGGAGTGGCGGAACAGCAGCGCTCCGCTCTGGCTCGCCTGGAGAGCTTGGAACACCGCCGCACCGAGTCGCTCAATGAGATGGCCCGTCTGATGGGCACGGTTCAACAGATACTGCAGCCCGTGGATTCGCACCAAGATGGGGGCGGCGAATAGCTCGCTAGCCGGTCCGCCGCGCACAGTACATTGCACATGAATTCGCAGCGCATATTGATAGTCAGCGCCTCGCCGGAAACGGTCGAGCAGCTCAACCAGGCCATTCGGACTGCCAGTCTGGATAGCGAGGCGGAAGTCTGGAACGAGTTCCCGTCGGATAGCGAAATGCGTCGTCGGCTGAAGGAATCCCAGAATCCCTATGCTGCCGCAATTTTCGACATGTCGCGCGAGAACGAAGCGCTGCGCCTGGTATCCGCGCTGCGGGAAGTCAGCCCGCAAACAGTCGGAATCGTCGTGAACGGAGCGAGGAGGCTCGGTTCGGTCGTCCGCGCGAAGCAATCCGGGTCCTGGGGCTACCTCACGGAACCCTATGACCTGCGGGCTCTAGCGGAGCGACTGGGTGTGGAGCGGACGATTGCGGCGGAAAGAACCGATTCGGGCAGTCTTATCGCTTTCATCCCCGCGCAGGGCGGAGCGGGAGCATCGACGGTAGCTTTGAACACAGCGATTGCCATGTCGGAACGGCTGCAAGGGCATACGCTGCTGGTGGACTACGACTTTCATTGCGGCGCGATCGCCTTCAACTTGAAACTGGAGCCCCAACACACCCTGGCGGACGCACTGCGCTGTGACTATCGCAATTCGGAATGGACCACTACCGCGACTCGTTGGCAACAGCTGGATGTGCTAGTCGGACCTCGCGATCCGAGCGATGTGGGGCCCAAGGATCTAAAACGTGCGCCGTCCCTGTTCGCGGCGGCCGCGTCTCGCTATCACTGTACGGTCGTCGACCTGCCTGCGCCTTTGCTGCGCTCGTCGGCCGAGGTGCTGGACTTGGCTGACCAGGCGTACGTGGTTTGCACGCCCGAGATCACGTCGCTGCACTTGGCCAAGCGGCTGATTGAGCGGATTCGCAAGCTGGGGCGTCCTGGCGAGAAGGTGCGTCTGTTGGTGAATCGAGTTGGATCGTGGGGCGCGCTGGAGACCGAACAGATCCGGCGGGTCGTGGGTTCCGAGGTGGAGTGGGCGCTGGACAACGACTACGCGGCGGTTCGCCAGGCTGCTTGGAGCGGCGGGCCGATCGCAGCGGGTTCCGCGCTGCGCTCCCAAATCGACCAGTTAGCGGATCAGCTGATCCGAGAATTCAAGTTGCCCGCGCTGAAAGAGGAAGAGTTATTCGCTTCAGCCTAGATTTCGCAATCGGTGGGATCAACACAAAGGGCGAGACGGAGAAACCGCTCGCCCTTTCTTAGTGCTCGTCGGCTGTTTAGAGCAGACGGAAATTGACTTCGATCTGCGCGGCGACCTTCACCGGCGCGCCGGCTTTGCGGCCAGGGACGAATTCCCACTGTTGGACAGCCTGCATGGCTTTTTCGTCCAGGCCCAGGCCGAGACTGCGAACGACGCGGACGTTGTGCGCGCGGCCATCCGGCCAGACCTCGACAGCCAAGACCACAACGCCGGAGTACTTGGCCTTGCGCGCTTCTTCGGAATATTCAGGCTCGACCTTGCGGGTGAGCCGCGGCGCCGAGACGCCGCCTCCGACGCGGAATACGCCGTCGCCGATGCCGCCGCCCGAACCGGGACCAACGCCCTTGCCTGATCCGGAGCCGACGCCGCCGCCGTCTCCCGTGCCGATGCCGCCGCTCCGACCCGAGCCGGCCGAAGGCATGCTAATGCCTTGAAGCGGATCGCCGAAAACGTTCGTATCAAGCTGCGCCAGCTGCGTGTTGGGGTCGAGGATCACAGTAGGCTCTACGGAAAGAATCGGGTCGGGATTGCGGATCACCGGAGTTGGCGGGGTGATCTGCTCCAGGGCGAACCGCGGGAGCTTACCTTGGCTGGGAGGAGTGGGCATGTTCTGGCCGCCGCCGCCGCCGCCGCCCGACTCGTTAGCTGCTTGATTACGAAGCTGTGCCAGGTACGGCGAAATGTCCACAGGAATGAATAGCGTCACGGAGCCTAGTTTGGCTTCGGGCGCCGTGGGCCGAAATCCAAACACGGCGCCGACGATGAGGACGTGAATCGCCAAAGACATCCAGGCTGTTTGCTTGCGCCCGTCTTCTCCCCAGATGCTTTTGACCGCGACTGGTTTGGAGGTCAACTCCAGGGGCGGTAGCCGGCGTTCCGCCTCGGTCGTTAGTTTGTATCGGTTGAGGTTGCTCCACCAGGACTCGCGCAGCGTGCCGCTCTCGATCAGCGTGTAGCTGAGCTCGTCTGGCCGGGCCGCTCGAAACTCGGGAACAGGCGGCAGAGCCCGCTGTCGTTTGGACTCCCCAAGGCTGTCGCGCAGCGTTTGCCACCAGGGCAGGTAGAGAGATTCCGCTAGCAGAGGGCCGAGCTCGGGCAGGGGACGACTGGCTGGTTGTCCAGACGTTGGCTCCGTCGCTGGATTCTCTGTTCTAGGTTCCATGGTGTCGACTGCCATCCACGCCTCCGAGCGCTGACCAAGGGGTCAATCTAAAGACGCGACAGAACGGCAACTCGTTTCTCGTCGGAAACAGTTTAAGACCTTTGGTCTAGCCCTGCTCCGACAACTTCTATGTTACCGGGCTCCGCCTAGGGCGGCAATACGTCTGTCGATGACTTTCGCCTTGGTTCTAGAACAACTTACGCCCGAGGAGAAGGGCAAGTTACAAGGATCTGCACGAAATCCGGCGGCTCAGCCAATTCTTTCGGCGCTACGGCAGACTTTCCAGGCCTGGAAAGCGTCTAACTAGTACTGGCACTCTCAATTTGGAGCATTGCCCGGAACCATGCCCTGTGATAATGTTTTAACGGTGAGGTGGATGGCAGTTGCCGGGGTTGTGCTTGCTGGTATGCCCTTGGGCGCTGAGCCGGCGATCTCTCGTGAGCCAGTACTATTCGACCGAGTCGAGCAGTACAGCCAGGAGAGGCCCGCAGGTCCGTCCATTGAACGCGTGTATCGCATTCAGGCCGATGAGGAAACGGGCCGCTTGATTCGTCGAGCGGTGCGCAAGAGTCGGAAGTCTGGATCGATTTCGTCTCGCGAGGTCGTCGGTACGAGAGAGGTTGTCCAAGGAGGATCGAGGACGAGCACGAAGGTGCGAGGCCTGGATCTGAATTCTCTCGTCCGACGGACCGCGAGTCAGTTAGGTGTGGAACCGGAGTTGATCGATGCGGTCATCCGGCAAGAAAGCGGCTACGACCCGTACGCGGTATCCCATAAGGGCGCCAAGGGTCTGATGCAGCTGATGCCGGCGACTGCTAAACGCTTCGGGGTAAAGGACGTTTTCGATCCCGCCGAGAACGTTCAAGGTGGAGTGAAATACCTCCGTCAACTGTTGGATCGCTACGATGGCGACCGCCGATTGGCCTTAGCGGCGTATAACGCCGGCGAAGGCGCGGTGGACCGTTTCGGCGGAGTCCCTCCTTACCGGGAGACTCAGGATTACGTCGATCGGATCGTTGGACCTAGCGAAGCTGACACGGCCGCCGATACAGCAGTAGAACAATCCGTGGAGCTTGTCGTCCAAAGAGTTAGGGCGACGGAGCAAGACGGAACGCTGCTGTTTGAAGCGCACTAAGTTTGAGCTGGAGTCCATGCTCCTTCTACGACGGCTCAGCGGGAGAGTCGCGTCCTTCCTCATTGGATTGACGCTTTTAGCGGCCCTAGTCGGCTCAACGCTAGAGCTGTACGCAAAAACGCCTAGCGACCTGGCGGAGGAACGTTGGAAGCGCGCTCAGGTGCTGCTCGCCGACCTCAATGCCGTGCCCGCACTGGAATTGGGCATGGACCAGTACAAGTTGGTCGCGGACACGTTTAAGTCCGTTCACCGGGCTAGTCCCGCCAGCGGCTACTGCGATGATGCTTTGCTGGGCGCAGCCAATATTTACGCCAGGATGGCCTTGCGTTTCGGCAATGATCCGCACAAGAAACGAGCGATAGACGCTTACAAGTACGTCATCAGCCAGTATCCGCACAGCAAGCGGCTCGGCGAAGCGGCCGAAGCGATCCGCAAGCTGGAGGCCGGTGAGCCGGTGTTCCCGGCGGAAACTGCACCCGCGGCCGAAGAGGCTGCCGAAGACGCCGCGGTCGAGATTTCTGGGACGGTCGTCGACACCGACGCACCCCTGCCAGTAGAAATTCCTCCGGCAACCGCAACAGCGGTGCGCTACGCGCCGTCGTCTGGGTCGTCGCAGACCGTCGCGGTTGGGCAGCGGGTAGAGCTTGCGCCCAGCCGGACGCGAGAGTCTGTCGCGCTGGTACAGGATTTGCGCTATTGGCGGCATCCAGAGTATTTGCGAATCGTGGTGCAGCTGGACGACTTTGTACCGTTCAAGTACGATGCACTGGCCTCGCCGCCGCGACTCTACTTCGACCTGTTTTCGGCGAAGTTGACTGGCGATTTGGCGAAGGGCGTTTCGATTGACGTTCCTACAGATCCAGTGGTGTCGGCGATTCGCTTGGGACAGAATCGCGACTCGAAGGCCCGACTCGTGCTCGATCTTTCCGAAGATGCGGTCTTCGATGTCTCTTGGCTGTCGAATCCGCCGCGAATGGTGCTGGAGATTCGCCCCACGAACGGAGCCCTTGCGCCGGCCAATCGTGAGACCGAGCAAATTGCCGCGGTTGCGCCGCCGGTTAATGAGAGAAGTTTTGAAGATGCTCTGGCCGATGCCAATCGCCTGCAGCAAGCGGCAGCGCGAGAAAAGCCGGCCTCAACTGGATTCTTGCCAGCGGCGCGAGCCGCCGGCTTGCCTGCGAATGTCCCCGTGCGGACCGCAGCGCAGCCTGCCGATCTTGCCGTCGGCTCAACCGATCCGGCCCCGACGATGGCCAAGGTCTCCCCTCCCTCAGAGGCTGCGCTGCGGCCGCGCGATCCGGAGCCAGCGAATCTGGCGGCTCCCAAGCCCGCCGACTCGCCGTCGGCTGGATCGCAAGGGCTCATTCGGGCTCTGGGGCTGAAGATAGGCCGTGTCGTCATCGATGCAGGCCATGGCGGACATGACACGGGAATGATCGGTCCGAACGGACTTCGTGAAAAGGACGTGGTCCTGGACATCGCCCTCGAACTGGGCCGGCTCATTGAACAAGAGTTGGGCGCCGAGGTAGTCTACACGCGCTCTGACGATACGTATCTCAAGCCAGCGGCACGGACGAGGGTGGCCAATAACGCCAAGGCGGATCTGTTTATTTCCGTCCACGCGAACGCTTCATCGGTTCGCAGCGTCCGCGGCATCGAGACTTACTATTTGAACCTCACGACGGACGCCTGGGCGATGAAGGTCGCTTCGCGAGAGAACGCCGCTTCAGACCGAACGGTGCACGAGCTAAGGGATCTGCTCGGGAAGATCGCCCAGCATGATCGCATTGCCGAATCCCGCGAGTTCGCCACGCGCATGCAGGCTGCAGTCTTCAGCGGTCTGACGAAGAACACGTCGGGATTGCGTAATCGGGGCGTGCGCCAGGCGCCGCTCATTGTTCTGATCGGAGCGCAAATGCCGGCGATTCTGGCTGAAGTGGGCTTCCTGTCGAATCCGACCGACGAGAAGCTATTCAAAGACAAAGACTATCGTCGTCAGGTGGCCCAACACTTGTACGACGGTGTGGCCGCCTACATGGCGACCCTCAGCAATCATCAATTGACGATGACCGATGCGCCGCGGGCGTCTGCCGCCCGTGACGACTAAGAAACGCTGGCCTGTCCGTCCAATAGCCCGCGCATGTACGAGATGGACGCATCCATGCCGGCTTCCGGTGCTGCCACATCGATTTCGTACTCAAGGCCTACGACGCCTTTGTAGCGCATCTTCTTGAGAGCCATGAAGATGTCGGCGACAGGGATCTTGCCTTTACCCACGATGACCTGGCTGCCGCGGTCGCTGAAGTCGGTCAAATCCTTGATGTGGATATCGTGGAGCCGGTCACCGGCAGCTTCCAACTCTTCGACGACGTCTGCGCCCGTGCGGCAGGCGTGACCGATGTCGTAACAAAGCCCCATCCTCGGATCCATGTCATTGACGTATTTCAGTACGCTGGCGCCGTTGGGGAAGTGCTTGTCCTCGGGGCCGTGGTTGTGAATCGCGATCTTGAGATCGAGCTCGCGGGCGTGCTTCTCGACCAGCTTGAGGTTGGTCGTTGTCGGCGCGCAGACAACGGTCGGCATACCGGCGTTCTTGGCGTATTCGAGGTGTCGGCGGATGAAGCCCTCGTCTGCCGACTGGAGCGAGACGTTGCCGCCCGAGACAATCTCTAGTCCGGCCTTCTCGAAGTCGGCACGCGCCGCCTTCAAGTCTTCTTTCGACAAGTAGTACGGCATGTGGAAGCTCTTCACATTCACGTACTTGATGCCCAATCGGCGGACGATGCTGATCGCTTGCTCGCGCGAGAACGCCCGCAGGGAGTAAGTGGCGACGGCCAGCCGGATATCCCCCCAATGATGCTCAGTAACTGCACTCGCACCGGAGGCGGTAGAAGTTGCGGAGGCGGCGGCCAAAGCGGCGGCTCCAGTAAGGAAGTTACGTCTTGTGTTCGGCGACATGGCTTGGGTGTCCTCAGGCTGGTTTCTGCAGCGCCCTTAGTGTACATTCTCAGACGCTAGAGCGGCAGCGGCGACGGCGAATTTTTGACTGGCCGAGGCGATTCGCCGATCGGCTCATAAAAGATTTCAATCCGTTGAATAGAAAGGTTCTCTTTGGTTTTCGCCGACCAGCATACGACCATAGTCTCCGAAAGTAAGCAGATTTGAGGCGTCCCTTATCGGCGTCCATCGAGCGAAAACGGAAAGATGACAAAGGAGTCACAAAGATGAACCGCAACGCCCTGACGCGTTTGGCAGTCCTGCTTTTTGCACTGACCCCAGTCGCGGCGCAAGCCCAAGAAACTGGTGTGGATAGCGGCGACAACGCCTGGATGCTTGTTTGTTCCGCCCTGGTCCTGATGATGACCGGGCCCGGATTGGCGCTGTTTTACGGCGGCCTGGTCCGCAAGAAGAATTTCTTATCGACCATGATGCAGTCATTCGCCTTGATGGGGCTGATGACGGTACTCTGGGCAGTTTACGGCTACAGTTTGGCCTTCGCGCCGGGCAATGCCTTCATCGGTGGGCTGGACCACTTGTTCCTGGCTGGAGTCGGAACGGAAGCGAACGGCACCATTTCGCACTACACATTCATGGTGTTTCAGCTGATGTTTGCGATCATCACCCCGGCGCTGATTTCGGGCGCGTTCGCGGAACGGATGAAGTTTTCGGCCATGTTGGTGTTTACGGTCCTTTGGGCGACCGTTGTGTACTTCCCGATGGCGCACATGGTGTGGGCCGCGGACGGTCTAATGTTCGAAGGCGCTTTACCGTGCCTCGACTTTGCCGGCGGCACGGTTGTACATGCTTCCTCGGGCGTCTCGGCCCTGGTGATCGCCATCATGCTGGGTCGGAGGAAGGGTTATCCTGGCGGCGAGGCCATGAAACCGCACAATCTAGGATTCGCTTTTATCGGCGCTTGCTTACTTTGGGTGGGTTGGTTCGGCTTCAATGCCGGCAGCGCACTGGCGGCCAATGGTCTCGCTGCCGCGGCCTTCGTCAATACGCACTTTGCGGCCGCGTCGGCGCTACTGACTTGGTTGGCTATGGAATGGTTGCGAGACGGTAAGCCCAGCATGTTGGGCGGAATTACTGGCGCAGTCGCTGGACTGGTTGCCGTTACGCCCGCATCCGGATTCGTTAATCCGATGGATGCATTGTTGATTGGCGTCGCTGCCGGCGTCGTCTGCTACTTCGCGGTGGTCGTGGTCAAGGCGAAGTTCGGCTATGACGACTCGCTGGACGCCTTTGGAGTCCACGGCGTCGGCGGCACCTTGGGGGCGGTCCTGACCGGCTTCTTCGCAAGGGCGGCCGTCAACGGACCGGGGGGACTCCTCGAGGGCAACAGCGAGCAGTTCATCAACAATATTTTGGGCGTGGCCCTCACCTGGGTCTTTGCCGGAGTCGCGACGTTCATAATTGTGAAGATTGTGGACGCAACGGTCGGCCTACGGGTTGACGAGTCGGAAGAGGACAAAGGTCTCGACGTTACCCAGCACGGCGAGGAGGCCTATCAGCTTTAGCGAGGGGACGTCCGTCGTGTGGCGGGCCGACTCTTTCGATTGCCGTTTTGTCTTATTGAAACGGCGAGAGTGGGTCGATGACCCCAAAATGGACTAGGAGCAGGAAATGAAGCGCATCGAAGCGATTATTCAGCCTTTCAAGCTCGACGACGTTCGAGAAGGTCTCAAGGAAATCGGCGTAGACGGCATGACCATCTACGACGTTCGCGGACACGGCCGCCAGAAAGGCCATAAAGAGGTCTACCGCGGCCAGGAATACGAAGTCGACTTGCTGCCGAAGGTAAAGCTCGAAATAGTCGTCAGCGACGACCGAGTGGACGCGACCGTGAAAGCGATCAGCGAATCGGCACGCACCGGGAAGATCGGAGATGGCAAAGTCTTCATCTTCGCGGTCGAAGCGGCGATTCGCATTCGCAACAGCGATACGGGCGAAGGCGCCCTTTAGGCCTAGGCCCCATTTCGTCCTTGCCGGAGCGGCCCTGCTTTTCGCGGCGGGGTCCGCCTCCAGCTAGGTGCTTGAATGACGGCCACTCGGCCTTGGGGCAGGCTAGTTACAATCTTGTTAAGCGGCGGCGAGGGCTCCGCTGATCTTTCGATCGTCCCGGCGGAGCGTTTTCCAGAGTACATGCCTGACTTGTCGAATTTGCACGTGCAAGGCTTGACCCGCCAAAACTCGACTTTCTTCGAAACGGGTGACGGCCTTGCGGCTGTCGCCAGCCGTTCTGAGTTGGTCGACGGGCTGGTGTCCGAGAGTTTTCGAAAGCGTTTCGGAGAAGCGACCGAAAATTTGGGAGTCTGCTTGCTGGCTGTCGGCGGCTATGGCCGATCGCAGCTGTTTCCGCAATCGGACGTCGATTTACTTTTCTTGTTCGCCGACGAAGCCGCGGCGAAGGCCGGTCGCGAGGCGCTGGCCGCAGTCGTCACCGAGCTGTGGGATGCG
This sequence comes from Acidobacteriota bacterium, assembly GCA_027592785.1. Classification (GTDB taxonomy): domain Bacteria; phylum Acidobacteriota; class Terriglobia; order Bryobacterales; family UBA6623; genus CAMPKL01. The sequence goes on from JAQCLD010000002.1 coordinate 11,288, forward strand.
AAGTTAAGGGTTTCCCAGTCGGTTCGAACTCCGGCGGAGTGCTCCCGATTCGCGCCCGACAATAGCGAACTCCACATCAGTCTTCTGGATGCGCGGTACCTGGCGGGCGACCGAAACCTCTACCTCGATCTCACCGGGCGCCTCTTGCCCAAGTTTTTCCTGCGCGAACAGAAGAGTCTGATTCGCGCTCTGATCGACACCGCGCAGGACAGGCACCATGAGTACGGGCAGACGATCTATCATCTGGAACCGAACATAAAAGAGTCTCCGGGCGGCTTGCGGGACTTTCAACTGGCCTGCTGGTTGACGCAACTCGGGTCGATGGAGCCGGATCGCGTGCCGCTCAGCGAAGAGAGCCTTCCCGGAGACTTCTCCGCGCAGGCCATGGAAGCGAAGGAGTTTCTGTTCGCGCTGCGGTGCTATTTGCACTATCTGTCTGGTCGCGACGATAACCGAGTCGATTTTGATCTGCAGGACGCCATTGCTGAGAAGGGGGCCGGCAAGGCATTCGCCGACAGGGCCCAGGCCTCCGACTGGATGAGGCAGTACTACCGGCACGTGCGCGGAATCAACCGCCTGGCGTTGCGCAGCATTGAGGAGCATGGCACGGCCCGCAACTCTTTGATGGAGATGCTCAGAAGCGGTCGCTCGAAGCTTTCGAATAGCGATTTTTCAGTGGCCAACGGTCGCGTATTTTTTCGCTATAGCCAGGCGCTTGAGGTTCGCCCGGAACTCGTCCTGGAGCTGTTCCGATTCGTCGCGCGGCATGGCATTCCGCTGGCCGCACGCACCGAGCGCATCGTCGAGCAGCACTTGGACAGCGTACGGCGCTACTTTTGGTCGGGGGTCAAACTTTGGCCGGCATTGGCCGAGATTCTGCGCCAACCCGACGCCTATGAGGCTCTGACGGCAATGCGCGAAACGGGCGCGCTCTATGCGTTGCTCCCGGAACTTGAAGCGATCGACTGCCTCGTGATTCGTGACTTTTACAATCGCTATACGGTTGATGAGCACACGGTTCTAGCAATTCGCATGCTCAAACGGTTGTCGGGCGCTAAGGACAAGGCGACGGTCCACTTGGCCGAGTTGAGCACGGAGGTTCCGCGAGCGGAGTTGCTGTGCCTGGCGCTGCTGTTTCACGACGTGGGCAAGGCCGTGTTGCTTGAGGGCCATACCCCCATTAGTTTGGAGAAGGCCGCCAGCGCGATGCAGCGTATCGGTGTTGACCCTGAAGGCCAGGAGCTCGTCAGCTTCTTGATCGAGCATCACCTGACGATGGCTAATTTCATCACCAAGCGCGATATAGGCGACCCCGAGACCATCGAGGAGTTCGCCAACATCGTCGGCGCGGTCGAAAACCTTCGGGCGCTCACCTTGATCACCTATGCCGACACCGCGGCGATCAACCGCGGCGCGATGACCGCCTGGCGGCGGCAGCTGCTGTGGCAGTTCTACATCGCGACTCACAACCGGCTGACCGGGCACGTTGAAGATCGCCGCATTCACGTTGATGCTGAAGCGCCCGTGCTTGCCAAAGCGCCCGAGGAAGCACGGGCCGGCCTCAAGGACTTTTTGGAAGGCTTTCCCCAGCGCTATTTGCGGACGCACAGCGTCGATCAAATCCTGGCGCAATACGAACTAGCCAAAGAACTGGACAAGAAAGCGGCTTCGGTCACCATTCAGAAGAAGGATTCCGGTTACGAGATCATGCTGCTGACCTGGGATCGCCCGTTTTTGTTTGCCACCGTGTGTGCCGTCATGGCTGCCTTCGGACTCAATATCGAGCGAGCCGAAGCCTTCTCAAACGAGCATGGCATGGTGCTCGATGCGTTCATTGTCACGGTATCCGAACGCCGCGGCGGGGCAGAACTGGACGAGGGCGACCGCAAGCAGATCGTCCGTACCCTGCGGCGCGCGATATCCGGCAAAGAGGACATCCAAGAGCTACTGGCCCGCCGCGGTCTATCGATCGGCTCCAAGGGCCGCTTGCCGATCGAGCCGGAGGTCACTTACGACAACGCGACATCGTCGCGCGCGACCATCTTCCACGTTTCCGCACAGGATAGAACCGGGCTGCTCTACGATTTGAGCAGCACTTTCTCTAAGAACGACTGTGATATTGAAGTGCTCCTGATTGAGACGCAGGGCCGTCGTGCCATCGACGCTTTTTACGTCGTGGGGCCTCAGGGCAAGCTCTCTGACGCCGCAAGCGAGGGCCTGATTGAAGAACTTAGGGGCGCTTGCAAGTATAAGGCCGCCTAATCTTCGGCAGTTAGGCGTTGCCCTCTCCGCCGGAGCCCGATAACATTGTAGGGACGCTCGCAGGAGGTTTTGCTGTCGGCGGTAGAATATTCGTTTGCTGGAGTTTCGAACATTCTGTTGAGCTAATGATTTAACCGAACGACAAACTCTTCGCCGCGGATGCCGGCACTCTAAGTCGGAGTAGGGGTTTGGCCTTCGGGCGCGGGCTTCTGACGTTCGGCCGCATGACTGGCGTAGGCGCCATCGTTTGGGTAGACAGCTTCGATTTTGAAGATGGTCTTTCGTAGCAGTTCGCCGCACGAAGTCACCAGAGCCGGATCCAGCCGGACCGGCGGGTCTTCTAGCGCCAGCGGTCTTCATCCGTCTCGAGAGGATGACGTAAAGAATACGAGGCTGCACTACTTGATCCGGGAGCCCCAGGCCCCCGAAGCGTTCAGCTCCGGCGTTTCGCTGCACAGCCACACGATGTACTCGAGGGAGAGTACGTCTTTTGTCGCGGGGTTTGCCGAGAAGTCACGACTCTTCAACTGGTTAATTAGAGCCCAACTACGCAAGTATTCCGAGAAGTACGGCGAGCGCCAGTTGACGGACCTCAATGAGCAGACGAAGCGCATGTGGTGGACGTCCCCGATATCTCCGGCCGAGGCGCTACGGGTCGAGAAGAAGCAGATCACCGAGCGCTTAAGCTTGCGGCCGTTGGTATCGATTACGGATCACGACTCGATCGAAGCTCCTCTGCAGTTGCAAATGATCGCCGACAATGACGAGGCTCCCGTCTCGTTGGAGTGGACGGCGCCGTACCTCGACACTTACTTCCATATTGGAGTCCATAACTTGGACCCGGAGTGGGCTCAAACGGCAACGGCCGACATGCTGTCACATACCGCGGATCCGAAACCGGGCCGGCTCCGGGAGTTGTTAGAGGAACTTGCCGCCTATCCTGACGTGCTGCTGGTCTTGAATCATCCGTATTGGGACCAGCCGTGGAATGGCCAAGAACAGCATGATCGCTTGTTGCTCCAGTTCCTCGACGATTTTGAGGGGCTAATCCACGCGCTAGAGATCAACGGGCTGCGGACCTGGACGGAGAACCGTAGGGTCGTCGAGCTGGCGCGGTCGAGCGGGATGAAGCTGATCTCGGGCGGCGATCGCCACGGCCGCGAGCCCAACGCGACTCTGAACCTCACGAATGCCGCCACTTTTGCCGAATTCGTCGACGAGATTCGCGGCGGCGCCGAGAGTCACGTGCTGGTCATGCCGCACTTCCACGATCCGCTGGTGATGCGGATTATCCAGTCGCTGGTCGAGATCATGAAGGATCATCCGGAGCACGTCCATGGCCGTGTGCACTGGAGCGACCGGGTCTTCCGCCGCTGCGAGGGCGCCGACGTGAAGACATTTAGCGAATTCTTTGGCGGCAAGGAGCCGGCCATGACGCGACATTTGCTCAACGGGGCGCGCTGGCTCAGCGGGCCGAGCATGCGCAAGGCCTGGAAGCGAATAGCGGTGCCCGAAGAGGCTGCTCTGTGACGGTGGGCCCCCCTCGGGTTGCCTTCTTTACCGACAGTTTTCACGAGGTTAACGGCGTAGCTCTGACGTCGCGTCAGCTGGAGGCGTTCGCCCGCCGAAGAGAATTCCCATTTCTAAGCGTCCATGCAGGCCCCAGGACGGAGTTCTCCGACCGGGGTTCGGTACGCACGTTGGAGCTGCATAGGGGGCCGCTGTCGTTCGCTGTCGAACAGGACTTGGACGTAGACCCCTTCTTGATGCGCTATCGGTCTCGCGTCAAGCAGGAGCTTGTTCAGTTCAAACCAGACCTGCTGCACATCACGGGGCCCAACGACATTGGTCTGCTGGGCGCGCTGCTGGCGAAGCAACTGCGTATCCCGATGACCGCGTCATGGCACACGAACGTGCACGAATTCGCCGCGTGGAGACTGGAGCGGCGTTTGAGCCTGTTGCCCAAAAGCTGGAGCAAGGCCGCGGCGGGCGCCGTCGAAGAAAGCCTGCTCGCGATTTTCACGAAGCTCTATGGCGCGGCGCGGACCTGTTTCGCGCCGAATCCGGAGTTGATTCAGATGCTGGAGGAACGCACAGGCAAGCCTACCTATGTCATGCGCCGCGGCGTGGAGATCGAGACTTTCAATCCGTCCAATCGCGACCGATCAGATGACGTATTCGAACTGGGCTATGTGGGCAGGATCAGCGCCGAGAAGAATGTCCGTTTTCTGAAGACGCTGGAGGACGGGCTCTTCGCCGCTGGACTGACGAACTTTCGAATCGTCGTGGCCGGCCACGGCAATGACCAAGCCTGGCTCGAGACGAATCTGAAGACGGGCGTGTTTCCCGGCGTGCTCTCCGGCGCGGCGCTATCGCGGGCCTATGCGAACTTTGATCTGTTTACATTTCCGTCGTTCACCGACACCTACGGCAACGTCATCAACGAGGCCATGGCGTCGGGCGTGCCCTGCATCGTCACCAAAGGCGGCGGACCGAAGTACCTGATTGAGGACGGTAAAACGGGCATTCAGGCGCGCGACGAAGACCACTTTATTGCGGCGACCGCCGCGATCGTGGGCGACCCCCAGCGACACGCGGAGATGCGTGTCGCAGCGCGTAGGTTGGCCGAGTCCAATTCGTGGGATCTAGTCTTCGAACGTCTTTACGAACAGTATCGGGGGACCGCAGACCTGCATCCGATCGCCGCGGGCGCCTAAAATAGTGCTGGCGGCTGGGGCCGCCCTGGTCCGATGATCTCGTTCCGCAAACTGCTCTTACACCTGACCTTATTCGCGCTGGTGCTGCCGGCTTGCTTGGCGCAGAACCCAGTCGTTGTGCTCGAGACGTCCAAAGGGACGATCGAAATCGAACTGTACGCCGAGGCCGCTCCCAAGACCGTCGAAAACTTTCTGAAGTATGTCGACGACGTCTTTTACGCCGATACGATCTTCCATCGAGTGATTCGGGGATTCGTCGTTCAGGGCGGCGGACTGACGCCGGAACTCGAAGAAAAGCCGACGATGCAACCCATTCGCATCGAGGTGCAAGGCGAGTTATTGAACGAGCGGGGAAACGTGGCGATGGCCCGGACTAACGACCGCGACAGCGCTACGTCGCAGTTTTTTATCAACGTCGCCGACAATGCAGAGCTCGACCACGGGAAGCGGCAATTCGGCTACACGGTGTTCGGCCGTGTCGTCTCGGGCATGGATGTTGTTGATGTGATCGCCGACGTGCAGACCAGTACGCGAGGCCGCATGAAGGATGTGCCGATCCTGCCTGTTTTCCTCGATCGCGCCTATCGCAAGTAGCGAGCGCTACGATAAGCGGTTGTGAGTATTTGGTCTGGGTTCGATCCGCTCATCCAAGAGTGGTTCCTGGAGCGCATCGGTCAACCGACCGACCCGCAGACTCTGGGCTGGCCGCAGATAAGCGGCGGCCAAGATGTGCTCATCTCCGCGCCCACTGGGTCGGGTAAGACGCTGGCAGCCTTTCTGCACTGTCTCAACGGGCTGGTTCGGCAGGCGCGGACCGGAGATATGCCGGATGCCGTTCAGGTTGTTTACGTTTCGCCGCTGAAGGCGCTGAGCAACGACATCCAGAAGAATCTGGAGCGCCCGCTGGCTGAGATCCGCGAGCTGGCCGAACGACGGGGTGTGGACCTGGCGCCAATTCGCACGGCGCTACGCACTGGCGACACGACGGCATACAAGCGTCAGAAGATGCTCGAGCGGCCTCCGCACATCCTGGTGACCACGCCGGAGTCGCTGTACATTCTGCTCACGGCCAAACGCAGCCGGGAGATTCTGGGGTCGGCGAGAACGCTGATTGTCGACGAGATCCACGCCGTCGCAGACGACAAGCGCGGCGCGCATCTGGCGCTCTCCATCGAGCGGCTGCAACGGCTTGTCCAACAGCAGGGCGGGGACCTGCAGCGCATCGGCCTGTCGGCAACGGTCAGCCCGATCGAAGAGGTTGCCCAGTTCCTTCGCCCAAACATCGGAGCCCGGAGCGTGCAGATCGTCCAGGTCGGACATTCGCGCCCAATGAAGTTGGCAGTCGAGACGATGGACGACGAACTCGGAGCCGTGGCGAGCCAGGAAATGTGGGGTCAGATCCACGACCGGCTCGCGGAACTGATCCAACAGAACAGCACGACGCTGATCTTCGTCAACACTCGCCGTCTTGCCGAGCGGGTTACACACGCGTTGGAAGAGCGTCTGGGCGAATCGTGCGTCGCCGCCCACCATGGCAGCTTGGCCAAGCAACTACGGCTGGACGCCGAAGAACGTCTCAAGCGCGGCGAGCTGCGCGCCGTCGTCGCCACGGCTTCTCTGGAACTGGGCATCGACATCGGCACGGTCGACCTGGTTTGCCAAATCGGTTCGCCTCGCTCGATCGCCGTCGGCCTGCAGCGCGTGGGTCGCTCCGGACACTGGGTCGGCGCGCTGCCGCATGGCGTCTTCTTCCCGACCACGCGCGACGAACTGATCGAATGCGCTGCCCTGGTGCGGGCAATGCGGCACGGTGACTTGGATCGCCTAGAAATTCCTGAGGCGCCGCTCGACGTCTTGGCGCAACAGATCGTTGCTGAAGTTGCCGCCTCTGAATCGTGGGGTGAAGAGGAACTTTACGACTGGGTGTGCACGGCCTACCCCTACCGTGAACTTACGCGAAACGCCTTTGACCAAACTATCGCGATGTTGGCTGACGGCATCAGCACCTCGCGCGGGCGCCGAGGGGCATATCTCCATCATGACCGCGTGAACGGGGCGCTCAGAGCGCGCCGCGGGGGGCGCTTGGCTGCGATTACGTCCGGCGGAGCAATCCCCGATTCGGCGCAGTACCAAGTCGTCGCCGAGCCGGAGGGTTCGCTTGTCGGTACGATCGACGAAGACTTCGCCATCGAGTCTTCGGTCGGCGATATATTCTTGCTCGGTACAACTTCCTGGCGCATTCGTCGCGTCGAACCGGGCCGGGTGCGGGTCGAGGACGCGAAAGGCGCAAGCCCGACTGTGCCCTTCTGGCTGGGCGAAGCTCCGGGCCGCACTTGGGAACTTTCGCTGAGCATCGGGGCGCTGCGGGAGGAGATCGACGGCCTAGGCGCCACCGCCGCAGGGATGCTCGTCGAAGAGTGTGGACTCTCAGCGGGCGGCGCGGAGCAAGCGATCGCCTACATCGCCGCAGGCAAGCGCATCCTGGGGGCCATGCCTTCGATCGACACCATCGTGGCCGAGCGATTCTTCGATGAATCCGGCGGCATGCAGTTGGTGATTCACGCGCCGTTCGGGGCCCGCGTCAATCGCGCCTGGGGCCTCTCTCTGCGAAAGCGATTCTGCCGTTCGTTCAATCTCGAACTTCAAGCTGCGGCAACCGACAACGGCATCAACATTTCGTTGACCGAGCAGCATGCCTTTCCGCTCGATTTTGTTTTTGAGTTCCTGAAGCCGCAAACGCTCGAATATACCCTGACGCAGGCGCTGCTCGATTCGCCGATGTTCACTGTGCGTTGGCGCCGGAACGTTTCCCGCGCCCTGGCTGTGCTGCGCTTTTCCGGCGGACGCAAGACGCCGCCGCCGCTGCAGCGCATGCGATCCGAAGACCTGTTAGCTGGCGTCTTTCCTGACCAAGCGGCCTGCGCCGAGAATCTCACTGGCGAGATTCGTATCCCGGATCACCCGTTGGTCGCTGAGACGATTCGCGATTGCCTGCATGAGGCGATGGACCTCAATCGCTTGGCGGAGATTGTGCGCCGCATACAGGACGGCGAGATTCGCACCGTCGCCGTCGAGACGCCCGAGCCGTCGGCTTTTTGCCACGAAATTCTCAACGCCAATCCTTGGGCTTTCCTCGACGATGCCCCGCTCGAAGAGCGCCGCGCCAGGGCTGTGCAGATGAGGCGATCGCTAGACCCGAGCTCGCTTGGCGCCGACGCGGCTCTCTCGGCGGAAGCGATAGCGCAAGTCTCTGACGAAATTGCTCCGGTTGTCCGCGATGCCGATGAGCTTCATGACGCCCTGCTCTCGCTTTGCGTGATGCCGCCTTTCGTTGAGTGGGAAGACTTCTTTGCCGAGCTAGCCGACGCCGGCCGGGCAACTTTGCTGTCGGTCGAGGAGGGCGATTTTTGGGTTCCGGCTGAACGCCTCACGCTGGTCAGCCGGATTTACGCGGAGGGCCAATACGCGCCCGCCATCACTGCGATCGAACCAAGAGGCCCTCAGCCTGACGGTCTCAGCGCCAGCATCGCGGAGGTGCTGCGCGGCTGGCTTGATGCGGCCGGACCGGCCACTGTAGACGACTGGTCAACACGTCTCGCGCTGGAATCGTCGCAAGTCGAAGCCGCGCTGATTGGCCTTGAGACCGAAGGACAGGCAATGCGCGGACGCTTCTCACCTGAGTTGGAAGAAGGCGAGACGGAGTGGTGTAACCGACGCGTTCTGGCCCGCATACACCGGCTGACGCTGAGCAGGCTGCGGCGCGAGATCGAGCCAGTCTCCAGCGCTGATTTCATGCGTTTTCTGCAGCGCTGGCAACGCACCGCTTCGGGTACGCGACTGCATGGCGCAGACGGATTGCTGCAGGTCATTCAGCAACTAGAGGGCTTTGAGGCTCCGGCTGCCGCGTGGGAGTCGAGTGTGTTCCCCGCGCGTGTCGCCGACTACAAACCGGAGTATCTCGACCAGCTCTGTTTGGCTGGCGAAGTCATGTGGGGCCGCCTCTCGCCGCACCCGGCGGTCGATCGCGACGAAGGTGTCGTCTCCAAACGCATCCGCCCGACGCGCGTCGCTCCGCTAAGTTTCTTCTTGCGCGAAAACTCGCGCGAGTTGCTGCATGACCTTTTTGATGGCGAGTTGACCCTGTCCCATGCGGCCCAGGATGTCCATCAGGCTCTGCAGGCGAATGGCGCATCCTTCTTCGCCGACGTCCAGCAGGCGTCGGGCCGCCTCGCCAGCGAGGTGGAAGAAGCGCTTTGGGAACTGGCTTCTGCCGGGCTTGTATCCGCCGACGGATTCGACAACCTTCGAGCGCTGATCGATCCGCGCCGCCGCTCTGGCCAGGCTAGTCGCGGCAAGGTACGCCCGCGACATGCGGTTGGGCGCTGGGCGCTGCTGCCGCGAAACGTAGGCGAGGGGAACGTTGAGTCGGCGGCGCGGCGTTTGCTTGCGCGTTGGGGAGTGGTGTTCCGCGATCTGCTGAAGCGCGAGTCGAGCGCGCCGCCGTGGCGCAGCCTCTTGCAGGAGTTCCGGCGCTTGGAATCGCGTGGAGAAGTACGCGGCGGCCGCTTCGTGGCGGCCTACGTCGGCGAGCAATTTGCGCTGCCGGAGGCGGTCGATCTGCTGCGCTCGGTTCGGCGATCCGCGCCAGACGGTGAAACGCTGACGATCGCGGCATCCGATCCGCTCAACCTGGTCGGCGTCGTGCTCCCCGGGGATCGCATCAGCGCCCTGAGCGCCGGCCGCATCGTACTCGAAGACGGTCGCCAGGTAGAGTCGCCCGAAGCCGGGGCGTCCTTACAAGCCCCCGGGCGCGCCAGGGAATAAGAAACCCACTGCCAGGTAGAATCCGTAGGCGGTAAGCAGAACCCAGCCGAACGTTCGGCGCATGTGGCTGCCCGAGACGAAGATTCCGACGCGGAAGACCGTGAGGATGAACAGCATCATCGGGAAGACGACGCGGAAGAACTGAGGACCTGCGTCAAGTCCCGCCGGCGTTACGGCCGCGGCTGCGCCGGCGACGAACAACACGTTGAGAATATCCGCGCCGACTATGTTGCCCACGGCCAGTTCGCCGTGGCCCTTGCGTGCCGCCGTCACCGATGTGACCAGCTCGGGCAGGGACGTACCGAAGGCCACCAAGGTAGCCGCGATGATGCTCTCGGGGATATTCATCCGCAGAGCCGCTTCGTTGACTGCCGGTATCAGCGCCTGAGCTGACAGTACAACCACAGCCACGGCGCCAAAAAGCTTGACCAACGTGAGCCAGATCGGATCATGCGTCTCATGGTGGTGCGGCAGCTCGCCTTCGATCCCATCGGCACGCGCCCAAACCATGGACTGGTAAAGATAGGCCGCCAGCATTCCGAGAAAGACGAAACCCACCCACTTCGGAAGGTTCCCGCCTGTGCTCCAGGAGGCCATTGGGTCGGACCAATTGAGGCACGCCAGCACCAGTAGAATACCGGAGCCGTACTGAATCCAGCCCTGGCGGTTGACGATCGTGCGGTCGAGCCGTAGCGGCGCGATGAGAGCGGCAATGCCGAGGATCAGTCCGGTGTCGCAGATAACCGACCCGGCGGCGTTGCCGAGCGCTAGATCGGGCGACCCGTTAATGGCCGCCATCACCGACACGGCAACTTCCGGAGTGGTCGTGCCGAGGCTGACGACCGTTGCGCCAATCACTGTCTTCGGTATGTTGGACCGCTCCGAGAGATCAACAGCTTCGTCGACGAGCAGGTCCGCCGCTTTGCCCAAAACGTACAACGAAACCACCAGAACCAACCCGAGCAGGGTCCAATGCAGGTCGGCGTAGAAGGATTCGAGCCATGCTTCCATAGGGGCAGTAGAGCTTGGAGTATACCGATTGCCTTAACACCGCCGCTATGGAGGCGCCACTCGGTGGGGGGTGAGGCTAGGTTGCTTAACCTGCAGCCTTTCTTGCGCCGAGGCGCGCGATTCCTTGGGTGATCCCGAACCCGGCAAGGGCCAAAGCGAGGCTTGCACCTACCTGCCAACCCTGCGGCGAATAGCGCTCCAGCGGATAGTCGTCCGGCTCGATCTGTGCCGCTTCAACCTCGGTGAGTACGCGACCTTTTAACACGTCGCCGGCCCGCGGCGGTACGCCTTGCTGGAAGGGCCACAACCCGAGCACGGCGCCCAGCAACAAGCCAAGAAGGACGCCTAGCGTCGCCTTCTCGAATCGTCTTAACAGCAGGCGAATCAGATTGCTCACGCCGACGACGCCCGCAACGACTCCGAGCCCCACCGGGATGAGGACGCCGAAGGCGGCGATCACTAACTCCCATTGCGGGCCGCCCGCGGCCAACATGGCCGTCTTGGCCTGATCGATTGCCCCGAGGATCGTCAGATACTGACCCAAAATCAGCAGCAGGTAGCCGCCCGAGACTCCTGGCAAGATCATCGCCGAAGCTCCTGCCAGCCCGGCAACGAACAGCACGACGTAGTTTGGTCCGGCTCCCGGGTCGCTGGCTCCGGGTTGAATTGTGGCCATCAGGGCCATCACGGCGAACCCTGCGGCGCAGCCGGCCCAGGCTGCCTTGGTTGCCGGTTTAAGCAGTCTCCAAATCAACGGAACGCCGCCTAACGTCAACCCGATAAAGACGCTGTACATCGCCCAGCGATGGTCAACAACGAGGTTCTTGACTACGCCCGCAAATAGCCCGATAGCTAGTGCGGCCGATCCGACGATCAGCCCCAGCGACAGCAAAGTGCGCAGGCGGAATCGCAGGGTGGCTACTTCGGCTATGCCGTTGATAAATGCGGGATACACCCCGGCGGAGAGCAGCATGGTTCCGCCTGAGATGCCTGGAACCAGATTCGCCAAGCCCATCAGCAGCCCGCCAATCACCTTGCGCGGCGCTTGTAGAGGTTCTTCCGTCTCGGCTCCGGGAGCGTTATTTGGAGTCATGATTGGCTGGAATTGGGCAGGTAGCGAGAGATACCCTTCGCCAAGCTTATCAAATCGGCATGGCGGCGTCGCGGGCCTGCCACGCCCTAAGTTGCTCAGGAATAATACCTTAGGCTATTCACAAGACGGATATTCCGGGTGATAATCGGATACGAGATGCCCCAAGATTATTTCCCCGGCGAATCCCCGGATACGACCTGGGCGCCCCCGACGGATCCCGAACCCGACGCGCCGCCTGCAGAACCGCCGAAGCCGGTAGTTGATACCGCGCCATTGTCCACGGTCGCTCTAGCCGCGGCTGGCGCTGGCGCATTGAACCTGCTGTTAACCTTCGCCTGCACTGTCGCGTGGATGATGGATGAGCAGATGGGATTGTCGATAATCGGGGCTTCGAGCGGCCTGTGGGTGCTGCTGGGTATCGCGGCGATCGGGCTCGGCGCTTACATCCAACGCCAACAGAAACTTGCCGCGGTCAAGGGCGGAACCGCCGGGATCATTGCCACAGTGGCGATCTTGAGCGGCATGTTCATCATGTCGGGCGCTGTCCTGCTCCCGCTGATCTCCGCGATGCGCTCGATCATCGCTCCCAGCGGCTAGTTGTTCCGATTCGCGGCCGTCTCGGTCTGGTGTGTGGGAGCGGCCTTGGCGCTGCTGGGAGCCGGCGGCGGCTTGTAATACGTAACCAAACATCCTCCGAGCGCGGCCAGCAGGATTCCCGCGACAAACTGCCAGCGGATTGCCGAGTAACCTCCGGCGGGCGGATGCATGACCATGGCCACGATCGCGTTCACAATCGGAGCGCCAGCGAAGATGATCGACATGACTGCTGCCGGCGTGCCGCGCGCCCCGAACGCCAATAACACGCAGAAGGCGCCGATCGCGCCGACAACGCCTGCGACGAGCGACAGCGCGGCGCCCTTGATCGGAAAATTCCAATCCGAGCCGTTTGCCATCAGGACTACTAGCGGAGCCAGCACCGCCGTGATGAAATAAGCGATCCCCACGAACAAGAACGCCTTGTAGCGTCCGTTAACGGGATCGGCCATGCTCAGCTGGCCGCTGTGCAAAAAGATGCCGTATACGCCCCAGCTGGCCACGGTCATCAGGGCGAAGACTAGCCAACCCATTCCTGCTTGATTGTCCACCGGTGACTCCTCAGCGCCGCCTAGGCGACAGACCGCAAGCTTAGCGACTTCCTCGAGACGCTCGCAAACGTCATTCGTATCCTTGGTCCCTAATGCGACATTGCGTAAACGATGTAGTTGATGCCGAAGCGGTAGGCCAGTGCAGTCATCGGCTCGGGGTACTCGACCCAGTCGGCGTGTTCCCACGCATCACCGATGTCCATGTTGAAGTTCACGGCGACGAGCAAACGCTGGTTCTCGTCGTAGATACCGCGCCAGATTGCGGGGTAGGGCATTGCGGCGACGGTCGACCCGTTTGGGCCGCCTCTCAGATGGCGCAAGCCGGGTATCTGTGTGCGCTGATCGAGGTCGTAGAGTGTGTGCAGCAGCGGATCGGTTTCCGGCAAATCGACGATGGAGAACTCCGGGAGCGTACGCGCCATCGATTCATGGAATACGCTCCAGTCTTCCGGGCCATGGAAGTCGTCGACGAACAGGAATCCTCCACGCAACAGGTACTCCCTTAGCCGCGCAACTTCTTCGTCGCTCAAGTCCCAGTAGCCGACCTGGGTTGCATAAACCCACGGGTATTCGAAGATGCGGTCGTCCGTTAGCGGCACATGCCGATTTGTTCCGATGTCGATGCTCGTCAACCGGCGAATGCCCTCAGCGAAATGCTCTTCGGCTTCGGGCCAGTCCTGCATCCACCACGGCCGTCTGCCGCGGGCCCAACCGACATTGACGTATTCCAGGCGAATGAAGTGGAACTCGGCGTCTGGCGGCTCCGACGAGAAGTCGCGATAGCCGTATCCCGCCTGCGACAGCGCAACGCCGGCGAACAGCAGCGCTGCAGCGCCCATTCCCAACCCATACGTAACCCAAGACCGCATGCGAGATTCCATTCGTCCGGCATGCTTAAGCTACTACATCGGGTCCTGTCCGATGCAGCCGCCGTCAAGAATCCAAGCGCGTCAGGATGAGCGTGATCAGACCGTAGCTCAACCCTACTGTCAGCAGAATGCCGCCGACCAACCGCTCGGCACGATTGACGAACCAAAGGTAGATGCCGCTAGCTCCAAGTAAGAGCAAACCGAACGAAGTCAGCAGCGAGAATGCCGACCACAAGGTGGCTGTTATAGACTCATGCCAAAATCCGTGAGCTGTGTGCAGCTGCATCAGCGTTTGGCCAATCTGCCACTGCTTGCTCTTGATCGTCGCCGCACCCGTCACACGTGAGTAACCGACGCTGTGCTCCGTGCCAGGGCGGAACATCCGAAAGGTATAGCCGTCGTCCGTCTCGGCTATGCCGAGCACTTCACCCTTGAGCCCGTGGTTGCGAATCAACTCCAGGGCTAGTTCGCGCGGCGTAGCGGCAGCCCCGGCCGCCACTTGGACGCTACGTTCCGTCTCGGTGACTTCATCCGGAAGCCAAGCTCGGTACATGAAAAAAATGGTGCTGGCCGCGAAGATCATTGCCATGACGATGACCGTCAGGGCAATTCCCAGGTGGATGTTGCGCATCAATTGGAACATCGATTTACCTCGTCGCCAACCACAAGACGACAGAAAAGCCGAGCGAACTTGCTGCGATCAGCTGAGCCCAGCGCATTCCGGGGCGCGTATCGAGCCACAGATAGATACCGGAAACAGTCATAAAGAAGAACGCCCAGGCTGCGAATTCGTTGTAGAAACCCCACAGCCGTGCCGCCCTCGTCGTCGGACCCCGCCGCGAGAAGGCCGTGTGCATCGTCGACAGGAACCCAATGATGCTGTTCTGGCGAATCTCCATCCGGGAGATGCCTTGGTCTTCCAGGTACGTCACGTCGCGGCGGCCGCTCGCTGTGAACACGTAAAACGCTAGGTTGCCACTCTCGTCACGCCGGATGTTGTAGTGGCCGCCGCGTAGCGGAATATAAATGTTGTCAAAGACGTAGCGGGCCAGAGCCTTGTCGTCCAGGTTTGCGGGCGCGGTCAGAGGCGTATCCTGAACGGACGAAATGTCCGGCGGCTGGTAGTTTCCGGGGCCAGGTGCGAACGCGCCAGCGACTCCGATTACGCCCCACACAACAAAGGCTGTAAACGTCAGCAACCCGGCGTACGTGTGCAACTTCTTCATCCATTTGAGGACCGCTCTCTTCGACATACGTGCAGTCTAGGTTAGAGAACTTGGCGAGAGCGGGCAACGTCGAATTCAGTCGACTGGTATCAGGCGGCCTTCTTCCGAGATTTCGAGCCAACCTGGCGCCCAATCCAGCACATTGCCGCTCATGCTTGCTGCATAGATATGCCCGTTCACGGCGGCATGCAATCCGTGCCCGGGACTCTCGAGCGACTTCAAAATTTCTCCTGTTTTCGGATCGATCTTCATGATCCGCCCGGAGAGTCCGCCAAGCGTCTCGTTCTCGATGTGATCGCGTGCCGAGAGAATCCATAGCTGGCCTTGCTTATCGAAGCTGATACCCTGCGTGGCCCCGTGGTGCGTCCACTGCCTCAAGAACTTCCCATTCGGGTCGAAGACTTGAATGCGATTGTTCGTGCGATCCGCTACGTAGACAGCACCGTCGGGACCGACAGCGATCGAATGAGCTGTGTGGAACTCCCCTGTCCCCTTACCGCGTTTACCCCAAGCCAGAATGAACTTGCCGTCCTTCGAGAACTTCACGATCCGTGAGTTGCCGTAGCCGTCCGCCACATAGAACTCGCCCGCTGGCGTGAAGGCCACGTCCGCGGGACGATTGAAATGCGTCTCGTCTTCCGCGGCGACGCCTTTCTCCCCCAGCGTCAGCAGCAGCTTGCCCTCGGAGGTGAACTTGAATAGCTGGTGATCGCCGTAATCCGTCACCCAAACGTTGTCGTACGGGTCGACGCGAATGCCGTGGCGACGTCCGAACATTCCGCGTCCCCACGAACGCAGGAAATGGCCCGACTCATCGAAGACCAAGATGGGGTCAGCCTCTTCTCCGCGATGGAATACGTAGACGTTCCCTTTGGAATCGCCGGACACCGCCGATACGCGCCCGAATACCCAGCCCTTCGGCATCGAGCTCGGCTCCAGGCCAAACCGCGCATTCACGCGGTACCTGAGCAACCCGCCCTCATGCGGATACCAGCCCTGCTGGGCCTCGACGACCAGCTGCCCCGCTAAAACGGCGATCGCTACCGCTAGGAGAGTTCGCATGTACGCACCTCGTGTTTCGGTCGATGAGTCTACCGCAAACCGGATCAGCGAGGTCGCAGCGAAGAGACTCCCGTCACGTCCGCCAAATTGAGTCGATAGACACGCCCCGGAGTATTGCTGCGGTGGCCTGTGCTGCCGGTGATGTACAACTCGTTGAGGTCGGTGCCGCCGAATACAAGATTGCTGGCGTCGTAGTTGCCCGCGGGCAGGGTCCTCAACGGACTTCCGTCCGGCGCAAGAACTTTGACCGTCGAAGTGCCCAGATGCGCGACGTAGAGGTTGCCGTTCGTATCGAGCGCCATCCCATCCGGCTCTGGCTGGTGACCCTCGCGAAACGGCAACTGTGCGAATTCTTCCAACGCGCCCAACTTTCCCTGGCCGTCGACTGCAAACTTCACCACACGATTCGGCAGCGTCTCGGCGACAAACAAGGTGCGGCCGTCTTGGCTCAGGACCAATCCGTTGGGCACCCACATCCCGCTGGCGACGAGATGAGTTACTCCGGACGAATCGACATAGTGCACGGTTCCAATTGGCTTGTCGCGTGAGCCGCCGGGATCGGTGAAATAGAAACCGCCGTGCTGATCGAGCGTCAGGTCGTTCGGAGCACGTAGCGGCGCACCATCGCATTCGGTGGACGCGGGGCGGATCACTTTGCCCGTTGGATCGAACAATACGATTGCTCGATCGCCCGTCACACAGAGCAGATGGTTGCCGTCCGGCAAAATCTTGTGTCCGTTGGCGCCCGACGTTGCCGCCCATACCGCGCTCGAACCGTTGGGCGCCACGCGTGTCACAAGGCGCCCGTGCGTGAAAAAGAAATTGCCTTCGTAGTCGAAGACCGGCCCTTCCGAGAACTCTTCGCTGCGCGCGAATTCGACGGGCGCCTGACTGTCCTGAGCGGTTCCAGCTAATGCCATGGTCGCCCCGAGACCAACGCCTACAAAACGTCTCCGATTTATGAGCTTCATATGGCCGAGCCGAGTATAGCCGCTCCGGGCTCTGCTAATCTAGCGGCTCTCCGATCCGCACGTGGACCCCTATCGCCTCACTCCAGATGCTGTCCGAGAGCCCCCAACGGGTTTTCTCGGGGCTCTGCGTTCCGTCGGCCCAGGCCTCATCCTCGCCGGGGCAATCGTCGGTTCGGGAGAACTTATCGCCACGACGGTATTGGGCGCGGAGAACGGCTATTCGCTGCTGTGGTTGATCCTGCTGAGCTGTGTGGTCAAGGTTGTTGTCCAAAACCAGATCGGACGCTATGCGATCGCCACCGGCGAGACCGGGCTCGAAGGGCTCAATCGGGTTCCCGGTCCGCGTCTGGGCGCGTCGTGGCCCGTCTGGTTCTGGCTGCTGATGGTCTCCGCCGTGATGTTCCCCGTCGGCGGAATGCTCGGCGCCGTGGGCGAAGTTCTGAACGGATTGGCGCCGTCCGTTTCCGTTGCCGCTTGGGTTTGGATCATCGACGCCGTAACGCTCGCGCTGTTGCTAGGCGGTCGCTACGCCATCATCGAGAAAACTTCGATGGCGCTTGTCTGCCTGTTCACCGTCGTCACCGTCGGCGCCGCGTGCTTGCTGATAACCGACCCCACCTACTTCTCGTGGAGCGACATCTTGGCGGGGCTTTCTTTCCAGCGGCCGGACGGCGGTCTCGCCACCGCCGCTGCCGTATTCGGGGCCACCGGAGTCGGCGCCGGCGAACTGATCATGTACCCCTACTGGTGCATCGAGAAAGGCTACGCGCGCTACGCGGGACCGCCCGACGGCAGCCCCGCCTGGATTCAACGGGTGCACGGCTGGACGAAGATCATGAGCCTTGATGTCGCCGGCGCATTGGTCCTGTATACCCTATCGACGGTAGCTTTTTATCTTTTGGGCGCGGGAGTCCTTTCTAAGTTAGGGACGCCTCCAGCCGGAGCGAACATGGTGGCGGCGTTATCGAAGATCTATACCGCCACACTGGGTCCTTGGTCGCTGCCCCTGTTTCTGGCCGGCGCCGTGGCTGTCTTCTATTCGTCGATCTTTTCCGCTACGGCCGCCCACGGCAGAATCCTAGCGGATTTTGCTGTCGTCAACGGGTGGCGGCGCCGCGACGACTACCGCGGCCGCCTGTTTCTGACACGCGCCGCGATCGTCGCCACGCTGCTCATCCCCACGCTCTGTTTCTTTCTGATCAACGAGCCCGTATTCATGGTGAAAATCGGCGGAGTCGCGCAGGCACTCATGCTGCCGGTGATCGGATTTTCCACAATCTACCTCGACCGCACGCGCATGCCGCGCACGTTCCGCGCCAACGGCTGGACTCGTCTCGCGCTGTGGATCTGTAGCGCGGTCATGCTCGTCGCCGCTTCGTACTACGTGATCCGGGCCGTGGTCTAAGACAACGCGCGAAGCTCGCGCCATAGCGCAAGAGACTCGGCACAGCGAATCAGCCCGGCAACGGTTTCATCGTTCAGCGGGATGCCCTCTTTCGCGTAGCGCCGTGCGGTGGAAGCTTCCAACTCGCCCGGCGCATAGACCTTGTCGCATCCCGGTGCTAGCCCGCTTTCGCGAATCTGCCGAATCACCTTGTCCACGCGTTGCCCGAACTCGACGACATCCGTAAAGGCCTCAACACTCATCGCCAGCAAGAACTGCCCATCGCGCCCGGCGAATGCTCCGTCGATCATATTGCCGGAGTCCGTACCATAGCTCGCCCCTGCCAGCGCGGTGGAAAGGACGCCCATGACCACCGCCAGCCCGACTCCCTTGTAATCGCCAATCGGCCGCAGCAACCCGTCGACTGCTGCCGCGGCGTCCGTAGTTGGGCTGCCTTGCGCGTCGAATGCCCAGCCTTCGGGCAGATCGAGACCCTTCTGTTGGTAGATGCGAATCTTACCGTGCGAAGACGCGCTGAAGGCCGCATCGATGACGATCGGACCTTCCTCCCCCGCAGGTATCGCCACGGCCAACGGGTTGATTCCGACAATCTTGTCCGTGCCGCCCCAAGGCGCCATCGTTGGCAACGCGTTCGTCGTCGCCAGGCCAATCATGTTTTCTTCGAGCGCCATCATCGCGAAATAGGCCAGCGCTCCGCAGTGATTGCTGCCTCGCACGGCCGCAGCAGCGATGCCTGTCGTACGCGCCCTTTCGATGGCTCGCTTCATCGCCAACGCCGAGCCGATCTGCCCCATGCTGTTGCCGCCGTCGACGACGATAGCCCCAACGCGTTCGCTGGTCACCTGCGGTTCTCCCCGCGGGTCCACGCCCCCGGTTTGGAACTTTGCGACGTAGTCGGGAACACGCAGTACGCCGTGCGAGTGGCAGCCGCGCAAGTCGGCTACCACAAGCGTTTCTGTGAGCAGCGCGGCATCAGACGCCCGCATTGCGCATTCTTCGAAGATCCGTCCAACGAAGTCTTCGAGTTCTTGTCTTGCGAAGCGTCTTTCGCGCTCCGCTCCCGGGTAGCCAGCCATGATTAGTAAATTCCCTCGATGCAGGCCGAAATTGTAGCGCGCTGGCGCGATCTGCCTCCAGCTTTAGCTATGCTGGAATCAGGCGGGTCCTTCAGCGGCCGCCTCTTGCGATGAACACCACTATGCGTCACCTGAGCTCTTGCCGTAGCTGCTCCAGCTGCGGGGGCGCGCGCTGTTCGTCGTGTTCGTGTTGTTGAAGCCGGTCGTTCCCGACTTGGTTTCGCTTCCGCCCCCGGCTCCCTAAAACATTGAGGTTCCCGCACTCATGTATGTCCGTAAACTTCGTCTTTTGACCCCCGGCCCGACGCCGCTTCTCCCAGCCGCCGTGCGCGCCATGTCTGCGCCAGACATGCACCACCGCACCAAGGACTTTGTCGACGTTTACGTGAACGTCATCAAGGACCTGAAGTACCTCTACGGCAGCGACAACCAGGTTGCGCTGTTCGCTTCTTCCGGCTCGGGAGCCATGGAAGCCTCGGTCTCGAACCTGTTCAGCCCTGGCGAAAAAGTCATCGTCTGCCAGGCCGGTAAGTTCGGCGAGCGGTGGACGAAACTCGCCAAGGCTTTCGGCCTCGAAGCCATCGTCATCGAAGAGCCCTACGGTTCAGTCGTTGAGCCCGAGCAAGTCGAGAAGGCGCTCAAAGAGAATCCCGACGTCAAAGGCGTCTTCGTGCAGGCCAGCGAGACTTCCACCGGAGTTGCGCACGACATCGAAGCCATGGGCAAGATCGTCGCCAAGACTGACGCGCTGTTCATCATCGACGCCATCACCGGCCTCGGCACCATGCCGCTCGACATCGAAGGCTGGGGCCTCGACGTGGTCATCGGCGGCTCACAGAAGGCCGTCATGATTCCTCCGGGGCTTGCTTTCGCCTCCGTCAGCGCCAAGGCCTGGGAAAAAGAGAAGACGGCCAAGAACCGCTACTTCTACTTCAGCCTGAAGGCGCACGCCGAAGGCGGCCTCGACGGCAACTCGCCGTTCACGCCCGCGACCTCGCTGATGCTTGGCCTGGGTGCGGCGCTTGAATTCATCCGCGAAGTGGGCCGCGAAAACCTCATCGAGAACGCTCAACTGCTCGCCAAAGCCAGCCGCGCCGCTGCCGGCGCTCTTGGCCTCGAACTCTTCGCCAAGAAGAACCCAGCCTCCTCGGTGACGGCCATCCGCTCCCCCGAGGGCATCGATTCGGGCAAGATCGTCAAGGGCTTCCGCGACGATTTCGGGGCCATCATCGCCAACGGACAAGGCACGATGAAGGGCCAAATCTTTCGCATCGCCCATCTGGGTTATTTCGATTTTCCGGACCTGTTTGGCACCTTTGCGGAATTGGAGTTGATCCTCGCTGGCCTGGGTCACGATGTGACCTTCGGAACCGGCGTCGCTGCCGTGCAGAAGGTTTACGCCGAAGCCGCCAAGAAGTAGCCGCCGCAAGAGTTGAAGACCATGAATATCCTAGTCGCCGACGCCGTTTCTCCCGCCGCGATTGCGGTCCTTCAAGCTGAACCGAGCTTCAACGTCATCGTTTCGAATAAGGACGATTTCCGCAATCACCTAGCCGACGCTAACGCCATTCTGGTGCGCAGCGCCGTCACCGTCAGCGAAGACGTTCTCGATGCCGCGCCGAACCTCAAGGTCATCGGCCGCGCCGGCGTCGGCGTCGACAACGTAGACATCCCCGCAGCCACTGCCCGCGGCGTCGTCGTGATGAATACGCCCGGCGGCAACGCCATCGCTGTTGCAGAGCACACTATCGCCTTCATGCTGTCGCTGGCCCGCTCGATCCCGGCTGCCAGCGCTTCGACGAAGTCGGGCAAGTGGGAGAAGAAGAGGTTCCTCGGCAGCGAACTTTGCGAGAAGACGCTGGGCATCGTCGGCCTCGGAAACATCGGCATGCAGGTCGCCACGCGTGCGCGTCCTTTCGGCATGAAGATCCTCGCCTACGATCCCTACGTCGCTAGCGATCTTGCTAAAGACCGCGGCATCGAAATGGTGGAGCTCGACGAACTGTTTGCCTCCGCCGACTATATTTCCCTGCATGTCGCCTTGACCGATCAAACGCGCGGCATGATTAACAGCGAGTCGATCGCCAAAATGCAGGACGGCGTGCGCATCGTGAACTGCGCCCGCGGTGAACTCGTCAACTCTGCCGACCTGGAGAAGGCCCTCGCTTCGGGAAAAGTCGCCGGCGCCGCTCTGGACGTCTTCGAGACGGAGCCTCCAGGTGAATCGCCGCTCTTCCAACACGAAAACCTGCTGGCGACGCCACACATCGGCGGCTCCACCGCTGAGGCGCAGGAGAAAGTCGGCATCCGCATCTCCGAACAGGTCCGCGACTATCTGAAATCCGGCGTCGTGATGGGTGCGGTCAATATGCCGCCGGTTTCCGCCGCGCAGTACGGCCAACTGGCGCCCTATCTCCGCCTGGCTGAGAACCTCGGTTCCTTTGTGGCGCAAATCGCCGACGGCCGCTTGATTCGCATCAAGCTGACCTATTCCGGCGACTTCGGCGAGACCAACTCCGCCTTGATCCGCAACGCTGCTCTAACCGGACTGCTCAATCGTTTCTTGGAGCAGAAAGCGAACCTGATCAACGCCTCCGGCGTCGCCAAGGATCGCGGCATCGGCGTCAGCGAAACGCGTCGTGGCCGCACGCATTTCTCCGATTCGATCACGGTCATGATCGAAACCGAAAAGGGCAAGCGCCAGGCTCAAGGCGCCGTTTTCCCCGATGGTTCTCCGCGCCTCATCAGCATCGACGGCTTCTACATCGAGGCCCCGCTCAGGGGCGATCTGCTGTTCATGATGAACCACGACGTACCGGGCGTCATCGGACGAATCGGCGAAATCCTAGGCGGCAGCGGAGTCAATATCGCAGACTTTTCCCTCGGGCGTCTCGAAGAATCAGGCGATGGTCCAGCGACCGCCGTCGCTGTGATTCGCGTCGATCATAGGATCCCCGACGACGCGGTCGAGACCCTTGCAGGTTTGGACGCGGTACAGGTCGCCAGGACTGTGCATCTCGGCTAACGGCTATTCGAAGCAGTCGTCTCGGAGCTGCGGATATCGATTGAGCCGTTCACGGTCTTGAACGAGAAATTCGCGTCGCCGCCATTGCCCAACTCGCCGTCTAAAGATCGCGAGGGACCGAAGCCGGCCTTGGTCACTTGCAGTGGGAAATCGGCTTCAATCGATCCGTTAACCGAACCGGCGTGGAACCTTCCCGCCACGCTCGCCGGGAGGTAAACTCGCACCGAGCCGTTGACGGTCTCAAAAGTGTGTTCGCCGCTCTTAGGCTTGTCCGCATAGCGAATCCTCAATTGGCTGTTCACCGTTTTCGCAGTCACGGGGGCGACGGCTCCGGAGGCCTCAACTCTGCCATTCACCGAGTGGAGGTCCATCCTGCCGCTGACGCCATCCACCGAAACGGATCCGTTCACCGTGCGGGCATCTAGCTTCACCGACGCAGGCAGCGTGATCCGATACGACACGGAACCGCTCCGATTCCAACCCTTTGGCAGTTTGGTGTCGACCTCGACCTTTTCCCCGCTGCCGGTGACCACGACCTGCACGTCTTTCAGAACTGACTCATTTTTGGCTAACTTCGTCGCTAGAATTCGAACTTCATTGCGATTCCAGGTCGCAATCTCAACCTGGCCGTTCACGTTCGAGATGTCAAACTCGCCGCCTGCATTGAGCGCGACGGTTTGGCTGAATTCCTCTTTGACGTCTGCGTCGCAAGCGGTAGTGAATGTGCCGAGCATAGCCACGGCGCACAGGACGGTCGAATAAAGGCGGTACATGGGATCTCCTCCAGGTCTCTCAGACTGACTCCAAGTTACGAACACCGTGGCTGAATTGTTCCGTTGGACGCCGTTCTAGAAGATCGGATAGGTCGAACAGGACCTACTTTTGCCGTATGATTTGGCTATGCTTCGCGCATTATCGATTTCCCTCGTCCTTTGCGGGGTCCTGTCGGCGGCTGATCCCAACCTCTTCTTCCGCGAAGACTGGGCCGACACTGAGCCTGCATTGCCCGTGACCCAAGAGCACGTCGCGAACCCTGAGTTGGTTCTTGCGCTGCATGGCCCTGGTAAATCGGTCATCAAAAAGAGCTTCCACAAGTGGGTTCCAAACGATCCCCACTACATCTGGTCGGGGGTCACCAGCGCTCGCTGGGCGGTCAGCCTGAGTAAACCGTCTGCACAAGTGGACTTAACGAAGGGCCGCGTGCGCTGGCGAGCCAAACAGGCTGGCTTCATGCGATTACGCATCATCGTCGAGACTGCCGACGGTCAGTGGTTTGTCAGCGAAGCCTCCGACGGCCCGGCCAGCGCTTGGCACGTGACCGAGTTCATCCTCGCCGATACCAAGTGGCGAGTTCTCGATATCGAGACTGTTATTGAGAAAGCTTGGGGCGTCCCCGATCTCAGCGGCGTCAAGTCTGTCGGCTTCACCGACCTCAGTATCGGAGGCGCGTCCTCCTCCAGTAGTCGCCTAGACTGGATCGAGGTTTATGGCAAACCCGTCAAGTAATTTCAGCTGGGGCGGCCCGCAGTCGAAACCGCTGACTATCATGCTGGCGGTCGTAGTTGCGGCTACGGCCTGGTCTGCAATTGACCCCTTCGACTACGCCACCTGGTTCTTCGAATCGTTCATCGGCGCCGGCGGCATCATCACCCTCGTTTTGCTGCGCAAGCGCTTCCCGATGTCGGCGCTGCTCTTGGCGGTTGCCGCGATCCACTACGTTGTACTCGCCATGGGCGCCAAGTACACCTACGCCGAGGAGCCCATCTTAAGTTGGCTGCGCGATACGCTTGACCTCTCCCGCAACCACTTCGACCGCGTCGGCCACTTCATGCAAGGCGTCACGCCCGCACTGGTCATGCGCGAAGTCCTGCAACGCCGCACCCAAATCGGCCGCGGCGTGTGGCTAGGCTTCTGTGCGTTGACGACGGCGATGGCCTTCAGCGCCCTCTACGAAATCCTCGAATGGCTCTGGGTCGCGGCCTTCTACCCCGACGTCGGTCCCGAATGGCTGGGAATGCAAGGCGACCCCTTCGACGCTCAGGCCGATATGTTGATGGCTACCCTCGGCGGCTTGCTCTCTACCGTCGTGTTGGCCCGCTGGCACGACCTTTCAATCGATCGTTTACCCAAAAGGACGATCAAGCGCCCTCAATACTAGCCCCCAACAACGCATTGCGCCGTCGAAATCAGTCTCGCCCGAATACGAGATACCACTCTTCATCGATCTTCCGGTAGCCGATCCCCAGACCCTCCCGATTCTCAGACATCTCATCGAGGCTCGGATATAGCGGCGCAGAGTTCGTGGGCTGGTAAAGGAACCCTTTGCTCGAACCGTGGGTGACGAAGCCTTGAAATGTTGAAACCAACCAAACGGTCCCCGGGCCTTGCCCTTCGCTTCTTCGGACGCCTCCCTTAAGCTCGAGTTCGTCGAACAGCGCCTTATAGTCGTCCCACTGCTCCACGGTTATAACTCCGTCCGGCTGTACGTGGGTGTAATCCACAACGGATGCCCGATTATCTTGCTGAAACATCGCGACCAATCGCTCGAAGTCGGCGGCTCGCCTTTCGAGGTGCTGAATAAGCACCTTATCGGAGGCATGATCCCCTTCGATCGAAGAAAGAAGGCCAATGATTGCCGCTGTTGAGATTGCAAGCGTTCCGAAAATCGTCGCTGGCCGTTTCATTGTCAGTGTCTCTCGAGTCGGTTAGTCCCACCTAGCCTCAAACGCCTTCCAAACTACCCCCCAACAACCTCAAGAACTCATCCACATCTGACTTGGCGATATTCATCGGAGGGCTGATGCGAATTACGTTGCCGTACAAGCCGCCCGCGCCGATCAGTAGGCCGTTCCTGCGAGCGTTCTCCAGCAACGCCTTGGTCCGTTTCGGCGCTGGTGTCTTCGACTCGCGATCCTCGACCAATTCCAGCGCCTGCATCAGTCCCTTGCCGCGCACATCGCCGATCAGTGGGTGACGCTTCTGCAAGTCTTCGAGCCCCGCGCGCAGGTACCCGCCGACCTCTTCGCAATTCGCGAGGAGGTTGTGCTCATCGACGTAATCGATCACTGCCTTCGCCGCCGCCGTCGTGACCGGGTTGCCGCCGAAGGTTGACAGCGTCAAATAGCGCATCGAGTCGGCCACTTCCGGTCGCGCCGTCGTCGCGCCAATCGGCATGCCGTTGCCCAAGCCCTTGGCGAACGTCATCACGTCCGGCGTCACCCCGTAGTGCTCCATGCCGAACCACTTGCCGGTCCGGCCCCAGCCCGTCTGCACCTCATCCGCAATGATGATGCCGCCATGCTCGCGAATGATCTTCGCCACGATCTCGAAATACTCTTTCGGCGGCGTCACAAATCCGCCCACGCCCTGGATCGGCTCAGCGATCAACCCCGCAACCCTACC
The DNA here is from genome assembly GCA_027592785.1 of Acidobacteriota bacterium. Taxonomy (GTDB): domain Bacteria; phylum Acidobacteriota; class Terriglobia; order Bryobacterales; family UBA6623; genus CAMPKL01. The sequence continues at coordinate 37,376 of JAQCLD010000002.1, forward strand.
CGAAGTCGTCGTCTCGATTAGCTCTTTCATGTCCTGCGCGCAACGCACCTCGCACGACGGATAGGTCAGCCCAAAAGGGCACCGATAGCAATACGCGTTATGCGCATGAACGAACCCGCCCTGCGCCGGCAGCGGCGTGCGCCAGTTGCTGTTACCGGTCATGCTGCGACCCGCTTCCGTGCGTCCGTGGTAGCTATGGCGCAGCGCCACGATGTCCGAGTGCCCCGTATGAATCCGCGCCAACGCAATCGCCGTCTCATTCGCCTCTGACCCGCTATTGGTAAAGAACGATTTGGTCAGCAAGCCGCCCGGGCTCACCTCGGCGATCTTCCGCGCCAACGCTACCTGCGGCTCGGTCGGATACAGCGTCGACACATGCACTAACTTGTCGACCTGCTCATGAATCGCCTGCGACACTTTCTCGTTACAGTGACCCACGCTCACCGTGACGATGCCGCCGAAGAAGTCGAGGTATTGCTTGCCGTCCGCGTCCCAGACGTATTGGTCTTTGCCCTTGGCAATTACCAACGGGTCATCGAACAAGTGAAAGACAGCCGGGAACAGGAACTCTTTTCCGGCCAGGATGATTTCGTCGCGATTCACAGGCGCCTCACGTTCCCTATTATCATGGTGTCGAGCCCTGCATTCGTGCTTTGCCGGGCGTTCCTACCGAATGAGGGCCTGGCCATGAATAACCTGAGAAAATCTTTTTTGTTAGCGGGCGTCGTTCTGGCGGCTGCGGGAGTGATGACCATGTCCGCTCAAGTGAAAGACGGCGTTGTTGGAGAAACCTCCATACGTCCGGCGATGCACCCGTTCGGCGACCACCGCATTTTCATGCAGGGTCCTACCGAAATGATGAAGAGCTTCGAGAGCGGCAACGTCTACTTGAAGCGCGGCGAGACTCCCCATCCGCCTCACCGGCACATCGATGAAGAGATCATGCTCATCACCCAGGGTACGGGCGAAATCGTCGTCGAAGGCGAAGTCACTAAGGTCAATCCGGGCTCCATGATGTATACCGGCAGCAACAAAGAGCACGGCATCGTCAATACCGGCGACACCGAGCTGGTTTTTTACTACTTCAAGTGGATCAAGAAGGATTAGGAGTTCAGGCCTTTTCGAGGTCCGTATTCGGTTGAAACCCCGCTGCCGCGCCTAGGGCTCAGGCCGATACGCTGAGGTGAGGATATGTTTCCGATGTACCGAGTCATTCTGCTCGCCTTGTTAGCACTTCAGGCTGCCGCCGGGGCCACCCTCCAGATCACCGCCATTGGTGACGACGGCGAACGGGTTTGGGCGCGCTACGAAGTCGAGGACGTCAACGGCAACTACCATCAGGCGCCCGCCGGTATCGTCGACCAAACTTCACGGGCCCGACAGCAGACCGGCGAGCGGTACCTGCAGGGCTTCATCGCCCAGGGCCCCTTCGAAATGCAATTGCCCGCCGGCGAGTACAAGATCCTCGCCTACCGAGGGCCCGAGTACGAGCCGGTCGAAATGACGGTCACGCTTAGCGAAGAAGCTCCCACCGCCATCACCATCGAACTCAAGCGCTGGATTCGGATGCTCGATACCGGCTGGTGGTCCGCCGATTTCCACGTCCACCAAGATGTTCCCGATGTCCAAGAGTGGCTGGAGGCTCAGGACCTCAACCTAGCCGTTGTAATGGGCATGTGGGGCCGCCGCGACTACTGGTTCTCGCGCCCGCTGCCTGGCAATGCAGTCGAAGTCTACTCGCCTGAAAGACGCATGAGCCTGGCCAACGCGGAAGATTCCCGCAGCGGCGGCGTCTCCTCGATGCATCTACTCCGCGAAAAAATCAACATGGAAAATCTGGGCTCCTGGAGCCCCACCGGCGTCGATATCCTCCGTCAAGCCACGGCTCAGCGCTACGTCCCCGCCGGTTTTCCCTGGATCGACATGGAGAAGCCCTTCTGGAAGGAAAGCCCGGTCGTCATGGCGCTTGCCACTCCCAACTCCATCGGACTGCTGCACAGCCACTTCCTGAAGTACGGCGTCATGGACTACGCTGCCTGGGGTCGCCAGGCCGACACGCGTATCTATCCCGGCGTCGACGGCTTCGTCAACTACTCGCTCGACTTGGTCTATCGCTACTGGAATCTAGGCTTCGACGTTCCGCCCAGCGCGGGCTCCGCCAGCGGCGAACTTCCCAACCCGGTCGGCTACAACCGCCTCTACGTGCACATGAACGAGCCTTTCACCATGGAAGGCTTCTACCGCAATCTGCGCCAGGGCCGTAGCTTCGTCACCAACGGCCCGATGCTGTTCTTCGACGCCAACGAAATCAACGGCAACCAGATCATGGTCAACCTCGACGTGCAGTCCCGCGGACCACTTGACCGCATTGAGATCATCGCCGACGGCAAAGTCGTCCAAACCTTCGAAGCGCCTGAGGGCCGCACGTCGTTCCAAACGGACGTGGCCATCCGTAGCGGCATCCACCGCTGGGTCGCCGCCCGCGCCTTCGAGCAATCCGACGACACCGTGGTGATGGCGCACTCGCGTCCGATCTTCTTCAACGGCGCCTGGCGACGCACTGCCGACGCGGACTACTTCATCGCCTGGATCGACGATTTGATCAAAGAAACCGAAGAAGAAGAAAACCGCTTCGCCAACGATGAAGAAAAGCAGGCTGCCCTAGAGACCTATCGCGAAGCCCGCGCCGTCTACGAACGCTTGCGTTGAGCCTGGATTAGGCACCTCAATGACAGCAACAAAAGGCCCGCTCGATGAGCGGGCCCTAGTAAGTTTCCGTCCGAAGCGCGCTTAGCGACCGCTGCGGTCGCTTGAGGGCGGCACGAGGCCATTCAAGCGGAAGTGTACGGCCATCTGCGCGTACTCGTGCTCGAGGTGGATAGTGTTGCCGTACAGCGTGCCGAGACGCGAACGGGCGCCGCGGCGGCCTTCAATCATGTCTGTTGCGGTGGCGTCGGTGAGCGCCTTGTTGGCAGCGTCGCATTCGGCGAGACCGGCGCCCAGGGCAGCCACGAGGGCGTCCTTGCCGGCAGCGGCGTCAGCGCTGGACTGTTTTCCTTCGCCAGTGAGAGCTGAGCACGTGCGCATGGCGGAGCTGGCGGTATGAGCGATCAACTCGCCGAAGCTCTGGCTCTCGGGAGCGGGCTTGAAGCCGTACTTGTCGGCCGGCATCTTTTCCGCGGCGGCCATGAGGTTGCCGCTGGTGCGTGTCCAGGCTGCCTGGGCCTCTTGGCTCAAGGGATTTTGCGCTTGCAGGGGGAGTGCGAGGGCAAAAGCCGCCGCGAACAAAAACGTGAAGAAGCGTTGCATCGGGATTCCTCCAGGAGTCGATGCCGGATTATAGGTCTTGGGACGGTATCCCAGCAAGCGCTACGAAACGGCTTCGGGGGTTTCCGTCACATGCAGCTCCTGCAGCGAACGGACCTGAATGACGCGTTGGCGCTTGGCTTCGATGCCTTCAGCGGCGGCGCGGCCAGCGGTGAGCATCGAAATGCAGGGGATGTTTTGTGTAGCGGCGGCACGGCGAATGGCGCGCTCATCTTCAAAGGCGCTGGCCCCGGCAGGCGTGTTGACGATCAGGCTGATTTTGCGGTCCTTGATCAAGTCGACGACGTTGGGGCGCCCCTCGTTGACTTTGAAGACGACCGTGCAGTCGAGGCCGGCGGCGCGCAGGCGTTCGGCGGTGCCGCGTGTGCCGAAGAGTTCGAAGCCCATGCCTGCGAATTTTTTGGCGATAGAAGCGGCTTCGTCCTTCTGCTTGGAGCCGATGCTCATGAAGACGGCGCCCTGGTCGGGAAGTGGGTTGCCGGCGCTGAGCTGGGCCTTGGCAAAGGCTTCGCCGAAGGTTTCGCCGACGCCCATGACTTCGCCGGTGGAACGCATCTCGGGTCCGAGAATGGGATCGACGCCGGGGAACTTATTGAAAGGGAAGACGGGCGATTTGACGCAGACCTTATGCGGCTTGAGTTCGCCTTTGGGCAGTTCGGGCATGTCGGCGAGCTTGCGGCCCATCATCAAGCGTACGGCGATCTTGGCGACTGGCACGCCGGTGGCCTTGCTGACGTAAGGCACTGTACGCGACGCGCGCGGATTGACTTCGATGACATAGACCTTGCCGTTGGCGATGGCGTATTGGACGTTCATCAAACCGACGACGTTGAGGGCCCGAGCCATCTTTACGGTGTACTCGCGAATGGTGTCGAGTTGGGCCGGGGTGATGGTCATCGAGGGCAACACGCAGGAGCTGTCGCCTGAGTGCACGCCAGCTTCTTCGATGTGTTCCATAATGCCGGCGATGAGTACGTCTTCGCCGTCGCACAGAGCGTCGACGTCGACTTCGGTGGCATTTTCGAGGAAACGGTCGATCAAGATCGGGCGTTCTTGCGAAGAGTAAGCCACCGCTTCGCGCATGTAGTTTTCGATCATGTCAGCGCTGTAGGAGATGACCATGGCGCGTCCGCCGAGGACGTAGCTGGGGCGGACCAGGACCGGGTAGCCGAGTTCTTGCGAGACAGACAGGGCGCCTTCTACGGTCGTGGCGGTACCGCTGGGCGGCTGCGGGATGTCGAGTTGCTCAAGCAGGCGGCCGAAGCGGTCACGGTCTTCGGCGAGGTCGATGGAGTCGGGATCGGTGCCGACGATCGGTACGCCGTTGGCCTTCAGCGGAAGGGCCAGGTTGAGCGGCGTTTGTCCGCCGAACTGCACGATGACGCCATCGGGCTTCTCGGTCTCGAAGATGTTGAGGACGTTCTCAAGAGTGAGGGGTTCGAAGTACAACCGGTCGGAGGTGTCGTAGTCAGTCGACACAGTCTCCGGGTTGCAATTGACCATGATGGACTCGATGCCCATTTCCTGCAGCGAGTAGGACGCGTGACAACAGCAATAGTCGAATTCGATTCCCTGTCCGATGCGGTTGGGACCGGAGCCGATAATCATGACCTTTTCGTTGCCCGTCGGCTCGGCTTCGCACTCTTCTTCATAGACCGAATATAGGTACGGCGTAAAGCTCTCAAACTCAGCCGCGCAGGTATCGACGCGCTTGAAGACGGCAGTGATCTCGGCCTCTTTGCGCTTGTTGCGCACGGCGGTTTCGCTGACGTCCCAAATGCGGCCGAGGCGATTGTCAGAGAATCCGAACCGCTTGGCCTGGCGCAGATCTTCGTTACTGACTTCGTCGAAAGTCGTCTTGCCGAGACTCGTCTGGAAGTCGACGGCTTCGCGAATCTGCTCCAGGAACCAGGGGTCGATCTTGGTGAGCTCGTGGATCTCATCGACAGTAAAGCCCTGGGTTAACGCGTAGCGGATGTAGTTGAGCCGATCGGGCGTCGGCGTGATGAGCTTCTTGCGGATCAGCGCCGGATCATACACGTCGGTTCCCGGTTTGCGGCCAGTTTCGAGGCTGCGGATGGCCTTCCAGAGTGCGTGTTTGAAGGTCGAACCGATGGCCATAACCTCGCCGATCGACTTCATCTGAATGCCGAGCGTCGGATCTGAGCCAGGGAACTTCTCAAACTGCCATTTGGGCGCCTTCACGACCACATAGTCGATCGACGGCTCAAAGCAGGCCGGCGTCTTCTTGGTGATGTCGTTCGAGATTTCGTCAAGACGCATCCCGACGGCCAGCTTGGCGGCGATCTTGGCGATGGGGAAGCCGGTTGCTTTCGATGCCAGAGCTGAACTGCGCGAGACGCGCGGGTTCATCTCGATGACGATCATCCGGCCGGTCTTGGGATCGATCGCGAACTGCACGTTCGAGCCGCCCGTATCGACGCCGATCTCGCGCAAGACGGCCAGCGAGGCGTCGCGCATGAACTGGTATTCGCGATCGGTGAGCGTCTGCGCCGGGGCCACCGTGATCGAGTCGCCGGTGTGGACGCCCATCGGGTCGAAGTTTTCGATTGAGCAGATGATGATGCAGTTGTCGGCGAGATCGCGCATCACCTCCATCTCATATTCCTTCCAGCCGAGGACGCTCTCTTCGACCAGGACCTCGTGCACAGGCGAGATTTCGAGTGCGCGAAGCAGGAGATCGTTCATCTCTTCGCGGTTGTAGGCGATTCCGCCGCCCGAGCCGCCCATCGTATAACTCGGCCGCAGAACGATTGGGTAGCCGACTTCTTCCGCAAACTCGAGACCGCCTTCGAGGTCGTGAACGTGCGACGATTTCGGCGTTTCGAGGCCGATCTTGGTCATCGCGGCCTTGAAGAGCTGGCGGTCTTCGGCCTTGCGGATGGCGTCGCGGTTGGCCCCAATCATTTCAACGCCGTACTCGTCGAGCACGCCTGCATCGGCGAGCGCGAGGGAAGCATTGAGTCCGGTTTGGCCGCCGACCGTGGACAGCACCGCCTCGGGGCGCTCCTTCTTGATGATCTCCGTCAGGTACTCGACGGTAAGAGGCTCGACGTAGGTGCTCTCGGCCAGCCCTGGGTCGGTCATGATCGTGGCCGGGTTGGAATTGACCAGTACGACCTGGTAGCCTTCGTCGCGCAACGCCTTGCAGGCCTGCGTACCGGAGTAGTCGAACTCGCAGGCCTGACCGATCACGATCGGCCCCGAGCCGATAATCATGATCTTGTGGATGTCGGTGCGTTTTGGCATCTCGTCCGGGCAGGCGTTAGCGTTGGCCTTCCATCAGCTCGCGAAACTCATCAAACAGGTAAGCCGAATCGTGCGGACCGGGCGCGGCCTCGGGGTGGTACTGCACACAAAACATCGGATCTTTCCGGCTGCGGAAGCCCTCCAGCGTCTGGTCGTTCAAGTTGATGTGGGTCACCTGCAGATCGGCTGGAAGCGAATCGGGATCGACCGCGAAGCCGTGATTTTGCGAGGTAATCTCGACTTTGCCGGTCAGTTCGTTGCGCACGGGGTGATTGCAGCCGTGGTGGCCGAACTTGAGCTTGTAGGTCTTGGCCCCGGAGGCCAGGGCGAGTACTTGGTGGCCCAGGCAAATGCCGAAGACCGGGACCCGGCCAATGACGCCGCCGATGCTCTTGGCTTGCGCTTGGAGCGGCTCCGGATCGCCAGGACCGTTGGAGATAAACACGCCGTCGGGTTTGAGCGACAACACTTCTTCCGCTGTTGTGCTTGCCGGGACAACGGTCGTGTGTGCGCCGATGCCGCGCAGCTTGCGCAGAATGTTGTGCTTGATACCGAAGTCGTAGGCGACGACGTGGAATTTTTGTTCGGCTGTCTCGATGTGTTCGGAAGGAGACGAAGCCGGAACCGGCTCGGTCCACTGGTAGCGCTTTTTGGTGCTGACGGTGGAAGCCAGATCGAGCCCCTTCATGGTCGGGATCGAGCGGGCTTTCTCTTTCAGGCTGCGCGGATCGAGGTCGAGCGACGAAATGACGCCGCGCATGGCGCCTTGGTCACGTAGGTGCCTGACCAGCGCACGGGTGTCGAGGTCGCCGATGATCGGCACGCCGGCTTGAGCCAAGTATTCGTCCGCCGTTTGCTGTGAACGCCGATTGGAAGCAATCTGCGAGAACTCCCGGACGACCAGGCCTTCCAGGTACGGCTTGAGCGATTCGCGATCTTCGTCGTTAACGCCGTAGTTGCCGATTTGCGGGTAGGTGAGAACGACGATCTGCCCGCTGTAAGAAGGGTCGGTGAAGATTTCTTGGTATCCAGTGAGGCCGGTATTGAAGACGACCTCGCCGGCCCGTTCGACGCGCGCACCGATACCCCTTCCTCGAAAGATGCGTCCGTCTTCGAGCACTAACAGAGCTGCAAAACTCATTCCAGTACTCCGAAGCGCTCCAGCGGCCAATAGGCGAAGACTGCCTTGCCGGTGACGAACGGCAGCGGCACGGTTCCCCACATGCGGCTATCGTTTGAGGTATTTCGGTGGTCCCCGAGAACGTAGAGGCTGGCATCCGGCACGACTACAGCGGCATGGCTGGAGGGGTCCCGATACTCGGCGGGAACATACCACTCGTCCACGCTTTCGCCGTTGACGAACAGCTGACCGCCGATGATTTCCACGACATCCCCCGAGACGCCGACGACCCTCTTGATGTAAGACTTTTGCGGATCGAGCGGAAAGCGAAAAACGATCACGTCGCCTTTGCCGACTTCGTCGAAGTTGTAGAGGAACTTATTGACGAAGATGCGTTCTTGGTCTTGCAGCCAGGGCATCATGCTGGTGCCCTCAACATTTACCGGCTGGTAGAGGAAGACGATTACGACGGCGGCGATGGCCAAGGAGACGAAAATATCGCGGATCCAGACCTGGATATCGAGCCCAAACGCGGTCCAAGCAGGATCGGCAAAGTGTTCCGGCAACGACTTAGCGTTCTCCGGCTGCGCTGCAGGTCCGGAGGCGAGGCCATCCGACTCCCGAGTAGGATCCATCAGTAGAAGAAAATCGAGCCGCGGCCCGAAGAGGGCCTACAGCATTTTTACCATGCCGGTTCGCATGGGAACAAGTTTTGGACGGGCCTCGGCGCTACTTCTCAGCATCCCTTTCCTTAATCATAGGGGGCGCCAGGCCAAGTCTTCGACCGATGCGGTAGGCCCAACCGCTGTAGATTTGGCGAATGTGGGCGCGCAGCTCTTCGGCCTTGTCGTCGGATGATTGACGAAGGTCCCGAAGAGCCACTTCCGCCGCGTGAGTCGACCTCTTCAGCGCCTCGTTCTCAGCTTCAAGCACGGCCTGCTCAGCTTCAAGCAGGGCGAACTCAACTTCGAGCAATGTCTGCTCAACCTGCGGATCGGGCTCGCGCTTGGGAACCTTCCGCATGGTTAACCAAAAGTACTGCTCCCCGACGCCTGCGAAGTCTTCAATCTGCAATTTGTTTTCACGCGCCGCCCGCACGGCATCCAAAGCCGAGAATCGCGCGCCGAACCAGGTATCGTTAGGCGTCGCCGCTGCGCCGGGGCTGCCTTGCACTTGAAACTTAAACAAGGCGTCCGGCTTCAGACGGAGAGCGACTTCACGTATGTAGCCGCGTATCACCTCAATGTCGGGGATGTGCTGGAAGACGATGTAGCTCAGCGCGAAATCGAGCCACACGTCGCCAATGGCGTCCAGATCCACTCCGTTGGTGTGGGTCCAACTCACATTTTCGATATCCGCTAGCCGAGCGCGAGCCCTAGCGAGCATCTCACCGCTAACGTCTACCGCGTGTACATGGCCAAATATTTCAGCGATCGACCGCGTCATGCGACCCGCTCCGCAGCCGATCTCCAGTACGGTCAGCTCCTTGGGGTCCCGTTCGCCCGCTATGCGTGCCAGGTCAGCGATAACGACATGTTCGGTGGACGCGAACCCCGAATGATCGAACTCTTCCTCAGACCATTCCTCTCGACCACTGGCAACGTAGTGATAGGCGTTCTCCCGCGCACGCTCGTCCCATTCCAGGCGCATCTTTTCGCTGATTGGTTGCACTTCCACGGTCCTAGGCGATCTCCGCCACTATTCTGGATCAACACGGCAGCGCACGTAAACAAGGGCGCGCCAGATCGCCGATCCCAACTCCCAGGTTGGTCATTGAGAGTACTAGACTTGCGGCCCGTTTGGCGTCTCGCTTGACGTCGGGATAGGCGGAGGCCTATGTTGTACCTAACTAGCTAGGTATGAAGAAATCCAAGAACGACATCCTGCAAGGAACGCTGACTCTGCTGGTGTTGCGGACGCTGGAGGCTCACGGAGCCTGCCACGGCTACGGCCTGTGCGGTCACATTCAGGCCGCATCCACTGATCTTTTGAGGGTGGAGGAAGGGTCTCTCTACCCGGCTTTGCACCGCATGGAGCAGGACGGCTGGCTGAGGTCGAGTTGGGCGCTGAGCGAGAAGGGCCGGCGGGCGAAGTTCTACGAACTGACCAAGCGAGGCCTCGCCCAGCTGGAGGCGGAAAAAAAGAGTTGGGATCGGCTGACGACGGGCGTGGCTCTGGTGCTGCGGCCGGTTGAGTGAGGAGGCGCGATGGCCTGGCATCACCGTATCGCTAACGTTTTCCGGTCGCGCAAGATTTCGCGCGATCTCGACGACGAGCTGGCATTCCATATCGCTGAGCGCACGGACGAACTCGTGGCCAAGGGAATGAGCGAGAGGGATGCGCGGCGCGAAGCTGCGCGTCTGTTTGGCTCCTACACGTTACAGAAAGAGGAGACAGGGGATATGGACATCGCGCGAGCGTTGGAAGCGTTTGTGGGCGACCTGAAATACGGCGTTAGGCAGTTGCGGCTGAACCCTGGATTCGCCACCGTGGCCGTTCTGTCGTTGGCTTTGGGGATCGGGGCTAATTCGGGAATCTTCCAGCTGATCAATGCCCTGCGGCTCAAAGGATTGCCCGTGGCGCGCCCCGCCGAACTGGTCGCCATCGAGAAGGGGCCGGATTTTTTCCAGTCCGGTTGGTTTGAGGCCCGCAATCCTGCATATACGTACGCGCAGATCGAACGAATAACGGAGCAGCAGAAGGCCTTCATCGGCGTGTCGGCATTCGGCACGGCAGGTTTCAATTTGAGCAAGGGGGGCGAGGCTGTTTACGCGGAGGCGCTGTTTGTGACCCCGAACTTTCTCGACGTGTTGGGAGTTAAGCCGGTGCTGGGCGGGTGGCTGACGCCGGAGACAGACCCGCGGGATTGTTCGGGAGCCGGAGCATTACTGGACTACAACTTCTGGCAACGGCAGTACGGCGGCGATCTCTCGGTGGTTGGGCGCGAGATCAGCCTCAATGGGCGCAGCTTCCCGATCCTAGGAGTTACTCCCGCATCCTTCGCTGGAGTCGAAACCGGACGTCGGTTTGAGGTAGCCGTACCTGTTTGCGCAGACGGAATTTTCTCGGGAAACGGCCAAGGACGTTTGACCAACAAGACGGCTTGGTGGCTGACGCCGATTGCGCGACTCAAACCGGAGTGGACGGTGGATCGCGCGGACGCGCACATGCGCGAGATCTCGCCTGTCATTTTCCGAGAAACGCAGCCGGAGTCCTACCGGGCCGATGGAATCGAAAAATATCTGAACAACAAACTCACCGCCGTGCCGGCCGGGGCCGGCGTGTCGTCGCTGCGCGAAAGGTATGAAGGTCCGCTGTTGATTCTGTTGGTTAGTACGGGATTGGTGCTGCTGATCGCATGCGCAAACCTGGCGAACCTGTTGCTGGCGCGGGCCAGCGTACGCGAACGCGAGATGGCCTTGCGCCAGGCGGTCGGCGCATCGAGTAGAAGGGTCGTGGCTCAACTGATGTCCGAGAGTTTGCTCTTGGCGGGCATCGGCGCCGCGTTCGGCGCCTGGTTGGCGTACTTGCTCGGCCGCGGGCTGGTGCTGTTTCTGCGTGGAGGCGGGGAACAACTGGAAGTGCCGCTGGGGTTGGATTGGCGGGTTGTTGGATTCACTGCGGCATTGGCGCTAGCGACGTGTTTGTTATTTGGGTTGGCGCCGGCGCTGCGCGCCACGCGGACGGCCCCTGCGGATGCCATGTGGGGCGGCCGCGGCTCGGCTTCCTCGGCGGAGCGCAATGGCCTGAGAAGGGCCTTGGTTGTGGCTCAGATTTGGTTGTCGTTGGTGCTGCTCGTGGGGGCATTGCTCTTTGGCCAAAGTTTGCGAAATCTCATGAGCACCGACACCGGCATCGTGACCGAAGGCGTTCTGGCCGCCGGAGTCAACTCGGGATTGCTGGATTTGGGGATGGAACGGCAACGCGAGGTCTACCGTCGCCTGGAAGAGAGGTTCAACGCACTGCCGGGCGTGGTTTCCGCAGCGACCGTTTCGAATACACCTTTTGGTGGCAACAGTTGGAACGAGAGCGCCCACGCCGACGACGACGCTGCGGCCACCGGAGGCAAGAACGTCTGGCTGAATCGGGTCGGACCGGGATACTTCCGCACGATGGGGACCCCCTTGCTGGCTGGGCGTGATTTCGGAGCCCAGGATAGTCCGAAGGCTCCGAAAACAGCGATTGTGAATCAAGAGATGGCGGAGGAGTTCTTTGGCGGGGCGGACCCGGTCGGCAGAACCTTCCGGACCGAGGCGTACGCGGGTTCCGAGGATCCGGTTTACCAGATCGTTGGTCTGGTCACGGACACAAAGTATGGGAGCCTTCGCGAGGAGCAACGGGCGATCGCATTTCTGCCCTGGCAAGAGGAAGCGGAGATGAAGAACATGAACTTCGTGATTCGCTCCCAAGGCGGAATGGGCGATGTGATGACGGGCGTGAAGGGCGCACTGGCGGAGATTGACCCTGCCCTCCTGGTGGAGTTCGACGTCTTAGACGTGCAGGTGCAGCGCACGGTACTGCGCGAACGGCTGATGGCGACGCTTTCGGGTGGCTTTGGATTCCTGGCAGCGCTGTTGTCGGCGCTAGGGCTATACGGCGTGATGTCGTACATGGTCGCCAGAAGGCGCAATGAAATAGGCGTGCGCATGGCGCTGGGGGCCCAACCCAGCGATGTGCGCCGACTGGTTTTTGGCGAAGCGGGACGCCTTGTGTTGGTGGGCTTGGCTATTGGGCTGGCCAGTTCGTTCGCGCTAACGCGCTACGCGGAATCCTTGCTCTACGGCTTACAGCCGAATGATCTGAAGACCCTGGCGCTAGGGTGTGGATTGCTGGCGGCGACGGCATTCGTGGCAACGTCGCTGCCCGTGCGGCGGGCAACGAAGTTGGACCCAGCGACTGTCCTGCGTGACGAGTGATCGCGTCAGGGCAAGCCGAAGACTAGGATGTTTGGACCGTTAGAGACGGCGATGTACTGTTTGCCTCCGGCTAGGTAGGTCATTGGCGACGAGCGCCAGCTGTGGCCGTCGCCGAGTTCGGTGGAGGCGTTAGTTTGGATGTGCCAAAGGTCTTCGCCGGTGGCGGCGTCGACCGCGCCCAGGGCTCCGCTGTCTTCACCAAAGAAGACCAGACCTCCGGCGGTGGATAGCACGCCGCCCCAACTGTCAGCCGTGCCGATTTGCGGGAGTTCCCATTTGCGCTCGCCCGTTTCGATGTCGAGTGCACGCAGGAACATCCGGCCGGGCTCCAAGGGGATCGGTTTGGGGTTCCAGCGCGGCGGCTTGACGTAAATGCCGCAGGCTTCGCGGGCTTGCACGTAGAAGAGCTGTGTTTCGGGACTGAAGGCGACCGATGGCCAGTTGGCGGCTCCCAAAACATTCGGGCAGACTTTTGTTCCGTCGTGTGCGGGCTCAAGGCCGGGGACGACGATCGGGCGGCCGCCGGAGCCGATTCCTGTGGCCCAGTTGAGTTTGTCGACGAACTGTTCGCCGAGCAGCAACTCGCCGTTAGTGCGATCAAAGACGTAGAAGAAGCCGTTGCGATTAGCTTGCAGCAGCAGCTTGCGATCCTGGCCGCGATAGCGGGCGTTGAGGATCATCGGCGTTTGGCCGCCGTCCCAGTCATAGAGGTCGTGCGGCGTGAACTGGTAGTACCACTTCAGCGCGCCGGTCTTTGAATCAAGCGCGAGAACGGAGTCGGTATACAGGTTGTCGCCGCGGCGCTCGTCGCCGTTCATGGACGGGTAAGGGTTGCCGACTCCCCAGAAGACGGTGTCGGTCTCCGGGTCGTAGGTGCCGGTCATCCAGGTGCCGCCGCCGCCGCCGAATTCGGCCAACGCGGTACCTTGCCAGGTTTCGGACAAAGGTTCGCCGGGGGCGGGAACGGTCCAGAAACGCCAAACCTGTTCGCCGGTATCGACTTTGAAGGCCGAGAGGAAGCCGCGCACGCCGAGGTCGCCACCCGAGATGCCGGCCACGACCATGTCGTTGACCACGAGCGGCGCCGAGGTGTTGCCGTAATTGTTCTTGTCGAGGCCGGCGGTAAGGTCGGTTTCCCACACGAGTTCGCCGGTGACGCGGTGCAGAGCCAGCAGACGGCCATTGTCGGTCACGGTGAAGACGCGATCTCCGAGTACGGCGACTCCGCGATTGGTGCCCTTGGCAGGATCTCCCCGCACGTCGGTGGAGCGCGGACGCTGATAGTGCCAGAGGGTTCGGCCCTGGCGGGCGTCGAGCGCAAAGACTTGATTGGGCCCGGTGACGTACATCACGCCGTCGACGACGACAGGGGTGAGTTCGAGGACGAAGTGGTTGATGGGGAACACCCACTTGAGAGCCAGGGAACTGACGTTCGCCGCGGTGATTTGGTCGAGTTCGCTGTGGCGGTTGCCGCTAATAGCGCCGTGATAGGTGGTCCAGTCGCCACTCTGGGGATGGGCGATCTGCTCGAAGGTCGGGCCGCCGGTTGAGCCGAAGGGGAACGGATCGGTGTCAACATCCACGCCGCCTAATGAACTGAGATAGGCCACCAGGTTGTCGCACTCCGCGCCGGCACATTTTCCTTCGGGCATGAACGAGCGCGATTCGCGACTGACGACTTCATACTCACCGGCGCTGAGGAAATGGAAGCGTCCAGCGGGGTCCTGCAATTGGATGTTGTAACGGCTCTCGTTGCGGGCGAAGCCGCTCAGAGATTCGCCGTTGGCCAGTTGCAGGTTGACCGTCGCATAGCCCTTCTTGATGTTGGCTGAAGGGCTCAGGATCGCCTGGCGAATCGCGTCGACGGTGAGTTGTCGACCAAGAGAAGACAGGTCGGGGCCGACCGTTTTTCCCAGGCCGAAAACCATGTGGCAGCTAGCGCAACCGGCTGTGCTGAAGAACAGTTGCTCGCCGACTGCGCGGTTACCTTCGACCGCGGAGTCGATCGCTGGCGCGCTCAGAGAACGAACGAAGTCGGTGACGGCGTCGAGTTCAGCGACAGGGAGGTTGAACGCGGGCATGCCGGAGCCGGGGATGCCGTTGCGAACCACGGCTAGAAGTTGTTCGCGGGTTTGGGCGCGCACGCGGCGGTTGTCGGCGAGATTGGGTCCGCGTTCGGTACCGTGACCGTCGCCGTGGCAGACCTGGCACTGGGCGGCGAAGACCTCGCGGCCTTGCTGGGCGAGGGCCTGCGATGAAAAGAGCAAGCAGGAGATGAGGCAGATTCTCGACAACATGATGGATTCCAGGGGAGGTGCTAGTTCGATTTTCGCTCGATGGGCCCGCTAGGCGGCGCCAGTTTCATTGAGCCCCAAGTGGAGTCGTCATCGCCGGTTCCATAGATGATGAAGTGTCCGCCGTAGTCGCCGCCGTCGGGGTCCGTGTGGATGATTTCGAGGCCATAGAGATCGCCGACTGTCGGCGCCCGCCAACTCGGACTGCTGGCGCCGAGGGTCGCCTTCATGGCAACGCGGGCTTCGAGGGTAAAGTCCGCTTGGTGGCCGCTCATCTTGATGGAATAGTCGACAGCCTTGGCGGGGATCGGTTCTTCGATGTAGGTCTTGCCGGGTGCGCCGTGACGCCACCAGGCGGCGTAGGGCGGGCGCTGTGTGTCGATGACGAAGCAGAAAGCGTTATCGCCCTCGCCGAAGTTCTTGGCGACGTGATTGCGAGGGGCTTCGATGAACCAGCAGATGGCGTCTTTGTAGTACCAGCGCTTGGGCTCGTGCGCGGGGTCGGCGCCGTCGTTGACGTTGTCGCGCACTTCGGCGCCGAGATAGAGATACTCGTCGTCCCAGGCGATGAAGTAGCGTGCTGCGAGGTCTTCATCGGCGGAAGGTTCGTCGCCGTGGCGGGTGAGGCGGTTGCGCGCCGGGTCGTACCAAGGAGATTTCGCGATGCGGGCAATGTCCCATACGCCGTCGGAGAAGGCGTGATCACGCCACTCGGCGAGGTTGCCGTCGACTGTGGGCGCGAACTCAAGACGGGGAACCGCGATGGGGTAGTTGTAGGGATCGTCGGCCTGGCCCGCGCTCAACACAGCGGCAGCGGCCAGCGTCAGGGCAAGCATTCGTCGCATGGGTTAACGATTTCCCTTCGAGCGCTCAAAATCTCGGAGCGTCTCTTCGTTGGGCGGGTACACGCCGTCGATCGAGCGGCCTTCGAGCAGGAGTTTGCGTTGAAAGTCTTCCAGCTCGCTCTTGGCCAGCGCAGCGTCGACCACCTCGTCGGCGAGCGCGGCTGGGATCACCAAGATGCCGTGGCGTTCACCCAACAGAATGTCGCCGGGAATGACGGTAACGTTGCCGATCCGCACCGGGACTTGGTAGTCGATACTCATCAGCACGGGCGAAACGGCGGCAGCTTGGCCGCGGCGGGTGTAGACCTGAAAAGGCATGCCGGCTAACTCGGGCAAGTCGCGCATCGCCCCGTCGATTACCATGCCTGCACCTCCTCGAACGAGGAAGCGCAACGTCGTGACGTCGCCTGAAACCGAGGACCGTGTGTCGCCTCCGGCGTCAAAGACGAGAATGTCGCCGGGCATGGCCTCTTCTGCTGAAACATAGTTCAACTGTTTGCGGTCCGAGTACCACTTCTCACGCACGTCAGGACGATTCGGCAGATAGCGGATCGTGCGGGCCCGGCCGATCAACCGGCGATCGTTGTGCAGCGGGTCGAGTTCGTTGATAAAGCACTGGGTGTAGCCGCGAGACCGCAATTGGGCCCAGACGGCTTCGAGGCCGACACGCGTCAGCTTCTCAAATAGCGCTTGGTCCTCGGGGCCGAGCTTGTCGAAAACGTAGGCGGGGACTTCGAACTCGGGACGCACGATCTCCGGTTCAGCGCCCCAGGCGACGGCGGCTAGCAACAACGGCGCGCTCCAACGAATCCAGGTCATGGCTGGTACTCCTTGCGGGGTTAGTCTAGCCGAAATCAAGGTGTTCAGCGCTCCAGGAGCCGCGAAGTCTCCTCCACGCGGCAACGGCAGCATGCTGTCTACCGGACTCGGCCGGAAAGGCGTCTCGCCCTTGAAGAGGTAGATGGGAGCGGACACAGCGACGCCCTGGCCCGCCCCCCTCACCGCAACACGGAAGCCGGAGACAGATTGTCAGGGCGGGGGGGGGCCTCTACTGGACGCGGGTGCGCAGGAACTGACGTTCTTCGTTGAGTTGGTCTTCGCTGAGGCGCGATTGGCGGTATTTGTAGCTGGCGCGGATGAACTCGACGAACAGCGGATGCGGTTCGAGCGGGCGCGACTTGAACTCGGGGTGGAACTGGCAGCCCAGATACCAGGGGTGTCCGGGGAGTTCGCAGATTTCGACATACATGGCGTCGGGCGTTTCGCCGGAGATGCGCATGCCGTGGTCGAGCAAGGGGCGGTCGAACTCGCGGTTGAACTCGAAGCGGTGGCGGTGACGCTCGTGGACTTCGTCTTGTCCGTAGGCCTCGTGGGCGAGGCTGCCGGGTTGCAGTTTGCAGGGCCAGGAGCCTAGGCGCATGGTGCCGCCGAGGTCTTCGATGCCTTTAAGTTCGCGAAGTTTGAAGAAGACGCGATTCTCGGCGGCCGGTTCGAACTCGGTGGAGTGCGCGTCTTGGATGCCGCAAACGTTGCGAATGTACTCGATCACCATGGTCTGCATTCCCAGGCAGATGCCGAAGTAGGGGATCTTGTTTTCGCGGGCGTAGCGGATGCCCTCAAGCATGCCGTCGATGCCGCGGTTGCCGAAGCCGCCGGGGACCAGGATGCCGTCGACATCGGCCAATTCGCGGGAGGCCGACTCGCGGGTAATGCTCTCGGCCTCGATCCATTTGATGCGCGTCCGCAGGGTGTGCGCGAGGCCGCCGTGCAGCAAGGATTCCTTGAGGCTCTTGTAGGAGTCTTCGTAATCGACGTACTTGCCGACGATGCCGATCACGACGTCGTCCTTGGGGTGCGTGAGCCGGTCGAGCATCTCCTTCCAGGGCTCGAGGTTGCGCGGCTTGGCTTCAATCTTGAGCAGCTCGAGGACGATCTCGTCGACTTTTTGGTCGGCGAAGTTCACGGGGATGCGGTAGACGGAGTCGACATCGCGGGCGGCGATGACGGCCTCCTTACGGACATCGCAAAAGGAGGAAATCTTCTCGCGGATCTCACGGGAGAGGTCCGTTTCAGTGCGGCAAACGAGGATGTCCGGCTGGATGCCGAGGGCCCGCAGCTCTTTGACGCTATGCTGGGTGGGTTTGGTTTTCAGCTCGCCGGCAGCGGCGATGTAGGGCACGAGCGTGACGTGCACGAAGACGACGTTGTCGCGTCCGAGTTCGTGGCGCATCTGGCGCATGGCTTCCATGAAGGGCAGCGACTCGATGTCGCCGACGGTGCCGCCGACCTCGACGATTACGACGTCGATGTCGGGCGTGGCGATCTTGAGCATCGCCTCTTTGAGCTCGTTGGTGACGTGCGGGATGACCTGCACGGTCTTGCCGAGATAGTCGCCGCGGCGCTCTTTGGCTAGGATGCGTTCGTAGATGCGGCCGCTGGTCCAGTTGTTGGCCTGGCTGAGCTTGGAGTGGGTGAAGCGCTCGTAGTGTCCCAGGTCGAGATCGGTTTCGGAACCGTCGTCGGTGACGAACACTTCGCCGTGCTGGAAGGGACTCATGGTGCCCGGATCTACGTTGAGATACGGGTCCATCTTTTGCATCGTCACGGTGAGGCCGCGGCTCTCGAGGAGATTGCCGATGGAGGCCCCGGCGATGCCTTTGCCCAGAGAGGAGACGACTCCGCCCGTTACAAAGATGAATTTCACTTGATGCTTGCTGCTGTCATCAGAAGAAACGACCATGTCTAGCTTGTCACCCGCCGTGGAGAAGAAGAGTAGAGGTTCGCTGCGCCGTTGGGCTGTAAAACAGGCCCAAAGCGGCTGCAGACGAGGCTGCGAAGCCCATCGCCGGACGTACTATTTTGTGGCTTGGAGTGTCGGGGACGCGCTCTCGTTGGTAACGATCGCTTGCGGTTAGGAGTCCAACTAACCCCGGCACGCTTTAGGATATCACAGGGTAAATTGCTGTGATAGAATGCTGCCAACAGATCAATCGGAACCGCATCCGACTGAAGCCGGTCGTTTGGTCTGACTATGTACGCTGAGAGAGGAGGTTCTGTGTGCGCCTAAATGTTGGCCGCTCTGTCTGTCGTCCCCTACCTCTCATTACGCTTGCGTCCGCGATTGGGTTTCTCATTGGCGGCGTTGCTTTGGCGGGAGATCCTGTCCTGCCTGGCGCTGGCACTGTCGAACTGCAAACCCGTCCCCAACAGGCGGAACAACGCGCGAACGAGCGCGGAGCGGTGATCGGCGTCGATGTTGAGTTGGCGCTAGTCAATGTGACGGTGACCGATCCGATGGGCCGCATGGTCACCGGGCTGACGAAAGAACATTTCCAAGTTTTCGAAGACAAGAACGAGCAAGTCATCTCGCAGTTCGGGGCGGAAGACTCTCCTTTGTCGATGGCCATCGTTTTCGACGCTTCGGGTTCGATGGGCTACAAGATGAGCAAGGCGCGCGAGGCGGTTGCGCAGTTCTTCAAGACCGCGAATCCCGAAGATGAGTTCTTCCTGGTCTCGTTCAATAACCGGCCCGACATGGCTACCGGCTTCACGCAGAGTCTCGAAGAAATCCAGAACCGGTTGACGTTTACCGAATCGAAGGGCCGTACCGCTTTGTTGGATGCCATCTACTTAGCGCTCAACAAGATGAAAGAGGCCAAGAATCAGCAGAAGGCGCTGCTGATCATCTCCGACGGCGGCGACAACTCCAGCCGTTACACGGAACGCGAGATCAAATCGCTGGTTCGGGAATCGGACGTCCAGATCTACGCCATTGGCATCTACGAGCCGTTTGGATCGCGGGGCAGGACCTCGGAGGAAATGGCGGGTCCTGGGCTGTTGACTGAACTTGCGGAGCAGACGGGCGGCAGGCAGTTCCCGGTGGAGAACATCAACGAGCTTCCCGACATCGCTGAGAAAATCGGGATCGAACTGCGCAACCAGTATGTCCTGGGCTACGTCCCAAACAATGAGGAGCGGGACGGCAAGTGGCGCAGGGTTAAGGTCGAGGTCAAGAAGATCCGGGGGATGCCCCAATTAAGACCTTATTTCCGAGACGGTTATTACGCACCCTCGCGCTGATCCCTATCCCGGCCGACAAAGCTGGTGTACAACAGATATATGAGATTCCTTCGAGTTGCCTGCCTCCTGACGGTGGCCTTGCCGGCGGTCGGCTTGTGGGCTCAGGATGTCCGGACGAATATCCAGTCCGGCGAGTTGGTCTTCACGGCCGACACGAGGGAAGTTGTGCTGCATGTGACGGTGGTCGATCGGCGGGACCGGTTGGTCACTGACCTGGGCCAGACGAACTTCCGGATTCTTGAGAACGGGCAACCGGTCAACATCAAGTTCTTCCGGCAGGAAGAAGTGCCGGTTTCGATCGGCATCCTGGTCGACAATTCAGGCTCGATGCGCGACAAGAGGCTGCGGGTGAACGCGGCGGCTCTTGAGTTCGTGAAGGCGTCGAATCCGGAAGATGAGATGTTCATCGTCAATTTCAATGACGAGGCCTATCGCGACACGGACTACACCAACGACCAGGCCAGAATTCAGGATGCGCTGCAACGGATTGACTCGCGCGGCGGCACGGCACTCTACGATGCGGTCCGGGCTTCGCTCGACTACTTAACCGAAAAGGCGCACAACGAAAAGCGCGTATTGCTGTTGATCAGTGACGGGGAAGACAATGCCAGCAAGGCTGAGCTGGAAGTGCTGGTTCGCGAATTGCAGGAGGCGGGTTCCAGCCAGACCTCGATCTACGCGATCGGCCTGCTGACTGAGGAAGAGAAGCGATCGGCGAAACGGGCGGAGCGGGCGATTAAATATCTCACACGCGCCACCGGCGGCCCCGCTTACTTCCCGGCGACTGTTGACGAAGTCACTGCGCTGATGACTCAGATCGCCGCGGACATCCGCAACCAATACACGATTGCTTACAGTCCCGCGACCGTCGCCGGGGCCGGGTTCCGGGAGATAGCCATCGACTTGGTCGGCACGGACAAACGCAATACGGTACGGCACCGCCCGGGCTACTTCGGCGAATAGGCAAGGATCCGCAATAGATTGAAGCTTCTCCGCACGGTAGGGTTCTTGTGGGACGCCAGCCGCGGCTACCGTCTCCGGCCCTGGGCTAGCCCCTACATTCGCTGGCGGATGGAGACCTACTCGGGCATGCCTGCGGAGCAAATCGACAGGGCTGCGTTCTGGGCCTTTCTCGGCCAGGAACGCCGGCGATTGTCGGCGTTCTTGAAGTGGGCCGGCGAGATGCGCTCCTAGCTGCGACCGCGAATCAGGCGGACCGTTTCGGATGCCGCGAACCACAGATTCACCAGGCCCAGGCCGGAGACGCCTCCGCGAACGTAGCTGCTCAGCATCAATCGTTGAGCCGAAACGTTGAGGCTTAAGAAATAGTTGCGATCCCAAAGCAGGGTCCAGGGCAGCATCAGCAGGATGAGGCCGATTTCGAAACAGAACAACGCTAGGATGATGCGCAGAATGCGTCGCGACTTGGCCGAAGAGTCGTTGCTGGTTGCCGGATCGCTCGGGGCGGCGGGCGTAATACTCAAAGCGCAGCCGCCTCAAATTCGAAGAGTTCCCCTTGCAACACTCCGCCCACTGTAGCGATATTGGCCGGAAACTTCGAGGCGGCGGCTACCGGTTCGAAGCTCAGGCGATGGATGGGAGTTGGGCCCTGGCGCTCTAGCGCCCGCAGATGCGCTGGCGTGCCGTAGCCCTTGTTTGAAGCGAGATCGTAGGCGGGGTAAACCTGGGCCCATTCGCGCATCCACGCATCGCGCTCGACTTTAGCCAGGATGGAGGCGGCTGCGATTGACCGGCTGAGGCAGTCTCCGCGGATCAACGACCGTTGAGGCAGGGGCAGGTTGAGCTTCATGGCGTCAGCAAGGATGTAGTCCGGCTGAACGGCTAGCTTGCGGATAGCGTCCTCCATGGCCAGGCGGGCGGCCTGGTAGATGTTGACGCGGTCGATCCAGGCGGCGTCGACTGCGGCGATGGACCAGGCCAGGCAGCGTTCTCGAATCCGGGGAGCGATCGCTTCGCGCGTCTTGCGATCCAGTTGCTTGCTGTCGGCCAGGCCGCGAATCGGGACGCCGGGTTTGAGGATTACCGCAGCGGCGACGACGGGACCGAACAGGCAGCCGCGGCCGACCTCGTCGACGCCCGCGATGGAGCAGTACCCGGCTTCGCGAGCCAACTCTTCATAGCGCAGGTGAGGCCGACGCCTGGTCGGTCTAGCGGAATGCAACGACGCCGGAGGAGCTGGCATTCGTGAGCCGCCGAAAGAATCTAGCGGCGATCACGCTCGCGCAGGCGAGCAGCTTTGCCTCGGAGGTTGCGGAGATAGTAGAGCTTCGCGCGACGGACACGAGTACGGCGGACAATCTCGAACTCCGCAATGATCGGCGAATGGATCGGGAAGATGCGCTCGACGGCGACGCTGCCGAAGCTGATCTTGCGAAGCGTGACGGTTTCCCGCAGACCGGTGTTGTTCTGGGCGATCACGGTGCCTTCAAAAATCTGGATGCGCTCTTTCTCGCCCTCGCGGATGCGTACATGTGCGCGGACGGTATCGCCGGGCTCCATCTTGGCAACGCCTTCGCGCATCTTCATCTGGTCGATCTTGTCGAGTATGGCGTTTTGCATGGTGACTACCTTCGGGCGGCGAATAGAGACGCTCCTTGTAATTGTAGCGAGGGTTGGGCGGTTTGCGCTGCAATTTCGCTACAACTAGGCATTCTATTCAGAGCGGGTCTTTTGACGCGTCCGCCTCAATCTCCTCTATCAGTGCCCGATCCTCTTTGGTCAGCTGGGCTGATTGCAGCAGGTCGGGGCGGTTCTTCCTGGTCTTAGCCAGCGCCGTTTTACGGCGCCAGCGGCGGATCTTCTCGTGATCGCCGGATAACAATATTTCCGGAGCGCTCCAACCGCGGAACTCCGCGGGCCTGGTGTAGTGAGGGAAGTCGAGGACTCCCTGGGCTCCGCTTGCGGTCGGCGTAAACGATTCCTGTACGCTGGACGCCTCGTTTCCTAATACCCCAGGGACCAGCCGCGCCACCGCGTCGACGAGTATCCCTGCGGCCCATTCTCCTCCGGAGAGGATGAAGCTGCCTACGGATATCTCTTCGTCCGCCAGATGCTCGGTCACTCTTTCGTCGATCCCCTCGTAGCGGCCCGAAATCACGACAACCTCGTCGTATTGGGCGAGCCGTAGGGCGGTCGCCTGATCGAAAAGCTTGCCTTGAGCAGACATGGCGATCACTCGCCGCGTTGCGTCCGGTTTGCGTCCGGCGACTTCCTGCAATGCGAGAAAGATCGGCTCGATCTTCATGACCATGCCTTCATCGCCGCCGAAGGGACGATCATCGACCGTTCGGTGTCTGTCGGAAGTGTAGTCGCGCAAGTCGTGAGTCTCGATCGACATGAGGCCGGCCGAGCACGCACGGCTGACCACGCCGTACTCAAATGGAGTGCGGAAGAACTCGGGAAAGATCGTGAGCAGATGAAAAGTCAGCATTTCGACTCGCTCAGCGCGATCATTCGTTCAGGTCTTCCAGGCCATCCGGCAAGCGGACCGCAATCCGCTTGGCTTCGATATCTAAGTCAAGGCAGATCTCGGGCGTATAGGGAATCAGAATCTCTTTGTTTTCTTGGCGGACCTCGAGGAGGGGCTGCCCTCCCGATTCCAACACTCCCTCCACTTTTCCGATGACACGACCCGTATCGGCGTCAATGATGTCGCAGCCGATCACGTCGATGTCGTAGTGCTCTCCTTCAGGCGGCGGACCGAGATCCTCGTAGGGGATCTGCACTTGGCAGCCTCTCAGGTTTTCGGCGTCGCTGATTGTCTCGACGCCCGCAAACTTCAAGATCAAGCGGCCCTGGTGATACCAGGCGTTCTCGATCGTTCTTTCTTCCCGCAGCTCGCTCGGATAGAGCAGGGAAACGACGGCGTTATCGCTGAAGCGGTCCAGATCTTGGCACAGGTCGCGGGCGGCGACTTCGCCCCGGTTGCCGCGAGGTTTGAAAATCTTGGCCAGCGCGACGTATTCAGGCAGCGCGGAGTCAGTCAAGGCTCAAGGATCTCAAGGGAGAATCTTTTGTTGTGCTTGACGCCCGCTGCGCCGAGCAAAATCCGAATGGACTTGGCGGTGCGACCCTTCTTGCCGATGACCTTGCCCAAGTCGGCTTGGTCTACGCTCAACTCCAATACACGGACTTGATCGCCGTCGACCGACTTGACCGAGACCCCCTCAGGGTTATCGACCAGAGCCTTGGCAATCAGCTCGACCATCTCTACGATCGGGTCAATCTTGGATTCCGTAGTCATGCGCCCCTCCTGTGTTCGACGGCCGCCCAAGACGCAGGGCGACCGAGGCGCCGGGCCGGCGCCGTTTTGCGATCCACTTCAGCTTAGGCTTTGTCGGCTTCCTCGGCGGGAGCCTCTGCGGCTGGAGCTTCCTCGACTACCGCTGCTTCCGGGGGGGCTTCTGCGGCCGGAGTCGCTTCGGCCGCCACTGCTTCTACGGGAGCCTCCGTGGCAGGAACTGCTTCAGCAACAACTTCGCTGCTTCCGTTCTCTGCTTCCGCAGCCGTGGCCTCGGCCTCGACTTCTTCAATCTTCGGAGCCGGAGCTGGGGCAGGGGCCGGAGCTACGGCGACCGGCTTGGGCGCCGGCTTGTTATCGGCAGCAGCCTTTTGGGCCGCCTCGCGCTTCGGCTGAGCGGTATGGGCGCCGTTCGCGTCGAAGTACTTGATGAGGCGCTGGGCGGTATCGCTGGGTTGGGCTCCGACGCCCAACCAGTAGTCAATCCGCTCGCGCTTTAGGTCGATTTCGATCGGATCGGGACGCGGGTTGTAATGACCCAATATCTCGATCGTCTTGCTGTCCCGGGCGCGGCGGCTATCAATAGCCACGAGCCTGTAAGACGGTTTTTTCTTTGCCCCGATTCGGGTCAAGCGTAACGCCACCATGGCTAATGCAATCCTCCAACGATCCCTTTCTACACGTCCGCGAGCTGGGCTCAGCGGCCGAAAATCTGCGGGAAGTTCATCCCCGGCGGCAACTGCGGCAGTCCGCCCGGAGTATTCCCTCTACCTCTACCCTTACCTTTCTTTTTACCTTTGCCCTTACGCTTAGCACCCACGCCTGCCATGCCCCCTGTCAGGGAACGCATCATACGGCGGGCTTCTCGATACTGTTTGAGCAGCGCATTGACGGCTTGTACCTCAACACCGCTTCCGCGGGCGATTCTGCGTCGCCGGCTGCCGTTAATGATCTCGTGATTCTTACGCTCTTTGGTGGTCATCGAGCTGATAATCGCTTCGATACGCACCAATTCCTTGGGGTCCATGTCGACGTTCTGCAGATCCTTGAAGGGACCGACGGACGGCAACATGGAAAGCAACGATTGCAGCGAGCCCATCTTCTTGAGTTGACGGAGCTGCTTTTGGAAGTCTTCGAGCGTGAACTCGTTGTGCAGGAGCTTGTCCTGCATTTCGAGCGCATCTTTCTTGTCGATCTGCTCCTCAACCTTCTCGATGAGCGAGAGCACGTCGCCCATGCCGAGGATGCGCGAGACGATGCGGTCGGGGTGGAACAGTTCGAGAGCGTCAGCCTTTTCACCGACGCCGATGAACTTGAGTGGGCGTCCGGTGACCTGGCGGATCGAGAGTGCGCCGCCGCCGCGGGCGTCGCCGTCCATCTTGGTCAGCACGACGCCGGTGATGCCTAGCCGAGTGTTGAACTCGGCGGCGCTGTTGACGGCGTCCTGGCCGGTCATGGCGTCGGCCACGAACAGGACCTCGACGGGTTCGAACTCGCTCTTGAGCTGTTCGAGCTCGACCATTAACTCGTCGTCGATATGCAGGCGACCCGCAGTGTCGATGAGCACTACATCGCGGCCGGTTTGGTTGGCTTCGCGGCGGGCGCCCTTGGCCAATTCGAGCGGCGACTGGCCGTCTTCGCCGGCGTAGATGGGGACGTCGACTTGTTTCGCCAGTACACGAAGCTGCTCGCGGGCGGCGGGACGATAGACGTCAACGGAGACGAGTAAGGGACGTTTGCCGTTCTTGATGAGCCAGCGGGCGATCTTGCCGGTCGAGGTGGTTTTACCCGAGCCCTGCAGGCCCACGATCATGAAAATCGAGGGCGGCTGACTGGCAAAGCGGAGCTTCGATTCGCCGCTTCCGAGGATGCGGATAAGCTCGTCCTTGACGATCTTGACGACTTGCTCGGTGGGCGAGAACGAGGTGAGGACTTCTTGGCCCAGCGCCTTGGTGCGGACGTTGAGGATTAACTCTTTGACGACCTTGAAGTTAACGTCGGCTTCGAGCAGGGCAAGACGGATCTCCCGTAGGGCATCTTGGATGTTTCCCTCGGTGAGTTTGCCTTCGCCGCGCAGGTCCTTGAAGACGCGCTGCAGCTTTTCAGACAGATTTTCGAACATGCCTGACGTTACTCAGTCGGCCATCCCAGGGGACGACCGGATCAACTGACTTCGGAAACTCCCGGGCAGGCGAGAAAAGACGCAGATCCCCCGGGAGAATACTCTTCATTGTAGTGACCGGTCCGCTGGGGCGTCAATCGCCGGCGGCAGCGACGAGCGCTCGTTCAGAGATCTCGTAGCAGGTGGGATCGCCCATAATCTGGCGCACGAGGGCGATGTGCATGGCATGTCCGGCGCGGGTCGCGATCACGCGACCGAGTAGCGGCTTGCCCAGCATGGCCAGGTCGCCGATCAAGTCGAGCAGCTTGTGGCGGCAGGGCTCGTCGGAGAAGCGCAGCCCGCCAGGGTTGAGGACGCCGGCGGCGCCGAAGCAGACGGCGTTCTCAAGGGTTGCGCCGCGGATCAGGCCCATCTCGCGCATTTGATCCAGGTCAGCCTCAAATCCGAACGTCCGGGCAGGGGCGATGTCGCGCGCGTAGACCTCGGGCTCGATCGTGAGACTGAGCGTTTGGCGGCCGACAAGGGCGTGGTCGAAGCGGCTTTCGCAAACGATCTCAAAGTCTTCTGAAGGTTCGATGCGGATGCGCTTATCGCCGTCGACGGCCTCGACCGGCCGCACGATCTTCAAATAGCGGCGGGGCCGATTGAGCGTGCGCAGACCAGCGGTTTGCAGCATCTCGACGAAAGGAAGCGCGCTGCCGTCGACGATGGGGACTTCGAGGTTGTCGATTTCGACGATGAGGTTATCGATGCGGCTTGCGTAGAGGCAACTGAGCAGATGCTCAGTCGTCTGCAGCAATACGCCTTCACGCATGAGGCTGGTGGCATAGCTAACCTTGGCAACGTGGCGCCAAACCGCGGGGATCTCAAATCCGTCTAGATCCGTCCGCCGGAAGCGAATTCCTGTGCCTGCCTCGGCAGGAACGAGACGCATGGCCACCGGCGCTCCGCTGTGGAGGCCGACTCCTGAAACCGCAGCAGGGCGTTTGATCGTCGTTTCAAATGGCAATGGAGGGGGGATCCTTCAGGGGTGACAGCCATTTATGCATTCGCAATTCTGTTGCCGTTGTCTAAGTCATTGATTCTAGGTAAGAGCCCCAGGAGACTGTGTCTGAGCAGACACAATTTGTCGGTCGCACGCGTGTTCTATTTCATACAGTAACTAGAGTTGCGCGCGTGACTCGCTAGCGACGACGATCGCCTGACCTCGCTCCAGCCGAATCTGGTCGATGTTATTGCCGAGTGAAGTCGGCTGTCCCAGGGCGAACCCTTCAAGGTCGGTAGCCACGTAGTTCTTGACGATCCAATCGAGGATGGGTCCTTTGAGCTCACGATCGTCGAGCAAGAACGAGTCGACGTCAGCTCGGGCCTGGCCGCCCGAAGAGACATAGCGCACGCGGGCGACGAATCCGTGTTCGCCGCGCAGCATCATTAGCAGTAACCGGGTCGCTGTATCTTGGGCTTCGCCAAGCTGAGAGAAGTCGGCTCGGCCCGACACGATTCCGGTGTCGGATTCGAGTTCGACGTGCAGATCGCGGATCCCTGCGGGGATTAGGCCAGCGTAGTCGTACTGCAAGAAACTGTTGATCTCGCTTTGGGTGAGGGTGATCTGTTCTCCGGGGGACATCTCGCCGAGGCTGATGCGGTCCAGTTTTTCCGTGGCGGAATGGCTCTCTTCCAGAGAAACTGCCAGCATTACGGCCGTCCTGGAGAGCAGCAATGCGGCAGCGAGTGCGATGGTGCTTCGTTTCATTCCTCGAATCCTGGTGTCTTGGACGGATCTAGGCCCTTTCTTGTTACGAACGAATTGCCTCAAGCAGTTTTCGGGCTGCCGCGCGCTGGTCCAGGTCGCCGAGTAGCGCCAGCATATCCCCGGCGGCGATCTCGTATTCGGGTCCTGGGTTTGCGCGGACTTCCCCGTCATGGACAGCAGCGACGACTAGCGCGCCGGTTTGTGTCCTGAGTGCCAAGACGCGAATTGTGGAGCCGGCGACGGCAGCGTCGTCGGGTACGGTCAACCAATCGATTTCCAGGGAATGTCCAGCCTGCCGAATGTCGGCCAAAACGTCGCGGCAGGGATCGGACAGATCTTGGCCGCGGAGAGGTTGGTAGAGATCTTTGCGTACTGCGTCGCTAAAGCGGTGGATATCGGAGGCGGGGAATTCAAAGTGGCTCAGTACCTGGCGGACCATCTCCAGTCCAGCCTCGAACTCGGGTTGCACGGCCTCGTAAATTCCCAGGGCGCGGAGTTCGCCGAGGTGCTCTTGGTATAAGGCTCGGGCCACGACGTGCAGATCCGGCTGCAGCCGGCGGGCCTGTTGGACGGTTAGCCGAATGACTACCTCGGCCGGCACGGTGATGAGCAGCAGGCGCGCCCCGCCGACGCCGGCGGCGGCCAATATTTCTTCGCGGGAGGAGTCGCCCCAGATGACGGGCAGTTTCTCGCGGCGTAAGGCCGGCGCTTTGTCGTTGTTGAGTTCGATGATGACGAACGGCAGGCC
Organism: Acidobacteriota bacterium; assembly: GCA_027592785.1. Lineage (GTDB taxonomy): Bacteria > Acidobacteriota > Terriglobia > Bryobacterales > UBA6623 > CAMPKL01. Next base: position 66,112 of record JAQCLD010000002.1, read on the forward strand.
AATGTTGCGCATGACCTGCACGGCGGTGCGGCCGGTCCGGCCATAGCCGGCGACAACCACATGTCCGCGCAGTTTTTCGTCAGGCAGATTGAACGTATTCAGTTGCACAGGCTGATTCGAATAACTGCGCCACCAGCGAGCCAAGGGAAGCGCCGAGCGTGACAACAAGGGCGAAACGACCATCGTAGCCAGCGTGCCGGTCAGCGTGAGCGAGTAAACCTCCGCCGAGATAGACCCTGACTGCAGTCCCGTGCGAGCCAGTACGAAGGCGAACTCGCCGACCTGGGCGAGGCCCAGAGCAATGATCCAGGGGGCCATGTTGCCGTAGCCGAAGGCGCGGGCCAGACCGCCGAAGATGACCGCCTTGCCGGCGATGATCAGGACCACCGTTGCGCTGACGACGCCCAAGTTTTCGAGCAGGAAGGAGGGATCGAGAAGCATCCCGGCCGAGGCGAAAAACACCAGACCGAAGACATCTCGCAGCGGAATGATATCGCTCAACGCCTGATGGCTGAATTCTGACTCGCTCAGAACCATGCCCGCGACGAAGGCCCCGAAGGCGAACGATAAGCCAAACAGGTAGGTGCCGTAGCCGATCCCGACTCCCAGCGCGACCACGGCGACGAGGAATAGTTCCCGGGAGTCCCAACTGGCGATCTTTTTCAGGATCGCCGGGATGAGCCGCGTTCCGACCAGAATCATCGCCGCCAGGAACGCGGCCCCCTGCAGCGCCGCGAGGCCAAGTTCCGCGGCGAGGTTCTGTGGATCGTTCAGCTTGGGCAGCCCGATCAGCAGTGGAGCAACGGCGAGGTCCTGCACGACGAGCAGCCCGATCATCACGCGGCTCGCTAGAGTGCCGCTCACGCCTTGGGCCATCAGCGTCTTGAGCACAACCATCGTGCTGGAGAGCGAAATCATCGCGCCGAACCAGATGGCGTGTTGCGTTTCCCAGCCCAAAAAGTGGCGCGCCAGGCCGTAGCCGAAGGCCATCGTTAAGGCAATTTGTATAGGCCCGCCGATCAGGGCGATTTTCCGGACAACGCGTAGGTCCTTGAGCGAGAGTTCCAGTCCGAGGGCGAACAGCAGCAGGGCTACGCCGATCTCGGCGAGCAGCTCAATGTCGTGGATGTCTCCGACCGTCGGGCCGGCGGTATGCGGGCCGACTAGAACGCCAGCCAGAATGTAGCCGACCAGCAAAGGCTGCTTCAGGCGATGAGCGATCAGCCCGCCGACGAGGCCGGCCAAGACGACCAAGATGATATCGGCTGCGATTCCCACCGACTCCTACCTTAGCGGGATGGTGAGATGTCTTGAGCGACGCGAAGGTCTTTGTCATCCAACGCCCGTGCTGCAGCGGCTTGTTCGGCCTCTCTCTTGGACCCGCCGCGGCCCGTGGTGCGGCATATTTCACCCACGATCAAGCTGACTTCGAAGATTCGGCCATGAGGCGGTCCGTGTTCGGCAATGATTTCGTATTGCGGCGGGGGCAGCTTGCGAGCTTGAAGAAGCTCCTGGAGGGTAGATTTGGGGTTTAGACGGGCGAGGGCCTGGTCGGCCTCGGAAACACGCGGGGGCGAGGCGATCAAGCGCTGTACGAGGGCGCGGGCCGCAGCCGCGCCTCCATCGAGATAAACGGCCGCGATGATCGCTTCCAGGGCGTCCGCAAGCAGGGCCTTTTTCTCTCGGCCACCGCTATTCACTTCGGCCAAGCCGAGGTTGAGGCTTTCGCCCAGACTCAAGGCGCGGGCCTCTTGGTGTAGGTTGTCGGCGCTGACCAGCTGGGCGCGAATCTTGGTGAGGCGGCCCTCGGGGTAGTCCGGGTAGGTCTCCATCAAGATTTCGCTGACAGCGAGCTCTAAGACGGCGTCGCCGAGGAACTCAAGACGCTCGTTGTGTTCCTCCGTGGAGCGGTCCTTGGCGTGGGAGCGGTGCGTGAGCGCGCGGTCGAGCAGCTGGCCGTCCCGGAACGAATAGCCGATCGCGGTCTCCAGGCGTGCACGGTTCTGCATAGGGCGACTACAAACAAAGCGCCGCCCGCGATGAGACGGGCGGCGCGTGAAAAAAGCGGACTAGCCGAACCTAGTTCATCGCGTCAATCTTCTCCTTAAGGACCTTTGCTGCGTCGGCGCCGCCGCCAAGGGGTACGCCGCCGAGGGTGATCGACTGATTGATCGCAGTGAGCGCCTCAGCCTTCTTGCCGGCGCTCATGTACGCGTCGGCGAGATGATAGTGGGTCATCGGATTTTGCTGAGGCTGCAGGCCGATCGCTTTGGTCAAGAACACGGCAGCTTCATCGTAGTTGGCGCGCTTGACCTCGATGACCCCTAGGGACTCGTTAGCCTGGGCCATGAACTCTTTCTTGGTTTCGAGCCAGGCATCGTCGGGTAGGTTCGGATCGATCTTTTCCAGATTGGGGATCAGCGTAAGGGCGCGGGAGGCGAAGCCTTCGGCCTTGGTCAGTTTTTCTTCCTTGTCCAGATCGAACTCGCGAGTGCGGGTCGGAATGGCGTAGGCCAACTGTAGGAGAACACCCGGGTTCTCGGGATTGATCTCAAGCGTGCGTTCGCCGTAGACCATCATGTTGTCGAAGTCGTCGAGCTCCTGGTAGGCGATCATCAACATGTAGTTGGCGAACTCTTTGAACTCGGTGTTCTTGTAGTCGGTCAACAGCTTTTTAGCCGCAGCGGCCCGCAAAGTGGGGTCTTGGGCAGACTGGACGGCCAAAATGGCGTCGAGCTCTTCTTGGGATTTCGGCTGCGGACCCTGAGCGGGCGCCAAACCGGCGCAGACCAGAACTACGGCAGCGAGAGTTAGAAATCGTTTCATCAGTTTCTCCAAACGCGAGGGCGTTCACCCCCAGGGCGCACGATGACTATTTTAGCGGAACCGGCGCGGACCTTGGTATGGATTCATCCTCAGGGGCTAATTCCAGATCGTCGTTGGGCTCTTCATCTTCAGCTTCTTGGGACAGCTGTCTCGGGCTCTGGAACTGCTGATTCAGTCCCTCGGCTATCAACTGCTGGGTCCGCGGCGCCGGGTCACCGACCTGCTGTGCCTCATTGTAGTGCTCGATGGCCGCGTCCCGCTCACCCATGATATCGGAGATGCGCGCGACGTAGATGTGAGACATCGCACGGATGTGGGGCTCGTCGAGGGCCAGATTCGCGGCTACCAGAAAATGCTCGATCGCCAATTCTGGTTCACCCTCTTGGGCGGCGACGCGGCCCAGGCCATACTCGGCTTGCGCATTGCGACCGTCGGCTAGGTCGATAGCTGCAACGAACGCTTGCTGGGCCTCTTCGAACATTTCCTCACGGAACAGAAACTCCGCTTGCTGCAACTTCTTGTCGAGCAGCGAAAGCTGCACGCGGCGAGGCTCCACGGACCGCGCGGGCGAGACCTGGGACGGTTCGGCGAACTTCACGTTTTGCAGCCGCGCGGCCTCTTTCTTGAGGTCGATTTCTTCGATCATCTCCGGGTAGAAGTTGTTGATGATCTGCGTGTCTTGTTCGTACCTGCCTAGAGCCTCATAGAAATAGGGGGTCAGAATGAAGCCCTCGCGGAGGGCCGACTCGACGATGGGTTTCGCTGCCTCGCTCGCGCCGTGGTCGAGGCGCGCTTCCACGGCCTTGACCAGACTCTTGGTGACGAGCAGCTCGAAGTCCTCTTTATAGGTGTCCTCTAGCGCGGGGGCGAACAGCGCGAACCGCGACAGCAGCTGTTTGCTCGCGACGACTGCACGGTTGCGGATGGACAAGCGATCGAGCAAATGCATCAAGAACGAGTGGCGAATCTCATTGAGTTGAATTCTGTCGGAGGGATGGGCGACGACCTGCACATTGCCGCCATAGAGACGGGTGTTTAGGGCGTTAGGCGCTCCCATGAGATCGATCCAAACCTTGAAGCCTTGGAACTCGCGCGACTGAGGACCGATACGGAGGTAGCCCGCGGAGCGGATGAGCATCGGCGTCAGCGCCGATTGATAACGGGACAGCTCTTCCTCGTAAGCCGGTTGATATTCGAGCCACAGCGATTCAATGTCGGCTTCAGCGTAGAACTGCTGCAGAATGGGGCCGAGGTTTCTCACTGGGCGGACATCGGGTGGGAGGTCTGTGGGTAGATCCGCGTGGAGTTCGAAGGTCGGCGATCCTAGGCACAGCAGGGCGTAGGTGACGAACTGCGATAGGTTCTCAGCCGGGTCCCGCAGGCGGAACTGTTGGTAGGCGGTTTGGAGCAGCTGCTTGCTGGGTCCATCAAAGGACTCCAGACGGCGGCGGACAGCTTGCCGGACTAGAGAATCGCCTTTTGTATCGACGCCGTCGTTGTAGCCGGCGACATTAATTGCAGCCATGACCGTGAACATGCGAATGTCGGCATCGAGCTGATTCTCCTCCACGACTACTTGGGCCCTGACGGGCAGAGCAAGAGCCGACACAAGAAGGAACCAGACCGACAGTAGGCGGCGCATCTGAGGTTAGTTTACAGAACGCCGGGCGCATGCGGCGGCTGCACGCAGCAGTGCGGGATTTGCGTCGCCGACAGTCCTACCTATACTGAGGTTTGCATCCGACTCCGAAATCCTCCACCAAGCCAGTCAGCGTGGCTCGGCTTCGCGATCTTTGGCCAGACATCCGTGAGCTAATTGACGCGCGCCGGGGAATTTTAGGCACAGGATTGGTTCTGATCCTGATTGGCCGCGCGGCAGGGTTGGTGCTGCCGTGGTCGACCAAGATCATGATCGACGACGTGCTTGGCGAGAGCCGGGCGGACCTGCTGGCTCCGCTGGCGCTTGCGGTCCTGGCGGCAACGCTTATTCAGGCGGCGACGGATTTTTCTCTGACCCAGTTGCTCTCTAAATCGGGGCAGTCGCTGATTGCCGACATGCGACGCAAGGTGCAGCGGCACGTTGGACGGCTGCCGGTCACGTATTACGACACGCATCAGACCGGAACGCTGGTGAACCGCATCATGAGCGATGTCGAGGGCATCCGCAACTTGGTCGGTACCGGGCTGGTTCAATTGATCGGCGGGTTGCTGACGGCGGGAATCGCGCTGGCGGCCCTGATTTATTTGAGCCCGACGCTCACGGGATTGTCGTTGGTGCTGGTTGGGTTGTTTCTCATCGTCTTGCTGAGGGCCTTTAAAAAGTTGAGGCCGGCGTTCAAGGAGAGGCGCAAGATCAGCGGAGAGGTTACAGGCCGGTTGACGGAATCGCTCGGTGGCGTACGGGTAGTGAAGGGCTATCACGCTGAAGGGCGCGAAGCGGAAGTATTTGCCGCGGGAGTGGAGCGGATCCTACAGAACATCTACTTGACGATTACGGGAACGGCGCTGGTGTCTGTGTCGGCGCAGCTGTTGCTTGGCGGGATGAGCGCCCTGATCATTTGGATGGGCGGCCGGGAGATCATGTCCGACGCGATGACATTGGGCGATTTCACGGCTTTTGTCGCGTTTTCGGCCATGTTCGTAGCGCCGCTGTTTCAGGTCGTCAACATCTCGACCCAGCTACTCGAAGCGGTATCGGGCCTGGAACGTACACGGGAAGTTCTCCAAGAAGAGACGGAAGATGCCGATCCGGCGCGGAGCGAGGAGATTGGAACGATCGTCGGGACGATCGCCTTCGAGGACGTGCGGTTCTCCTACGAAGAAGACAAAGAAGTCCTGCATGGCGTGAGTTTCGAGGCCCGCCCGGGTACGGTGACGGCATTGGTGGGTTCTTCGGGGTCCGGCAAGTCGACGATCATCGGTTTGGTCGCTGGGTTCCACGCGCCACAAATGGGACGGGTGCTGGTGGATGGCGGGGACTTATCGAAGATCAAGTTGTCGTCATTTCGACCGCAACTCGGCGTCGTCTTGCAGGAGACATTCTTGTTTGACGGGACGATTCGGCAGAACGTCGCGTTTGCGCGCCCTGACTCTGGCGAGGACAAGGTTCTGGAAGCTTGCCGCATCGCCCGAGTCGACGAGTTCGCCGAGAAGTTCCCCGAAGGCTACGAGACGATTGTGGGCGAACGGGGAGTCAAGTTATCGGGCGGCCAGCGGCAGCGAGTGGCGATCGCCCGGGCGGTGTTGGCTGACCCCAGGGTCTTGATTTTGGACGAGGCGACGTCGAGTTTAGACTCTGAGTCCGAGGCGCTGATTCAAGAAGGGTTGTCCTATCTGATGAAGGGCCGGACAACGTTCGTGATCGCCCATCGCCTCTCCACAATTCGCAGAGCCGATCAGATTCTAGTGGTCGAGGAAGGGCTAATCGTCGAGCGTGGCACTCATCAGGAACTCTACGCCGCCGAGGGCCGGTATCGCGAGCTCTACGACCGGCAGCACGGCTTGGAGGCCAATTTGTTTTTGGCCCCTGGAGAGGGCGACAAAATCGAGAACTCGTTCGCCGAGTCGGACGAAGGAGCGGCGCTGGGTAAGGGCTAAAAACGAACGCGGCCTCTCGTTGACGGAAGGAGTCGAACTCCGGCGTCTAAGGCGCGTCGGGCAGAATCTTGACGCCGGTTACGCCGGGCAGATCGATGCGCATGACGACGCCGGTGCTTTGTTGGATCGGGCCGGTGCTGCCCACAGCGTAGAGCTGATTCATCTGAGGGCCTACGAACGCGACGTTCGACGTGAATTTAGCACCAGTGTCGATGCTCCTAACCAGGGTGCCGGACGGGTCGAAAACTCGTACGACGCCTGCTCCATAGTTAGCGACGTACAGGTTGCCGTCGGTATCGAAGGTCATGCCGTCAGGGAGCGGGCCGGCAAGGTGATTGGCTGGGTCGAAGGCCTCGGCGCCGGGCATGACGGCGAAGAGCTTGCGCTCGCCTAGTTTGCCGGGGGATTCGACGGGAAATTCGAGAATGCGGTTGGCGAAGCTCTCGCCGACGATTAGGGACTGGCCGGCCGGCCGCAGGACGATGCCGTTGGGGTAGTGGATGCCCGTCGCAGCCATGGCGAGTTCCCCGGCAGCGTCCACGTAATAGACCTTGCCGACGCTGGGATCCTCTTGTGATCCGTAGGGCGACGAAAAGTAAAACCCGCCTGAGCCGTCGAGCGTCACGTCGTTGGCGCCGGTCGGGACGTCGATCTTACGGAGTACTTGGCCTGAGGCGTCGAGGATGTAAACGGCGCCCTCACGATCGCAAATGATGTGTCTGCCGTCAGCCATTACCTTGTGGCCGTTGGGAGACGGTGTGCTGGCCCACACAGAGATGTCGCCGCTCGGCGAGATTCGGCTGATCTGGTCTTCGTGGGAGACGTAAAGGTTCCCGTCGTGATCGACGACGATGCCTTCGTCGAACTTGCCCACCTCGGCAACCAAAACGGGTTCCGACTGCTGGTTAGCCGCCTGGGGCTCGGCGGAGGGTTCCGGTGAAGAACAGCCAAACGCTAGCGCCGCGACGAGGACAAGAAAGTTCTTTCCCATGCGGGCGCTAGCCTATCACACTGCGGCGCGAGTCTTAGAGAACGCTCTCGGACCAATTCTCGATGACCGAACGCATCTTCTCAAGGAACATCGCCGCCAGGGCGCCATCGACCAGGCGATGGTCAATGGTCAGCGTGGCGTAACAAATCGTGCGAATGGCGATGGCGTCGTCTACCACGATCGGCGCCTTGTGTAGGGCGCCGAGGCCCAGCAAGCAAGAGTTCGGCTGGTTAATCGCCGGGGTTCCGAAGATCGAGCCGTAGCCGCCGTAGTTAGAGATCGAGAAGGTCGATTGCGCGAGTTCGTCGGGCTTGAGCTGCTTCTTGCGGGCTCGGTCGGCGAGATCGTTGACAGCTTTTTGCAGTCCGATGACAGACAGGCCGTCAGCCTGTTTGATGACTGGCACCATCAAGCCCCAGTCCAAGGCGACGGCCATGCCGATGTTGATGTCGCGGTGCATGACGACATCGGAGCCGTCGAGCGAGGCGTTGACGGTGGGGTACTCTTTGAGCGCGATTGCCGCGGCCTTGAGGAAGAATGGCATGAAGGTGAGCTTCGTACCGTTCTGCTGCAGGAACTTGTCCTTCGCCGCCGCACGCGCCTTGACGATGGGCGTGCAGTCGATCTGGTGGATCATCGAGACGTGCGGCGCCGTATGGTGCATCGAACGCACCATGTGTTCGGCGATGGCCTTGCGCATCGTCGAAAGCGGCTCGACGTAGTAGTCGCCGAAGCGCGAGTCGGGCGCCGCGGGGAAGGGATCGTAACCACCGGCGGGAGTAACGGGACGACCGGCAGGTGCGCTGGGAGCTGCCGCGGCGGGCTTTGCAGCACCGCCGCCGGCGGTGAACGCTTCGATGTCCTTCTTCGAAATGCGTCCGCCCTGGCCGGTTCCTGTGACTTGGCCGAGGTCGATGCCCATTTCGCGGGCCATGCGCTTGACGAGGGGCGATGAGCGAACCGAGCCGGCCGCTGCCGAGGTAGGAGCGGCCGTGGCCGGGGCCGCCACTACCGCTGGAGCAGCAGGGGCAGGTGCTGCCGGCGCCGCAGCTGGTTGCGCCTGAGCGGCGGCAGCCGGAGTGCTTGAGCCATCCGCCGCTTCCATCCTGGCGACGATCGCCCTGATCGCCACGACCGTACCCTCCTCCGCCAGGATCTCTTTGAGAATCCCGGCGTGTTCGGCGGGCACCTCGGAGTCGACCTTGTCGGTAGAGATCTCAAACAAGGCTTCGTCTTTCTCGACTTTATCGCCGACTTGTTTGAGCCACTTGGTGATCGTGCCCTCTACGATGCTTTCGCCCATCTGGGGCATTACGACGTCGATCATGACTAACTCCCTTTCTCAATCCTGTCTGAACCGCTATGAATCATCGCGCGGCGGAAAACAGTCCCGAAGCGCTCCAGAATTCTCGTTCGTAGCTGGTTGACGTCCGGGACCTCACCGAGCAGTTGCTCGATGGACGTCACGGGCCGCGCCAGGCCGCAAGGCACGATGTAGCGGAAATAATCTAAATCCGTATGCACGTTGAGTGCGAAGCCGTGGGAGGTGACCCAACGGCTAAGATGAACGCCCATCGCAGCGACTTTGGCATCGCCGACCCACACTCCGGTGGCGCTGGGGTCGCGGCGGCCTTCCAGCCCATAGTCGGCAAGCGTGAGAATCAAAACTTCTTCTAGAGCTCTGAGATAGGCTCCGACATCTCGCTTCCAACGCTTTAGATCCATCACGGGATAGCAAACCAGTTGTCCGGGTCCGTGATAGGTCACGTCGCCGCCGCGATCCGTCTCCTGATATGCGATGCCGAGATGGCTCAGCCGGTCGCGCGAAACAAGTAGATTCTCGTCCTTGCCGTTGCGACCGAAGGTGATGACGTGCGGGTGCTCGACGAAAAACAGGCAGTCCTGGCCGCCTTCCCGCTTCTTGAGGATCTCGACGTGCTGCAGCTGAAGATCCCATGCGGCGCGATAATCGACACGGCCGAGATCCTGCCACAGACACGTCCGCCCGACCGGGCCGGATAGCTGCGGTTGTGTTTCTGTTTCGACTGCGGCTATGGCCGTCATCGACTACCCGTTGATCTGCATGCCGGACACTGCGTTGAATGCGTCTTGCAACGCCTCGGGCAAAGTCGGGTGCGCGTGGATCGTATTCACCATCATTTCGACGGTGGCCTCGGCCTTCATCGCGACCACTGCCTCGGCGATGATCTCAGTTACGAGCGGCCCGATCATGTGCACGCCGAGGATCTCGCCGTAAGTCTCATCAGTGACCACCTTGATGAAGCCGCCGTGAGCTCCGAGGATGGAGGCCTTGCTGTTGCCTGCGAAGGGGAACTTGCCGACCTTGACTTTGTAGCCCTTCTCTTTCGCTTGCTTCTCGGTGAGGCCGACGCTGGCGACCTGCGGCTCGCAGTAGGTCGCGTTCGGGTTGAGCGTGTAATTAATGGGCTCGACTGGTTTGCCGGCGAGGTGCCCGGCGGCCAGGATGCCTTCCATCATGGCCGTGTGGGCCAACTGCGGCGTTCCGGCGACGATATCACCGATGGCGTAGACGCCCGGCTCGGAAGTGCGCATGAACTCGTCCACCTTGATGAAGCCGCGGTCGGCGACGATCTTGGTGTTCTCCAGGCCGATGTTCTCGGTGTTGGGCGCGCGTCCGACGGCGACGAGCAACTTCTCGACGGTCATCTTCTGCAACTTGCCGTCCTTCCCGCGGTATTCCAGGGCGACCGACTTGGGATTTTTCTTGATCGACTCAACTTTCGTGTCGACATGGATGTCGATGCCGCGCTTCTCGAAAGCCTTCTTGATCTCTTTGGAAACATCCTCGTCTTCAGGCGGCAGCACCCGAGGGAGCATCTCGAAGACCGTGCATTTCGTGCCGAAGCTGTGAAACACGGAGGCAAACTCCATGCCGACCGCGCCGCCGCCAATGACCGCCAGCGACTTCGGAATAGTTCCCATTTCGAGGATCTCGACGTTGGTAAGAATCCGCTCCGGGTCCGGTTCCAGATTGGGCAGCATGCGAGCTCGCGAGCCTGTGGCGAGAATGATCGTTTTGGCCTGAACCACGCTTTTGCCATTCGGGCCGGCGATCTCGACCTTGCCGCTGCCAAGCAGACGCCCGTATCCGGTGATCGACTTGACCTTGTTCTTCTTGAACAGCATGCCGATGCCGCCGGAATGCTTATCGACGATTTTTTGTTTCTCGCCGCGCATCTTGGCCATGTTGACGGTCAGCGCGCCGTGGTCAATGCCGAAATCGGCGCTGTGTTTGAAGTTTTCGTAGAGATCGGCGTAGTGAAGGTAGGCCTTGGTGGGCACGCACCCAACCAGGAGGCAGGTGCCTCCGAGCTTGGGGTCCTTCTCGACGCAGGCGACCTTGAGGCCGTGCTGTGCGGCGCGAATTGCGGCGACGTAACCGCCGGGGCCGCTCCCGAGGATCAGAACATCATAGTCCATAAGGCGAAGGTTCCAGTGTATCAACGCGGGGCAGGGCACGGGCCCGCAAACGCTTCTACTGCTTGGGCGCGGAGCCCGAATATCCGCGTAATCTCTCGATGGGGCTCGGCTGTTGCTTGCTCGGTCCGTCGCCCTTGGACGGCGGCGGCGGCGGTTTTTCCGACTGACCGGCATGGGCTTCCACTTGTTTGCCTTGCTTGCGACGGCTCTTGGTCAGTCGTTTGGTCTCACGACGGCGTTCGCTATCCCGGCGTTTGGTTTGGCGGGCGACTTCCTTTTGGCGTTGTTTGGCGCCTTGCTGTGCGCGTTTCGCTTGCCTTCGTGCATCTTTTTGACGCTCTTGGCCAATTTGGCGAGCTTCGCGCGGCGATACATCGCGCTGCGCAGGGGCCGCGAGCAATGGCAGACAAGCCAAAACCAATCCAATTGGTAATAGACGGATCAACTTCATGAAGCGTGCCCTACTGCTTATCATCGCCCCGCACCGTCTTTTGCGCCAAGTGTCTACAGCGAGGGATTGGATCGGCCGATAGCCGAGAGTGGACAGCAAGGTGCTCCATCAGGCCATTAAGGAGCTTCGTGCTGAGTTGGATCGGGTCAATTTGGCGATCCAGAGGATCGAGGTCATTGCCGCAGCCATCACTTTTGACGAGCAAGCCGGTAACGAGCCATGTGGGACAAAGAGTCAAATTGATAAGCCCGCCCGCGTCGAGAACTAAGCAGCCCCGACAGGAGCTCGCAGATCGTCTACTCGGAGAGGGGGGCGCGTTTGCGGGTAATGACCTTTTCGGTCATCAGGTCGATGACTGCGTCGCCGGGATAGGCTCGGTTCTTCTGATCGGAGAAATCCTCAGCGCGGATGACCGCTAAGTCGCCGTTGCGGTCGGCGTAGATCCAGTCTTGGTCGGAGAACTGGCTCAGCAGCTCGCGCAAGGAGCCTACGGTCGTCGCCTTCCAAAGAAAATCGGTTCCAACCAACATGAGGCTGCTGTGTCTGCTTGGAGAAGTGCGTCGCGGTTGAAGCCCGGCCTTGGGGTTAGCCGTCCGCGGTTTCGTTAGCCAGCTCAAGGGCCGCCTGAATATCGGCGGGCACTTGGTGTTCTTCGGAGCGAATCGAGTCCAGGCCAGGGAGGCCAAGGTCTGCAGGATCCATCATCTCGATGGGTGCACCGAAGGCTTCGCCGGATGCTTTCCGCTCTTCCTTCTTCTCATCCTTTGCTTTGCGCTTCTCGCGCTTCAGCATTTCACGTTGACGTTTCTGGAAACTGGTGCTCGGTCTACCCAATCAGCCCTCCTGCGGCGGCGCTTCGCAGCGGCATCCGTCTCAGATCACTATAACAAAGAGTCGTTAACTTCCCCCTTGAGAGCGGGCTTTCAGGCCTAAACGCGCGCTGTTTGCGTGCTAATGTGAGAACTGGGTTCCGGGCGCCGTGCAGTGGTACGCCGCCAAATCGGTCAGGTCCGGAAGGAAGCAGCCGCAACGGTCTCTGCCGCGTGCCGCGGTCCACCCGGAGCCCTCTACAGTCCCTCCAGCCGGTGCATGATACTATGCGACTTGCCTAGCGCCGCCGCCGGGGCTTTGAGCTTTCTTCTCGTCGCTAGGCCGCTCTTCGATGTACCAGGTAATCGCTCGCAAGTACCGCCCCCAGCGGTTCTCAGACGTCGTCAGCCAAGACCACGTCAAGCAGACCATCTCCAACGCGATTCAGCAAAATCGAATCGGACACGGCTATATCTTTTCGGGGCCCCGCGGCACCGGCAAGACCACCATGGCGCGCATCCTGGCCATGTGTCTCAACTGCACCGACGGCCCCAGCAGCAACCCGGACCCGGACGATCCGGTCTGCAAAGAGATTGCCGCCGGCTCGACTATCGACGTCATTGAGATCGACGCCGCCTCGAACCGCCGTATCGACGACATTCGCGAATTGCGAGAGAGCGTACGCTACCGGCCGGCGCGTGATCGCTTCAAGATTTTCATCATCGATGAGGCGCACCAGATCACCACGGACGCTTTCAATGCGCTGCTCAAAACGTTGGAAGAGCCGCCCGAATGGGTCGTTTTCATCCTCTGCACAACGGAACCCCAGGCGATTCCGGCAACGATTCACTCGCGCTGCCAGAGCTTTCAGTTCCGAACGGTGGACTTGGATCAGGTCGTGGACCGCTTGCGCTGGATCTGCGGGCAGGAAGGCGTTGAGGCTGACGATGACGCACTAGTGGCTATCGCTCTAGCAGGCGACGGTTCAATTCGAGACTCCGAGTCGACATTGGATCAGGCGATTGCCTCGTGCGGGGCCAAACTCGATGCCGACGCGGTCCGCGACCTGCTGGGCGCGATTCCGTCGGAGGTTTCGGAGCGAATTCTGAGGGCCTTGAAGGAGGGCGACGCTCCGGCCATGTTGGACGTGGTCGACCGTAGCTTCCGCGAGGGACGGCACTCGCAGCAGTTCATCGGCGAATTGTGCCGCCAATTCCGCAACCTCATGGTGATGAAGATTGCTGGTCCCGAGACGAAGCTCGTCGCGGCCGGGTCGAGCGAGAGAGGCCGCGCAGAGAAGGTACTGGCGGATTTCTCGCAAGAGGATTTGAGCCGCTATACCCAGATCTTGCTCGATCTTTACCGCGAGCTGCAGCATGCAACGCAGGCCCGTTTTCGCATGGAATTGGGACTGTTGAAACTGGTTTATGCTGGTCGCTTGCGGCCTTTGGAAGAGGTCATCGCGGAGCTCGGCGGGTCCTCGGCGCCTACGGGTGGCAGGCAAAGGTTCCAGGGTGATTCGGGTACCAGGCCGACGCGGTCCTCCGCAGCCGTCCGGCCGCCCTCGGCGACGGCCCCGAAGACGGCCCCGGAGCCCGTGGTCAAGCAGCCGAAAAAGGATCGGCCGGCGCCGTCGGCAACGACGACGGCGCCGGTGGACGGCTCCCTCAAGGCGCGTTTGCTTGAAGCTCTGAGGGATGCGGGCGAGGATTTTGCGGCGGACGCTCTCGATCACGGCGCCGTCGACGAATCGGACTCCGGCGGAATTGTACGCCCTTCTCCGATGGATCGGACAACGATCGAGTTGTGTTGGTCATCGATCGACGCCGCCGCGAAGATAGCGGGTATCGGGCCGATCAAGTTAGGCGAAGATTCAGCGGAACGCAGCCCTGCCGTAGCCTTGCCCGAGGCTGGTGAGAGCACCGCCGCGAATGGGTTGCCTGAGACGGAGAGTGAAGCGGCAAAGCGAGCTTTGGCCGATCCGGATGTGCAGGCGTTCCAGGAGCGCTTGCCCGGACAGATACGAGAGATACGTAACTTGAGAGAATATTCATCATGAAACTTCCCGGCGGCGGCAACATGCAGAAGATGATGGCTCAGGCACAGCAAGCCCAAGAGCAACTCAAACTGGAGATCGCGAAGATCCGCGTCGAAGCTTCGACCGGCGGCGGCATGGTCACGGTCAAGATGGACGGCAGTAAGCAGGTGCTCGGCGTCGAGATCGATCCCCAGGCCGCTGAAGACGTCGAGATGCTGCAGGACATGATCCGAGGGGCCGTCAACGAATGCTCCAAGCGCGTTGACGAAGAGTCCCAAGGCAAGATGCAGGGTATGTTGAGCGGAATGGGCCTGCCCCCGGGCATGTTCTAGACCACCTGTATGAACCCCGATCTGGCCGAGCCCATGTCCCAGTTGGTGGACGAACTGAAGCGCTTGCCCGGCGTTGGGCCCAAGTCAGCGCAACGGATCGCCTTTCACTTGCTGGGAGTCAATCGCGAAGAAGCCCAGCGACTCGCGGACGCCGTGACGCAGATGCGCGAGAAGATCCAGCTCTGCATCCAGTGCAACAACATCGCCGAAGGCGACCTCTGCCCGATTTGCCGCGATCCGACTAGAGACCGCACCACGGTCTGCGTGCTCGAGCAGCCCAACAATATTATGGTGGTCGAGCGGACGCGCCAGTACAGCGGCCTGTACCACGTACTGCATGGGGTCATCTCCCCGCTGCGCAACATGGCCCCGGAAGACTTGAAAGTAAAGAACCTTTTGGAGCGTCTAAAAGACGGGGAAGTGGAAGAGATCATTCTAGCCACCAGCCCGACGACCGAGGGACAAGCGACGGCGGCTTATTTGATCCGCCTGCTGAAACCATTAGGCGTCAGCGTCAGCCGCATTGGCATGGGCATTCCGGTCGGCAGCGAGTTGGAATTCATCGATGAGGCCACGATGGTCGAGTCGATCGAGGGACGACGGAAGGTCTAGGTTCGCCGTCTTCGCGCGATCGTCTCCGCGCTCACTCCGAGCTTGTAGGCTACGACGCATCCCATGTTGGTTACTGCTGCGTTCAGGGCGCCCAATCTGCGCCAACGCCGAGCCGAAGTTACAGCGGCTGATTCAGCGACTTCGATGCTCCCCACTTTCTTGAGCCTGCGGACTAATTCGTAGTCCTCCATGATCGGCAGAGCCGGGTAGCCTCCGATGCTCCTGAGGACGTCAGCTCGAACGAATATCGCTTGGTCGCCGTAAGGTAGCTCAAACATGCGGCAGCGCCAGGCCACAAGGCGCTCGATCCAACGGAAGCGTGCTCCAGGTCCATCGAGCTTGAAGCGAAAAGCCCCACCGGCTACGTGGGGACGGCTCAAGATCTGAGCAACGACATCCGGGTAGTTAGCCGGGAGTTTCGTATCGGCGTGCAAGAAGAGCAGCTCTTCTCCGCGGGCGTGCTCAGCGCCGACGCGCTGCTGCGCTCCTCGTCCCCTGGGGCTGATCACCACGGTTGCACCCGCCTGGCGGGCAATCTGCGCGGTGGCATCCGTACTGCCGCCGTCGACGACAATCACCTCGGCGGGACGAGCGCGTCGCACCGCCTCAACGACCGCACCGATATTCTCCGCCTCATTCAGCGTCGGGATGATGACGGAGACACTCAATAACCGGGACTATCGCCTCCAGGCCAACAGTTTGTCAAAGATGTTCTTCACTGTTGGAGTCAGTCTAGTCCGGCTGTAGGCATCCGCAGCCTTCTTGATCGCCTCCGACTGCGTCGGATAGGGGTGAATCGTCTTGGCAATCGTAGCGAGCCCAGCACCAGCGTTCATGGCTAACGTGATCTCTGAAATACTCTCGCCGGCATGGCGCGAGACCATTGTGGCGCCAAGAATCTGGTCGGTTCCTTTCTTGACGTGGACTTTGAGAAAGCCTTCGGTCTCACCCTCGAGGATGGCCCGGTCAACCTGGCTCATCTCGATGCGGAACGTGTCTACTTCGATGCCTTTCTCTTTGGCGTCTTGCTCGTAGAGGCCGACGTGCGCGATCTCCGGATCGGAATAGGTGCACCAAGGGATATTCAACGCGCTCGTGCCGGAGCGGCCGAAGAACAGCGCATTTTGAATCACGATGCGCGCCATCGCATCGGCGGTGTGAGTGAATTTGTAGGGGAAGCAAACGTCGCCGGCAGCAAAGACATTGCTATTCGTCGTCCGCAAGCGGTCGTCGACCTGGACTCCTTTGCGCGGGTCGAAAGCGACGCCCGCGGCTTCGAGGTTAAGCGTCTCGACGTTGGGTTGGCGCCCTACGCCAACCAGCACCTGATCGAACTCTCGCTCGGTCGTTTGGCCCTCATGCTCCAAGACGAGCACGCGAACCCCGCCCTGGCGGCGCACGGCCGTGATCCTCGCACAGCATTCGACCTCAACGCCGTCCCGTTCCAACGAATGCCGCACAAGCTCGGCGGCGTCGCGATCTTCCCGGCCCAGGATCTGGTGCCCTTGCTCCAACAAGGTGACCTTCGAGCCTAGCCTGGCGAAAGCCTGAGCCAATTCGACGCCGATCGGACCGGCCCCGATTACGGCGAGGCGCGCAGGCCGTTCCGTAAGCGAGAAGACGCTTTCGTTCGTTAACACGCCCGCTTCGTGGAGACCAGGAATCGGCAACTCGACGGCACGCGCACCGCTTGCGATACAGGCCTTGCTGAAGACGAGCTTCTTACCGGCCACTTGGACCTCATTCGGTCCCGAGAACTTCGCATCGCCAATGAATACGTCGACGCCCAGGTCTTTGAAGCGTTGCGCGGAATCGTGCTTGCTGATTCCGGCGCGCAGCTTGCGCATGCGTTCCATCACGGCGGCGAAGTCGACCACAACACCTTCGGGAACGCGGACTCCGAAATTGCCGGCATCTCTCACGTCAGCTGCTGCCCGGGCCGCACGTATGAGTGCTTTGGACGGGACGCAGCCGACGTTGAGACAGTCGCCGCCCATCAGGTTCCGTTCGATCAGAGCGACTTTGCCGCCCAACCCAGCCGTGCCGGCAGCCGTCACCAGGCCAGCGGTGCCCGCGCCGATCACGACCATGTTGTAGCGCCCTGCCGGCTCGGGGTTGACCCAGTCCGGCGGGTGAACGTTTTGGCCTAATTGACGGTTGTACTCATCGAGTGGAGTCAGTTCGGGGATGGACTGAAGAGAGTCGCGGGGCGTCGTCATTGAGTTCACTACTGTTGATTCAAAGCCCAGTCATAGTCGATCCAGTCGATTCTGGGTTTCTTGCCCGTACTCAGAGTTTGCTGCAGAGCAGGCGAATAGCGAGCAGCGTTTTCCAGCGGCGATCCGGCCACTTGTGCGAAGTCGCCCCCGTACCAGTTGTAGAGCTGAGTGAGGCGGACCCGCGAGTCCCCGGGTTCGAAGCGGAACCAGCGCTGGCTGCCGTGAAGCAGTTTCGCTTGCTCTTCGAGCTGTTCGTTGATCCGCGAGCCGACATAGGCTTCCTGGCGCAGCTTGGGGCAGCCCACGGCGGCGCAAACCAAGGCGAAATGGATGCGCGGTTCAATGAACTTTGGCCGAATTTGCTCGTGTTCGATCTGGCTCAGACTGTAGGTTTGTCCCCCAATGATCCAGCGCTTAGCGTCCCAACGCTGTTTACTCGGGATGTCCTGGATCGAGTCTACAGGGTAGTTGTCGAGGATCAGCTTGAGCGTGAAGGCGTTATAGGCGTTGATCAGCAGCGCCAGCTTTTCGTCTCTGCCGAGGTCGGGGAACGGCGCGGTCGTGATGCTGGCGATGTAGTCGTCGAGGGACGTTTCTTCCTGGCTTAGGCCCTTGTAATCCACCAGACCCTCACCGTCGACGAAACGCGGCAGCAGCGCATTGAAGCTGGAGTGGTCGAAGCTTGGCCCGTCTGGCTTGGCCTCGTAGACTTCGGAAAGCTGAGTCTTGGGAGGTCCAAATAGTTGTGCAAGCATGCCGGGTACCAGGTTTGCGTAGAGGGCCGCGGAAAAGAAAAGGGCAGCCAGAGTGGCCATCAGCCACGGCGGTCGCCTTGCGGCCCCTGGGGCAGGGTCAACAGGCTTCGCATCAGGCGGCGGTTCGCTGAGAGCCGTCTGTTTGGCCAGCGCCTTCTGGGCGAGCTTGGTCACGTAGACGGTTACGCCGACCGTCGCAGCTAGGCCAATGCCGATCAGCGCCCAGCGCTGCGTGCTGACGCCGCCGCCCGATGCTGCCGCGAGGCCCTGTCCCCCGACGTAACCCAAATAGACGTAGAGCAGCGTCCCCGGCATCATGAAGACCGCGCTAGTTAGGACGCAGGGCCAGAAACGGATTGGCGTCAGGCCGTAGAGGTAGTTCTGCAGATTGAAGGGAATCGCTGGGGAGAGTCGCAACATGGCGACGATCTTCCAACCGCCTTCTCCGATCGCCCGGTCGATGGCTCCGAATTTCGGGTTGCTGTGGGCCATCTTGCTCACCTTTTCGCGGGCCACGTAGCGCGCGATGAGGAACGAT
This sequence comes from Acidobacteriota bacterium, assembly GCA_027592785.1. Taxonomy (GTDB): domain Bacteria; phylum Acidobacteriota; class Terriglobia; order Bryobacterales; family UBA6623; genus CAMPKL01. Next base: position 84,743 of record JAQCLD010000002.1, read on the forward strand.
AACGCAGCGCCTAAGGTGGCTCCGCAAATGACCGCTGCAAAGCCCCATCCGAGGCCGAAAATCGCTCCGCCAGCCAGAGTAAGCGCCGACCCGGGCAAGAACGCGACGGCCCAAACTGCGTAGATCAAAGCGAAAATTACCGGCCCCCAGGGGCCCAGCCCGGCGATCCAACTTTTCAGCGCCCCCAGCAATAAATCGATGGGCGCCGCGCGGATGACAAGAACGATTGCGGCCACGACTAGGAACAGGCTCACTCGCTTGACCCAGACGCTGATTCGGCGGTTTTGGGGACTCTTCATGCTCGAAGCGCTTCTATCCTTTGTATTCGTCGACGGCCGAACGTAAGTTACGGAGAATACGCCTTAGGATAGTGCGCTTCTCTGGCCGGTCGCGAAGTTTTTGCTTCCGCGGCGTCCGGGAACGAGTGAGCCGTTTTCGCCCACAACAATGGTTTCTTACCGAACTTGGCGCCGAAGAAAACTCGCAGCGCCATGTAGGAAGCGCAGAAATTTATCACGTTCGCCCAAGGCATACGGAGCGGCGCGAATGCCGCATGACGCCAGCCGTAGATGGTCCAGCCGAATCCGGTACGCAGGGTGAGGCGCCAAAGGACCAGCCCAGCGTTAGCCCAGAGCAGGGTCTCCAGCCAGGGTCTTTGCGAAATGGCGGCGCCAACGGCCCAAGGCGTGCCGTAGAAGCAAGCCGACAGCCAGCGGAGCAGGCCAAACAGGAATAGACTGGCGGCGAGGAGATTGGGTAGCTGGTTGAGTAGGCCTTTGCGGTCTCGCCAGAACCAATAGAGTTGCCCCGGCGCCGCGCGCCAACCGAAACGCTCCCAGGCCTGCAGGTTGTTTCCCGTGATCCAGCGTGTGCGCTGGCGAACGGCCGCTTTGAACGTGTCGGGGAAGTAGGAACGGCTGGCGATCAGCTCCCGCGATTCCGGACTGCGGGCGTAGGAGAAGGCTTGCCGGAAACCGAGCCGCTGCACTTCCAAGCCCAGGAAGTAATCTTCGGTGAGGCTTCGAGGGTTGAAGACGTCCTCGCCGCGCAGAATCCGCAATCTCTCGATGACTTCACGCCTCAGGGCCGTGGCCACTCCGGCGGAGGGAATGAAGCCGCCGAAGGCGGACCTGACGCGTAGATCCTTACAGTGAAATTCCGCGAATTCGTCAGCATAGACGCCGTGAGTTACGTCCGAGGCTGGCCTGGCCAACGGCAAGACCGGCAATTGGACCATATGGTTTTGCTGCAGCAGTCGCGCCGCCTCATGCAACTCGTAGGGGTGAATTACGTCCTCTGCGTCATGGAACAAAAAAAGGTCGTAGCGGATCCCCGTACGCTTCTCCCGCGAGAGAATGCCCCGGATCAACTGGTTCACGTTGTCGGCCTTCGTCGTAGGTCCGGGCTGAGAGCCGACCACCCAGTGGATCTTTTCCGACAGCAGGCTGGCCCTGGTTGCCGCGAGTATCGAGGGCTTGTCGTTCGGATAAAGGCCTAACCAGATGTCGTAGTTGCGGTAGCGGATGTTCTGGAGGTTTCGCTGCAGCATCCGCTCAAGCACTGCCTGCTCTTGCCAGCAAGGCGCAAGGATGGCAACGCGCGGCTCGCCGGTTCTCTGCTGGTCGCCGGGCGAACTCGTCCCTCGCCACCCTCGCAGGAGTAACTAAAACCAGCTCAAGTCAATGACTAGATCGTCAAGACCGCTCGCGAAAACCCACACGGCAAGGGGTGCGAGGAGCTCCAGTGCCAAGCGGTCGGGAAACCACATAGAGACCAAAGGGAGCTATCAGCCGGAGCGTAGCACAGTCGCCTTACTTGTTCCGCGAAAACGGATCGTACCGAGGTTTGCTGAGAAGCTCCGCCGCGGAGTCATAGACGGCCACTAGGCAAAAGGCGCAGATTGCCAGAACCGCGGGGAGGAGGATAGGCGAGTAAGAGTAACTCACGAAGAGCCGTTCCGCCGGCCCAATCTGGCTCCACAGGGTGTCGAACGCCGCCCACGTCGCCGCCCCTGCCGCGAGTGAAAGCAAACGGACGGTTCCTTGAGTAAAGAAGCCAGGCGACGACACCGCAGATATGGCGACAACGACAGAATGTAAGCCCATGGTTCCCCCCGTCACCTGCGACACGAACCAGCCGACGGCAATGATGAGCGCCCCGCTGATCCTCCAAGCACCGCGTGCTTCGCGCGGGGCCGGGCCAGTCAAGTCAGGGGAAAGCAGTGAAGCTACGGCCAAGACCGTGGGGACGACCGCCGCTCCAAGCAGCCCGACGGCAACCTCCCGTGCGAGCGGGTTAAAGGAGAATCCCAACAGCGTCCAAACCGGAAAGTACGAATTGAGGTAATCGATGCCGGTCCATCCGAAAGTGGAGATGACCAGCGCCCACACAGCGCGGTCTGAGCGTTCCCCTAGCAGCGCCGGCCGGCCGCAACTCGCCGCCAAGCCGTCTAGGGCCAACCACAGTCCCCAGGACGCCAGTGCCCAAGACTCCGCGAACGCGTAGTTCGTCCCAGCCCAAATCGGCGCCTGCAGCGTTACGCCGAGCCAAAAGCGCATCGGCAAGCGCTGTCCGCCAAGCGATCTCCACCGCCACAGCAAGACCGCGCAGATGAGGCCGCAGGCGACGGAAGGCAGCCAGTCCACTTCGTGCTACCTTACTCGAAACGCCGTCCCGGCGCGCGCATTCCGCATGCAGCTGGCGTTCTCTTATCCGCTCGACCTGCCCGCTGACGAGGCGGCCCACGCCACTCCCGATGGCCTCGGAGTCATTCGCATTGACCTGGACGGGAGTCAGCCCTACGTGGGTCAGGCCCGCAATTTACGGCGGCGTATTGCTCGTCTGCAGGGCCTGTTCGGAGATCGCGTTGCGCGCATTGCCTTTCAGCCGGCGGGTTCTTCCTTCGAGGCGAGGGTCGTTTTGTGGCGCACCGCGCGGGAGGCCTGGCCTCAGGACTACCGCGAGAAGTTGCGGCTGCGCTGTCCAGCGCTGGTCAAGACGCTTCAGAACAACCGGTTCCCGCGCCTTGCCGTCACGTCGAGGATTCGCGGGGCCGCCCTGTACTACGGACCGTTTCGAAGCCGCGTGTTCGCCGAGCACTTCCAGGAAGGTCTGCTTGATTTCTTCCAGATTCGTCGTTGCTCGGAAAATTTGGAACCGTCACCCGAACATCCGGGCTGCGTTTTCGGCGAAATCGGCAAATGCATGCGGCCCTGTCAGCAAGCTGTCGGCGATGCCGAGTACAGATCAGAATTTGGACGACTCCTGGCGGCCATCGAGTCGGGAGGAGAATCGCTCGCCAGCGCCCTTGAGCAGCAGAGAAACGCCGCCAGCGAACAGCTCAACTTTGAACTGGCCAAGAGCCTGCACGAAAAGGCCCTCGCCGCTCGCAAACTATTCCTTGCCGCGCCAGAGGCCGCGGATCTAGACCATTGGCATGGCCTGGTGGTGCAAAAGGGCGCCGAGCGGAGCTCAATCGCGCTGCTTCCGGTTTATGGCGGTTATCTGCAGCCAAAGATCGAGCTCCAACTGCAGCTCGCCGAGGCGGGCTCTCTTGACCAAAGGCTGCGCGAAGCCCTACAGAATGCGGTCTTTCAGCGGGGCGCCATGACTGCGCAGGAAGAATCCATGGCGATTGTCTCCCGCTGGCTGTTTAGCTCCTGGAAAGACGGCGAGTTCTTGAGAATCGAGAGTTTCGAGAGAATTCCCTACCGGAAGCTGGTCAACGCCGTATCTCGCGTTTCCCAAGGCCGCCGCCGCGCCTAAGCTTCGCACTGCTCCACCTGCCTCATGATTTGACTCAGTTGGCCGATATTACTTGCGGAGGCCGTCTATGTCTGAATCGGTTAATGTAGCGCGACTACGCGAGGCCACCCTCGACGACGCCGAGTTCATGGGCGAACTGGTTGAGATGTTCTTGACGGACGTCGCAGATCAGCTGGTCTCTTTAGAACGAGCCATTGCGTCGGCGGACTGGCCGTCCACAAGCAGGACCGCCCATCGCCTGCGGGGCGCTAGCAGCAATGTAGGAGCAGAGGAGCTAGCTCGACTTTGCTCCGACCTAGAGCATCGCAGCGCCGAGGCAGGGGCTGTTGAGATTTCCGCTGGAGCCGGCATTCGCGAAGAGTTTGAGCGTGTCACGTCGGCGCTGCAGGATTGCGTCTTGCAGGCGAAAAGCGAGGGGCGATAAGACCGTGAGAGTCCTCGTCGCGGACGATGATCCGACGACCTTGTTCTTGGTGCGCGATACCCTTAGACGTTTCGGCTACGAGGTTGAAACGGCCTCCGACGGGCTAGCGGCATGGAACAAACTGAAAGACGCCGAGATCCCGATTGTCGTCACCGACCTAGACATGCCCGTGGAGGATGGTCTAACACTCTGCAGGCGCATTCGAGCTGCGGCGTTTAGCCACTACACCTATGTGGTCCTGCTCACTCAGCACTCGGCACGGAAGAACTTGCTGGAAGGTATGTCCGCTGGCGCAGACGATTTCGTAAGCAAACCTCTCGATCCTGAACAACTGCGCGTCCGCCTGATCGTCGCCCAACGCATCGTGACCTTGGAGCGGGAGTTGAGGGAACTCAACAAGAAACTCACCACTCTTAACCAAGGATTGGAGGTGCTAAGTCGCGTGGATCCGCTGACGGGGGCGGGGAACAGGAACGCATTCCAGGAGCAGATAGAGCTTACACATGCCAACGCGTTGAGAACCGGGCACTCCTATGGCGTAGTCGTATGCGATCTGGATAGATTCAAGCAGGTGAACGACCGTTTTGGTCATCAGCGCGGCGATCAGGTCCTAGCGGAAGCAGTCGCGGAGATAAGGTCAATCGTCCGTACTGGCGACTCGCTATTCCGCTACGGTGGCGACGAGGTGGTCCTGATCATTCCAAACGCAGGACTGGAAAACGTCGCACGAGTCGCGGAACGCATCTGTGACGGCATTCGCGCGGCTGCCTTCAACGCCGAGTTGGAGCCGTCTCTCCAAATCACAGCCAGCTTCGGTGTGGCCGCTTATCCCGAGTCGTGCGGCGAGGGGTCCCACTGGGCCGAGCTTTTTGGTCTTGCCGATGAAGCGATGTATGTGGCCAAGCGCAGAGGCGGAGACGGCCTGGAACGAGCACCGTATCAGGGTGAAGGGACAGACCAAGAACAGGGCCGATTGGCGTTTGCAGAGGGTAGCCCTCCAAAGTTGACCGCGGCCTAGCAACGCGCAAACGCCGCTACAATGGGGAGTTCCATGCTGAAACTCCGCGGCGTTCTTTGCCCGATTGCGACACCCTTTAACCATCGGGGCGAGCTTTACGTAACGAAGATCCGACACAATCTGGGCCGCTTGGGGCTGACCAAGGTCAGCGGCATCATTGTCGGCTCGACGTGGGGCGAAGGCCCGCTGCTTGGGGAAGCGGACCTATTCAAGCTGTGGAGTGAAGCGAAGGCCGGGGCCGTCGGCGATGTACAGCTGATAGCCAGTGCAGGAGCCGAAAGCGTTTCAGAAACCTTGGGCCGTTGCCGATTAGCCCAGGAAGCGGGTTTCTCAGCCGTCTGGGTCGCGCCTCATCGGACATTTGGACCCGATCCAGGACTGCAGTTGCTCTACTTTCGGTCGATTGCCGATCGCTCGCCGTTACCGGTGATCGTCGGGGAAGTCGACAAGACCGTGCTTCCTACTAGCGAAATTGAAAAGCTGGCGGCGCACCCGAACATAGCCGCGATCTGCTCGCGAGACGAGCCGCTGACTCATCTCAAGGCGTTGATCGGGACGGATGGCTGTGGGGCCCTATCGTCACAGTTGGCGGGCATCTCCGCAGCGCTAGCCGGCGGCATCAAGGCGGCTGTGCTGCCGTTGGCCAACGTGCTGCCGTTCCACTTGATCTCGATTGAAGAAGCCATCCGTACTCGTGAGAACGAGGCGGCCGCTGATTTAGAAAGCCGATTAGGCGCGATCGACGCGCTGTTGCTTCGCCATGGCGTCGCCGGACTCAAACATGCCATGGACCTACGGGGCTATTTCGGCGGCGATCCTCGTTTGCCTCTCAAACGCGTTAATCCCAGTGTGCAGGCCGCGATCGAAGAGGCTCTCGAGGGATTGTCGAGCTAGCGGCTTAGAGCGATCTTTCCGCGAGTTCGCCCACCAAGGGGAGTGAGTAGCGCTCACCGGAACTGGTCTTCACTAGCATGAAGATCCACACAATCAGCAAGACGCCTTCGATCAGGCTGCCGATCGGAAATCCGTCGCCGCCGAAAATCAGCCGAACCCAGATGGCTGCCACCCAATGGGAGAGCATCCAGACCACAAACAAATAAAGGCCCTGGTAGGCGTGGAAGCGAACCGTCCGCTCGGACTTGAATCGGGCGGTTACCAGTAAATAAGCCGCGACGACCCAGCCGAGCCACGGCACGTAGCAGAGGATGGACGCTCCCCGCGGACTGAGGCCGTCTCCCACTCCGCCAGCAGCAGGCTGATGCGCAACCGGCTGAGCGGCGCCGCATGATCGGCAGAACCGCTGACCGTCCCCGACTTGTTGTCCACAGCTAGTGCAGTAGAGCAATCTTCCGTCCTCACTTAATCAACTGTTACGCAATCGGCACGACACGTGTTCCGTGTCTGGCGGGCTCAATTGTACGAGATGGATCGCCTAGATGGTGATGACTTGGTGATCGAGGCAACCAGAATCAATTGCTTCGTACACTCTGTCCAGTAGCTCGTCCCCGTATTGAGCCAGGAACGGCAACGTGCAGTAGAGTCTTTCCTGCAGAGTCTTCTGCGGATAGATCAGGTTGGCTAAGCGATTGGCATCTCCACGGCTGCGTTCGTTGCGCAATAAGCTTTCCCGGGCGGCCTTAGTCTGTATTTTCGCCAACTGGTAGTTGATCTTGCTGCTCGATCTTTGGAACGCTTCGCCCAGCGTGGGGTCGAAAGACGTCAGCGTCTCGTTAATTCGGTCCAGCGCTGCTCCGATGACCGCGCCTTCGCTGTCGAAGCGCTGCTGCAGTTCCGCAGGAGTCGCCCGGCGAGCGATGTGGTCTTGAAGTTCGTTGAGCGGGATAAAACAGCCCGGAACGTCTAGCTGATAGCGCTCCATGAGCTTTGCGGCGCGGCCATTCAATAGGGTGAATCCCGCACGCGGCATGACGACCGGCATGCGCCCGAGCAGCAAGTCATAGAGCACGGCGGACTGCGCCAAGTAGGCCAGTTCGGCCGCCCCCCCAACGAATACTGCTGTCGGCAGTAGATAATCTTGGACCACCGGACGAAGCAGAGCGTTGGGCGAGAATCCTTCGGGGTCCCGTTCGATCATGGCGCCCAGTTCAGTCGCGCTCTTGGCTCCGTCCTCCGTCAAATATCGGTCGCCAGAACGGCGGATAACCGATCGCCGGCCATCACTGACCCGAAACAGAAGACTCGAACCTGAACCGACCGCTACCTGCCGGTGATAGCCCGCGTCATCCAACTGTTTGCCCCGTGTGGTTAATAAGTCGACAGCCTGATCGCCCCTGTCGATCAGCTTGCGGATAAGCTCCGCCGCGATCGGACGCAGAGCGGAGTCCATCGGGTCTAAGAAGATCAGTCCGTGCGGCTTGAGTAAGTCCTCAAGAAGGCCACGGAATGCCTGACCTAAAGTGCGGCCTTCCTTGTAATGTTCGGACTCATTGCGGAGCACGGCTTCTCCATTAGGCATTCCGGCGACCGCTTTGCGGAGGGCGTCGGTCACGCCGGAAGGAAGCTTCGCCGCGCCGACTGGGGCGCTCTCGGCCAACTGAGCCTTGCCTTCGGCTAGACGCGGTTCGCCGTCGGCGTCGAAGAGCCAAGCGTGATCCACCTCGGCAAGGTCGTGATCCTCGGTTGCCAACCAAAACACGGCGACAGCGGAAATACCTCGCTGTCGCAGGTCGGCGGCGTGTTTGGCTGCCGTGAGCGCTTTGAAAACGGAAAAGATGGGCCCGCCGAACAGTCCTACTTGCTGGCCGGTAGCTACGACGACAGTTTCCGGTCGGGCCAGCCGATTGAGATTCTCCTGAGTTGCATCGCCCGCGGACCGATTCTGTTCCCGGAGCGCGGCGACGACTCGCGACCGACGCTCGTCGGGGTAAGCGATCCCAGCGACCGCCGCTGCCACGGAATCCAGGCTTGGCTGGTGCGGATAGAACTTCGCCACTCGCTCAAAGTTATAGAGGAGGTCAGCGAAGAGTGGCGTAGTCCCAGGCAGGGAGGTATAGGGGATGCGGGCGACTTTCATTGCGCGCGGAACCGTTGAATCGAGTCCGAAGGCGCCCACGCGCAATAAGCGCCAAGCGGAGACAGCGATGCGGCGGATTCACCCTTCGATGAACCTCGCATCAGGATATCAGATGACTCGCGCCGATTCGGTTCTCACCTTCCGCTGATATCCTTTGGTTGGATACCCGGTTCAAAAGTGTACGGAGTTTACATCTCCTTTCCGTTTTGCCGCCAGAAGTGCACCTACTGCAACTTCGCCTCCGGCGTGTTTACGGCGGAATTGCAGTCGGCCTACTTGCTGGCCTTGCACGAGGAGATCCTCGTCAGCGAAAAACCGACGTTTGACACGCTCTATCTCGGAGGGGGCACTCCGAGTTTGCTGTCAGCATCCGAATTAGCCGCTCTCGTCGTGGCTCTCGAAAACCAGTCCATTCGAGAGTTCACCGTGGAGGCCGCGCCCGGCGATCTGACCCGCGAGAAAGCTGAAGCCTGGGCTAAGATCGGCGTGAACAGAGTCAGCTTCGGCGTCCAAAGCTTTAACCAGAAAGTTGCCGGCAGCTCCGGCCGAAAACACACTGCCGCGACCGTTGTCGAGGAGGTCACCCTGTTGAGATCGGCTGGAATCGACCGAATCAACGTTGACCTGATCGCTGGACTTGCCTGGCAAACTCCCGAGACTTGGGCGGCGGAGTTCGAGTGGATCGAACGCCTGGCGCTGCGCCACGTTTCCGTCTACATGCTGGAGTCCGACGACGATAGCCGCCTGGGAGCTGAATTGAGGAAGGGCGGTTCGAGGTATGGAGCGAGCGCTGTTCCCGCGGAAGAACAGATCGCCGATTCCTATCTCTACGCCGTTGAACGATTGCGGGGCCTAGGAATCCATCGTTACGAGATCTCCAACTTCGCATCCCTCGGCCACGAGTCTGTCCACAACCGAAAGTATTGGACTCTGCAGCCTTACGTCGGTTTCGGTGCTGACGCCCACTCGTTTGACGGCGCGCGCCGCTGGTCGAACTTTGCAGAACCGGCTGAGTACGTTGGCCGCATGAAGGCGGGCCAGACTACGCGTGCTACGGACGAAGTCATCGACGACGGCCGGCGCACCGAGGACCTGCTGATGACCGGTCTGCGAACCAGAGAAGGCGTGACTCTGCCGATCGCTTCGTTATCTAAATTCGAAAACCGAATCGCCACGCTGAAAGGCCTTGGCTGGCTAGAGCAACCAGCGCCCGATCGCCTGCGGTTGACGGACACAGGCGTCATGTACTCGAATGAAGCGCTTGAGCAACTGATCTTCTGAACCACCTATATGCCCGCTACAGCCGATTTTCGCAGTGATACCGTAACCCGTCCCACGCCCGAAATGCGGCGCGCGATGGCCGAGGCCGAAGTCGGCGACGACGTCTTCGGAGAAGACCCGACAGTCAATCAACTCGAAGCTCGCGCCGCGGAGATCCTCGGCAAAGAGGCGGCTCTGTTTGTCCCTTCCGGCACGATGGGCAACCAGACGGCGATCAAGGCGCACACGCAACCGGGTCAGGAGATCATCTGTGACGACCGTTCGCACGTGATTCTGTACGAGATGGGTATGCCCGCACTGTTTTCGGGATGCCTCATTCGCGGCGTGCCCACGACCGATGGAATCCTTTCTTGGCCCGATGTGGCCGCGCGCTTGCGCCACGCTACTGATCACTTCCAGGGATCTGGCCTGGTCGTATTGGAGAATACCCACAATATGGCTGGGGGGACGGCCTATCCGCTTTCATCAATTGAGGAAATAGCGGAGAAGTCGCACGCAGCCGGGATCAAGGTCCACATGGATGGGGCCCGCCTGTTCAACGCCGCGGAGGCGATGGGCTACAGCGTCAGTGATGCCGTCGCGCCTGTAGATTCTGTGTGTGTGTGTCTTTCCAAAGGACTCGGAGCGCCAGTCGGCTCGGTGCTAGCCGGTACGGCAGAGTTCATTGCCGGCAGCCGCCGAATTCGCAAGGCTCTTGGCGGAGGTATGCGGCAGGCGGGCGTTATAGCGGCAGCGGCACGAATAGCCCTCGAAGACGGCCCGGGTCAGCTGTCTAAGTCTCATGCCGATGCGCAGTATCTCGCCGCCGCAATTCGCGAGGCGGACGGTGTGGAGCTGGTCTCCGACGTACAGACCAACATTCTCTTCTTTCGCGTCTCCGCCGCCGGCGTTTCAGCGGCATCCGTCGCTGAAGGGCTGAAGCAACGAGGGGTACTGGTCATCGCCATGGGAGATCGCATCCGGGTTCTGACCCATCGCGACGTGGACCGCGCCGATTGCGAACGAGCCGTCGCCGCCCTGCGAGAATGCCTCAAGGCCTAATGGGCGTGGGTAATCCCTTCTCCCATAATCCTTTTCGTTGCGTCGATTTGAGTAAACAGTATGGCTGCCGTGATGCACAGCCCCGAGGCGACCAAGAACGGAATATTCCAGCCGTAAGCTTGCACCAGGTAGGCAAGCAGAGTGGGCGAAATAGCGCCGCCGACGTTGCCCAAGGTGTTCATGATCGCGGAGACCGACCCAGCGGAGTCTCCCCCTATGTCGAGGGGAATCGCCCACGAAACGCCGACGGTCAATTCGAGGCCAAAGAAGCCTAGGCAAGAGAAGGCCACGCAGGCCTCCGGGTTTTCGGTGAGCGCTGCCGGGATAATACCTCCCGCGGCGAGTAGAAATCCGGTGACGGCGACCGAGCGGCGCGCCATCTTCAGATTGCCGGTGCGATGGGCCACCCGGTCCGAAGCCCAGCCGCCGAGCAGGTCGCCAAACACTCCTGCCAGTAACGGCAGGCTGGCGTATAAACCCATCTGCTTCAGGTCGTAGCCCCGGTAGTCGCGAAGGTAGGTGGGAAACCAATCGAGGTAGATAGCTAGGCAGTAGCCATAGCAGAAGTACATCAGCGACAGGTAGCGAACCGTTGGGCTCGACAGGATGGCGCGCCAGGGCACTTTTTGCGTCCCCGAACCCTTCGGACTGCCCAGCGAGGCGCGAATCAGATCCCGCTCGGCCTCGTTGACCGAAGCATGTTCATCCGGCGTGTCGCGGTAGTAGAAGTACCAGACTGCGGCCCATGCAAGGCCCATACTTCCGAAGACGAAGAACGGAGTGCGCCATCCGAACGCCACCATCAGTGCAACCACAATCGGTGGCGTGAGAGCGGCCCCGAGGCGGGAACCGGCATGCGTTACCCCTTGCGCGAAACCGCGCTCGGTAGGGAGCATCCAGCGCGAGAGCGAACGCGTGGCTGTCGGGAACGCACCCGCTTCGCCGAGGCCGAACAGGAACCGGAAGGCCGCCATCGACATGGCGCTCCACGCTAAAGCAGTAGCGGCGGTGAAGAAGCTCCACACGACTACGATCGCGGTAAGCGCCTTCCGCGGACCGAAGCGGTCGCCAAACCAGCCCCCGGGAATCTGAAATAACGCGTATCCCCAGCGGAAGGAAGCGAGGATCCAACCCATCGTTATCAGGTCAAAACCGAACTCCTCGCGGATCAGCGGCGCAGCGGACGAGATCACCACTCGATCCATATAGGTGATCAAGTAGGCTACGACGGTGAGCCAGAGGACGATATGCCGGACACGGGTAGGGCGCATCGGAGTCCTGCAATCGTAGCACGAGCCGCTCAAAGGCCTCCGGGCATCGAGTCGTCAGCGAACTGGCTACTACGCTATCGCGGCGCGATGCGACAATTGGAAGCGGCCGATCCGGGCCGACTCTTGCGCATGTCGTCCCTCCCCGAGTCCCCCGCGGACCCAGCAAGCCAACATTCGCTTCCCTCGTTTTGGAACGCGGTGCGCGCCTCTTTGGCTGGCCGCCGTCAGGACTATACGAAGCTGCCCTTGCCTCGGGCAATCTTGTTGCTCGCTGTGCCGATGGCTTTGGAGCTGATGATGGAGTCCACCTTCGGGTTGGTCGACATCTTTTTCGTCAGCAAGCTTGGCCCCGCGGCAGTTGCCGCGGTAGGGCTTACCGGGGCGGTCGTCCTCCTCTTGTTTGCCATCGCCTTAGGCCTGAGCATCGGCGCGACGGCGACGGTTGCCCGGCGCATTGGCGAAGGCGACGAAGAAGGAGCGCGCAGGGCAGCCGTGCAGGCCATCTTCGCGGGGACTGTGTTCTCCATCCCATTCGGTATCTTTGGCTGGTTTTGGGCGGCGGATATTCTGACCTGGATGGGCGGAACGCCGGACGTCGTGGCGGGCTCCGGATTCGCGGCGATACTTCTGGGCGGATCGCCCACGATTTTCCTGCTCTTCCTCAATAACGCCATTTTTCGGGGCGCGGGCGACGCCGCGATCGCCATGCGTTCTCTCTGGCTGGCGAATCTCTGCAATATCGTCCTCGACCCCTGCCTCATATTCGGGCTCGGACCTTTCCCCGAACTTGGTTTGGAAGGAGCCGCCGTCGCTACCACCATCGGGCGCGGGTTGGGGGTGGCTTTCCAGTTCTGGGCGCTCATGTCCGGCGGCCGGCGCATTGTTCTGCGTCAGCAATTACTGCACTTCGATTGGGCGATTATGCGCCCGTTGCTGCGTATCTCGCGCCGGGCTATGGCTCAGTTCTTTATCGCTACGGCGAGTTGGTTGGGAGTGATGAGAATCGTGGCTCTATTGGGCGACGACGCACTTGCCGGCTACACAATTGCCGTGAGGCTCATCCACTTCGCCATTCTGCCCTCGTGGGGTATGAGCAACGCCGTTTCGACGCTCGTGGGACAGAACCTAGGAGCAAAACGTCCGGATCGCGCCGAAGAATCCGTCTGGTTGGTCGGGCGCTACAATCTCGCGTTTCTTGCGGTGACCGCGGTTGTTTTTGGTCTCTCCGCTGAATTTTTGGTGTCGCTGTTTAGCGACGATACGGCCGTGGTCTCTGCCGGAGCCGAGGCCCTGCGCGTTGCTAGCTTAGCCTACGTTTTTTCGGCTTACACCAGCGCTTTCTCGCAGGCCTTCAACGGCGCCGGTGACTCCTACACGCCGATGAAGATTAACTTCTTTGTGCTGTGGCTGCTGCAGCTGCCGTTGGCCTATTTCTTGTCCCATACGCTGGGCCTCGGCCTGACGGGAGCTATGGCCGCGATTGTCGTCTCCATGGCCGTCTGGGCCCTGGTCGGCTTCTTGGTCTTCCGCCGCGGCGCCTGGAAACTCGCCAAGGCCTGACCGCAAAGGCCTGACCGCTAGTTGACTCCATCGCACATGGAGGGGCAAGCTGTAAGGCTATGTCCGCCAAGAAGCCTCGCGTGGTCGCCGATTCCCCCGATATGATGGTTCTCGAGTTCCTCGCGGATCGCGTCGAGCTGTTGCCCTGGGAGGTCACCGTTAGTGGGGCCGACGACGTCGACGGCATTTACACCTACAGCCACCCGCACACCAATGGCGCAATCATGGACCGCCTGCCGGGAATCCGTATCATTAGCAACTACGGCGTCGGCGTGGATCACATCAACGTCAAGGACGCCGCGGACCGCGGAATCCCCGTCGGCCATACACCCGGCGTCTTGAACGGCGCCACCGCCGATATGGGCATGGCTCTGTTGTTGGCCGCCGGTAGGCGCCTCGCCGACGGCGACCGCTATGCCCGCTCGCCTCAATTCCTAGTTCATGATCCGGGCTTCATGTGGGGGCACGAAGTCCACTCCAGCACTCTCGGCATCGTCGGTATGGGGGCCATTGGTCAAACCGTTGCCAAGCGCGCCAAAGCGTTCGATATGGACATTCTCTACTACAACCGCCGTCGGCGGCCCGAGGCGGAGGAAGCCGTTGGAGCGACGTATGCATCGTTGGACGAACTGCTCGCAAAGTCTGACTACGTCATGCTCTGCTGCCCGCTTACGGCGGAGACCCAGGGTCTTATCGGCGCTGCTGAATTGGCGAAGATGAAGCCGACAGCCACTCTAGTCAACATCGCACGAGGCGGAGTCGTAGACACCCAGGCGCTCTACGAAGCCCTTCGCGACAAGGTTATTTGGTCCGCCGGACTTGATGTGACCGACCCGGAGCCCTTGCCCCGCGATCACCCGATCCTCAAGCTCGACAACGTGACGATTGTGCCGCACCTGGGCAGCGCCACACTTCAGACTCGAAGCAAGATGGCCGAGAACTCGGTCGAGAATCTGATGCGCGGCCTGCGCGGAGAGGCGTTGCTGAATCAGGCGCCGGTTCTCTAGAGCAGACTGAAATTAATCTCGTAGATCACGCGGCAGGCGACCGCAGAGCCGTCTTTGCGCGCGGGCCGGAATCGCCACCGCTTCAGAGCCGTCAAGGCTTGTTCGTCCAACCCCAAGCCCAACGGGCGAACGACTTGCAGATTGCGAGGGATGCCCTCCGCGTCGATTTCGACATGGATCCCAACCGAACCCTGCGTGCGGCCGATAAAGGCCTCTTCGGTATATTCCGGCTCGGTTCGTTCAACTAGCTCTGGCTGGCGGTTCACCTCAGAGATCGGTATCGCCTGCATCTCCACGCGATCGCCCGCAATCTGCGTCAGCAAAGGCGCCCGCACTTCCCGAGCCTCTTGCTCCAGCCTGGAAGCCTCTTCATGCTGTTGCATCCCGTGCAGCAATCTTGCAAAGTGTTCCTTCGTTGCGGCAATTCGCAGGTCCGTGGCGTCTAAGACGCGCTCGCGAATCTCAAGCGCCGTCCGGTAATAGGTCTCTGCCTTCTGGTCCCGAGATTGATTTTCATAGAGGACCGCCAAATTCACGATGCTTTCGGCAACATCCGGGTGATCTTTGCCAAGCACGCGGACGCGCACGCCAAATCCATCCAGGTAAAAGCGCTCAGCGATCTCCACTTTCCGGCGCCGGTGATAGTAGCGTCCGACCTCGTTCAAGAATGAGCCGTACTCGGCGCTTTCTCTGCCCCAAGCTGCCTCCGCAGGTCGTTCCGCCTGACGGTACAGGTCCTCGGGCCGTGCGAGGTCGCCCTCCGCCCGATGAGCACGGGCTAGCCGCATTAGCGCCTGAGCTTTTCGTGGGTCCGAATCCGGCAGGGTCGAACCAAACTCCACTGCTCCTCCGAACAGTTCCGCGGCCTTGCCGTAGTCGCTCGACGCCAGCGCAGCGTCGCCCTCACGCACGAGCGTCTCCCAATCCGCCGGCTGCGCGTTTAGCGCATCGACCGCGATTACGGACCAGCAAAGAATCAACGCCAGCCGCTGAGTTTTTACAGCAGCGAATATCCTCATGATGTCAACGAAACCACTAACCCCGTAGGCCAGTTTAACAGTCCCGGTCGCTTAGATTAGTTGGCGAGACCGGCTTATGGAGCGCTGGAGCCAGTGGGCAAGGCAGCGGCGGTGGCGACTGCCAGCTGGCTCACAACGTCGTACTGCCGGATGGCTCCCAGCGTTTTGGGATGATCCGGTCCCAACCTCTTGCGAAAAGCCGCACGAGACTTCTTCATTGCCTGCTCGGCTTCTCGATAGCGCCGCTGATCCTGCAGCGCCCCAGCCAAGTTGTTCAGACTGATCGCCGTTTCCAGGTGGTCTGCCCCGGCAGCGTCTTCCCAAATCCGAATCGATTGCCGAAACTGTTGTTCGGCCTCGGATGCGAGTCCCTGACTGCGAAAGGTTTCGCCAAGATTGTTTAGGGCTGTCGCCGTTTCTGCGTCGCGATTGGCCCCTAAAGCCTGGCGAATCCCAAGTGCTTTCCCTAACAGCCCTTCCGCCTCTGCGAGGTTCATCCGGCTGGAAGAGGCTGTGGCCAGGTGCGCCAGGTCCCGCGCAGCGGCCAGCGTCTCCGCATCGCCCACTTCCCGGCGAATCTCTGATGCTCTCTCCAAGGGAGCGGTCGCGCTGGAGAAATCTCCGTTGGCGGCGCGAATGACTCCCAAGCTGCTGAACGCCTCGGCCAGTGCAACCTTGTCGTCCGGAGCCCCTTTGCTGAGTAATTCCAATGCTCGCACCTGATAGGCTTCTGAGCGGTCGTAATCGCCCTTCACGAAATAGATCAGCGACAGCTCGCTCAGCGGCTCAGCTACGTCGAGCTGATCCGATCCCAGGTGCTTCTCGACAATCGTCAAACGTCTCAGGGCGACCTTTTCCGCTGAATCAGGTTCGTTGAGAGTGAGATACAAACTCGTCAGACTGCTCAGGATTTTAGCCAGATCGATTTGGTCCGGGCCGAATGAACCCTCCAACACCTCTAGTGCACGGAGATAGAGCGTCTCGGCGCCCTCATAGTTGCCCTCGCGGTGGTAGTGCAGTGCCAAGGCATTCAGGCAAGCCCCAACTCGTACGTTTTTCGCACCGAAGGTCTCTGCATAGCGAAGCGCCCTGACCAGCGATTCTTCGGCTTCTTTGGATTTGCCCTGAGCGTCTAGCGCCTGCCCGCGCTGCAACTCGCTCAGCCACGCATCGTTCGGGGCCTGGAGCAAGCTCTGTGCGAGTAGTGTCGGCGTCGGGGCAGAAACTAGCAAAAGGGTCGCTACGGCTATTCGTCCTAGGACTCGAATACTGCTTGGCATAGACCGAAGGCTCTAAAAACGCTCGCGCTGAAGTTTCGCAGATATCTGCTTAAGAACACAACTAGCAAAGGGCCTTAGAGAGAACCACCTGCCCTTAGTACCCGCGGTACCCGGAGGAAACCCAATCGGGTCAAGAGATAGTTACAATGCCCTCTGAATGTTGAGTCGCCTCGCCATTGGGTTCATCCTCGTCACCCTGACGCTTGCCGGCCAGGAGCCCCCCTTTCCCAAGTTCGTGCCGATTCCGACCGGCCAGTTTTCGATGGGTTCTGCCGCGGGCGCGGCCTGGGAACGTCCGCCGCACGCCGTTGAGACTCCCGCATTCGAAATCTCCGCCCGCCCGGTTTCCAACCTGGAGTTCCAGGCCTTTCGTGCGGAGCATCGCAGCCCGGGAGATGAGGGCCCCGACGACCCCGTCACAGGCGTCACCTGGAGCGATGCGGAAGCGTATTGCCGCTGGCTCCAAGATCAACTGGGCACAGGCGTTGCGTTGCCGAGCGAAGCACGTTGGGAGCGTGCGGCACGCGGCGGTCTCGACCAACAAACCTATCCGTGGGGCGCCGAGTATACGTCCACTGTTAGCTCGTCGTCGGCGTTGTCCGTAACGCCAAACGGGTTTGGTGTTTATGCTGTCGCGTACAACCTGTGGGAATGGACCGCGGATTGGTACGCGCCCGATTACTTTTCGAAATCGTCTAGAGAGGATCCTGCAGGCCCGTCATCCGGCGATTTCCGAGTGTTGCGCGGCGGCGGCTTTCGCAGTGATCCGGCTAGCGCGACCTGCTACAGCCGCGGCAGCGCCCGCCCGTCGACTTCGTCGCCCTACGTCACCTTCCGCGTTATGAAGACGGGAGCCAATCCCTTACAGGAACTGACCCGCGCTCCGGCTGCTCCTGCCGCTGCGGTTGCTCCGGCGCCAACTCGCCCGACCGACATGGCCGCCGTCCCGCCGCCTCCGCCCCCTGCCTCGGGCCTTAGCGTTACTGCCCTGGCCTTCGAACAGGTGGGTGGCCAATTGCAGATACACCTCGCTACGACGGGCAAGCCGGCCTATCGCGCCTTCGCCTTGGCATCGCCGGATCGCATAGTCATCGACTTGGAAGGGGTAGTTCAACAGATTTCCAAAGGGTCCGGCTCGGTGCTTGTCGAACAAGGCGGCGTGAAGCAGATCCGCTACTCGCAGTTCCAGCTTGACCCGCCGATCACTCGCGCAGTTATCGATCTCGATCACGCGCTCAAGCACCAGGTCGAAGCGAGCGACAATCAAGTTGTGATCCGGCTAAGCCCGGCCAACTGAGGACGCCGTGAGCGGTCCGTCTTTGTTCGATTCCGTCGAGCTCCCTGGCTCCGGCGCTAGCTTGGCGAACCGCCTCGTCATGGCTCCGATGCCGACTTTCGCGGCGCATAGCGACGGTTCCGCCGGATCAGCAGAAGTGGCCTACTATGTACGGCGGGCGCCTGGTCTTGGGGCGGTGATCACGGCGGGCTGTTCCGTCTCGCTGGAAGGCGTTTGTTTTGATGGCCAATGGCGTTGCGACAGCGATAGTCTGATCCCTTCTCTGCAGTCAGTCGCGGCCGCGATCGAGGCGCATTCTTTCTCCGTGCTGCAGCTTTGTCACGGCGGCGCCTTCACCGATCGCCTTGACCTTGCCGGCGTCATTGATGAGTTTGAGCAAGGCGCTCGCCGCGCCAAGGAGGCTGGATTCTCCGCCGTCGAGATTCACGGCGGACATCGATACCTCTTGCAGCAATGCTTCTCCCGGCGCAATCCAAATCCATCCGTCGCGGATCGCAGCCGACTGTCCTTGGCGATTGTCGAAGCCTGCGCCCGGCATTTGCCCTGCTGGTATCGTCTCGACCCAGAAGAACAGGGCCCGGCAGGCATTTCGTTCGTCGAGACGGTCGAATTCGCAAACCGATTGGTCGATAGCGGCGTTCAAGTTCTTGACGTCTCCGCCAAGCGTTATGACCAAGGATCCATCCTCGACTCAGACGACCTTCGTCCGCGCGCTGCCCTGCTTGCCGCGGCCCTCGTGGGCAGAGCACTGGTGCTGGGAGTCGGCGGAATCGACACGCCCGACCAGGCTGAGACTGTGCTCAACGGCGGCTGTGCCCTGGTAGGACTCGGCTCCGTTCTGCTGGCCAATCCGGCCTGGCCGCGTGACGCTCGCGAAGGGCGCTCGATCAGCGATCCAAGCAAAAAGCCTTCGAGTGATACTCTGGTGAGCCTGGCCGTACCGATGCCGGTGATTCGTTACCTGGCGAAACGCGGTCGCTTGAGCGATGCAAGCTAACCCCGGTTCGGTTGTTGACCCTCTCCTCGATTCCCTGTGGGATCGCGGCTTGATTCTCATTGGCGATCGCGTCCGGCGAGAGTACGCGCTCAACACCCCAATTTTCATCGACCTGCGGCACAAACTCTACGACGACCTCGACCTGCTCGACGCCATCGGCGCAGCGCTGGTCGCCAAGATCGCCGCAATAACGGCGGACGCCACTGCTCCCCAGCAGGTGATTGGCATTCCCGATACCGCGACCCCCCTTGCGCTGGCCGCCGCATCCGTCTCGCGGCGCGGAGCCGTGAAGCTCTGCTACGGACAGTTGCGCAAGGAGCCAGCCCGCTACCCCGGCGGCCGGTCCGGCGCTAGCTCCTACATGGGCGTCGTGGATCCGTCTCGCCAGATTACGCTCATCGACGACGTGATGGCTTCGGGAAAGACCAAGCTGCATTCGATTGAGCAACTCAGCCAATGCGGACTCCGCGTGGCCCGCATACTCGTCGTCGTCGATCGCGAGCAGGGCGGAGCCGAAATTCTCGAAAACCGAGGGTACTCGGTGTCCTCGCTCTATAAGGCGTCACGGCTCATCAGCTACTTCCTCGAGTCAGGTCGCATCACTGCCGCCGAGGCGCAGTCAGCGCTCGAGTTTCTCCGCCGTAAACAGTATTCCTAACTTGAGTTGTCACCGTCGCTAGACTGGGAGTTCATGCCGTTCGAACTCCACGAGGATGCCGAGATCCAGGCGCTTGCCCGGCTCCTCGATCCCCAAGCCGCCGAAGACCGGTGTTGCGTCATCCTTTCTGGCAGCCCAGATGGCGGCAGGGAATCCTTGCTCGATGCGGCGGTCAACCATCTCCGCGGCAGTGGCCAATCCGTACTTTATTCCCGTATCGATCTCGATGGATTCGAACCCGATGTCGTATCGCCCCAGGAGTACGCGAAATACCTCAGCTCGAAAGCTCGCGACGGCCATATTGACCAGGCCGTTGAGGCTCTGGCTGCGGGACTGGCCTCCGACACCGCCCTGCGCGCCGAGCCGCTCGCTCTTCTGGCCCTAGCAGCCGGCCGCGACGAACAATCCGAGGCCCTGGTCGCTCTTGCCGACGAGGCCCTTGAGCAGGGAGGCGTCTGCTGGGACAAGCTCGCTCCGAACCCTGATCAGGCGGTCGTCATCCATCTCGACGACTCTTCCCATCTGCCCGCTCTGGTGCGCGCGGCGATTCTCGATCTGGAGATTCCCGGACTGACGGTCGCCATTTCCTGCTATTCAATTCAAGACTCCAGAGAGGTCGTAGGCAAGCGCTCCGCCGCGCGCTTTGAACTCATGCCGATGGATGAAGGCGAAGTCCGCTTTTGGTTGAGAGAGCGAGTGGGCGAGACCGCTGCCGGAAACGCTGCTGCCGCCTACGACGCTTGCCGCGGCTCGCGCGGCGTGCTTGGGCTGCTCGCCGCGGAAGGCGAGTGGAACGCTCCACTCACTCCGGCGCAGTTGTTAGACCGCCTGACAGCCTCGTGCGATGAAGACCGTCAAAAGACCGTGCGAGCCTTCCTCGTCCACGCTGCATTGTGCGGCGAAAATGTGCCGGTTCGGACCATTCTCGAGTATCTCGGCGTTGACGCCGCCGAAATCGACGATTGGACCGATCTCATCGACGAGACGGTCGGCGAAGATTCGGAAGCCCGCCTATTCGGAAGCCGATTCCAACACCCCAGCTTCCCCGGCGAGATCGTCTATGGGTTCCGCGAACCGGCTTCGAGGGAACGCCTACGGCTTGCTGCGCCGGACGACTCCCGCCGTCGCGTGGCGCAACAGTTCGCCGCTTGGCTCTTCCAAAACCGTCCGACAACTACGCGTGCCGCCGCTCGGCTCTTGGCCGAACTGTGTTTCCTCGGCGGCATCGACGGCGACCGGCAAGCCCTCGAACGCGAACTGGCGTGGTGGGCAGGCGATGCCGACCTCGATGCCTTGCGCGGACTGCTGATCGAAGAACGCCGCCCCATGAATGAGATCTGGACCGCGGTGAACGCCGTTCAAACGCACTGGCCGCCGCAACGCGTGCTTGTCCTGCTCGATGTCGCTAAACAGCTAGGAGTCGACAAGCAATCCGAGAGCGCGCTCTACACGGTACGTGCAGGCCTGCTGCTGAGGCTGCAGCGCTTTGAAGAAGCGTGCGATTCCGCCGATGCAGCCCTCGCCGCCGCGGGCGCCGACCAACTGCTCCAGAGCGTACTTCTTGAGCAGCGAGGCAGCGCACGTCGGGCTCTGGGCAGAGACGCCGAAGCCTTCGCTGACTTTGAGCGTTGCCGCGCTCTGCGTCTCGAACTTCTCACTGCCGGCGATGGCCGCGTCATTCCCCTGCTGCAACGCAGTCTCGACTTGCTGCGGCAAGGCGGCCGAACCGAAGAAGCGGCTGTCGTCGAGCAGGCTATTGCCGACCACACCGCGCGAACCGCGGTCTAAGGCTCGACTTTCGGCGGGCGGTTGGGGTCCTGCAAGTAGCGATAAAAGCCCAAATCCTCGCCGCTAACGTTCTTCGCGACCCAAATGATCTGGCCGGTATGTCCCGAGAAGTGCTCCACGCAGTGATAGATCGCCTGCATCAGCGTCACCTCGAATACCTGTATGCGGCGCTTTTCCAGCAGGTCGAGCCTTTCCGCTGCCGCCAGCGTGGAATCCGCTTCCTCAAGCGTCTCCCTCAATCGCGCTAGCAGTGTCTCCGGCGCAATCGATTCTCGCTGTGCGAACTCCGCGTCCCGGTCGCGATCGTCCGCGACGCCGCCCACGCCGGAGATGATCCACTGCCGCACATTGCCCGCCAGGTGCAGAAGCAAGTTGCCGATCGAATTCTCGTGCTCATGCTTGCGAGTCCAGACTTGCTCCGCCGTGAGCTTGGCCACCGCCTTTTCGATCTTCGCTAAATTCGTTTGGAATTCCCGGCGCGAAACACGCAGGAATTCGTGAGTCAATGCGGCCTCTGTTGCCATGTGAAACAGCTTAACTCCGAAACGCCTTTGTGTCTGCTTCGCCCGTTTCCGCGCGCCGCCAGGCGTGGCGCGGCGCTATGCTCATGTCTGCGCAGGAGCCGCTATCCATCATGAAACCAAGTCTATTCTTCAGAACTGTTGTACTGGGCGCGTTGGCCGCGGCCGTTGCCCTCCCCCTCGCCGCTCAGAATATTCCCGAGCCGCTCAGTGTGCCCGCGCCCGGTCCCCAGACCGACGCCCCCTACGCGCCGCTGGCCATCCTGCCCGGCGGCATCGTCATGCCGCTCTATCCTCCGGACTCCCCTTACCTCAACCACGAGCGCGTCGCGGAGCCCGAGAAATACAACATGACCAACGGCACGCCCGGCCGCATTAAAAGCATCGTCAACATCCACAATCCGTCCATCGAATTCCATACCGTCGGCGGCAATAGAAATAACGGTTCAGCGGTCATCCTCGTGGCGGGCGGCGGGCACCGTACGCTCAATGTCGGCACTGAGAGCGGCGACTTCGTGCCTTTCTTTTACAACCTCGGGGTCAATACGATCATTCTTCGCAACCGCCTGCGCAGCGACGGCTACGAGCCGCGCACGGACGCTGTCCGCGACGCTCTGCAGGCAATCCGCCTTGTGCGCAAGCATGCCGAGGCTTTTGGCATCGATCCCAGTAAGATCGGCATCATGGGATTTTCCGCCGGCGCCGAGCTTTCCGCTCCGGCTGCTGTCGCGTTCAAAGCCTTCGACGAGCAGAACAACGATCCGAGCGATCCGCTTGCCGGCGTGACTTCCAGGCCCGACTGGACCGGCGTCATCTACCCCGGCCCGACGCCATTCGCCCGCGGCGAGAACCCCGAAATCCCCCGCAACGTGCCGCCCGCCTTCATCGCAACGTCTGGCTCCGGCGACCGCATCCACGCGATTTGGGCCATGGAGTACTTCGATGCGATGCTCAAGCTCGGAGTCCCGAATATCGAGATGCATATCTACGGCAACGGCCCGCATGCAGGCGGCTTGACGGATCGTTCGGGAACTCCGTTCGGAACCTGGCACCTGCGCTTGATCGACTGGTACCGCGACCTCGGTTTTCTGCAGCCCCCCGGAGTCGTAACCAAAGCTGCGCGCGACTCCGAGGAGTTCGTCAATCAGCCGCCCCCAGCTCCGCGCCGTCTTCGCGGCGGTCAAAATCGTCCTACGGTGACGCCGCGCAATTAGGTCCATCACGGAGGCAAGGCCCATTTGCCGCCGTGACTCCTACAGCTTCAAGTACCAATTCTTCAGAACGTCCATCGCAGGCTTGCCCCAAGGAGCGTGCGCGCCATTCCGGCCCTGCTGGCTCATCCCGTTGGTGCCGACCTTCCACCAGAACATCCCCTGCAGCCAGGGCTTGTCGTGGAAGCCCCGAAAGATCGCCTCGTATCCTTCTGCCTGAGCTTCCGCCGAATACGCGCCTCCCGGCTCGTCTTCCCAGGGTTGCCGGTGTGTTCCCTCGTAACTGGAAAACCCCACTTCCGTAAAAATCACCGGCTTCCCAAATCGCCGGTAGACGGTTTCAATCCGCTGCGCACTCGCCGCCGTGGATAAATCGTCCGGCAGGGGGTAATAATTATCCAGGCCAACGTAGTCCAACTCATCCCAAAACCCAACCGACTCGAACTCTTCGCCAAAGTTGGCGGCGTAGGTAAGCGGCCCCGAGTAGTGCCTCCTGGCTAGCCGGATCAACTCTCTCCAGCGCTCTTCGTGCCGCGTCAGCTTGGCGAACTCCACTCCAACGCAAAACAGGTCTGCATGAGTCTCTTCCGCCAACTCCGCATAGTGCGCAACCAGCTCTCCGTATCGCCTGAAAAACGCATCCAACTGCTCGTCGGTTTGCAGATCCTGCTCGCCCGGATAGCCCCCTCGGTACCAAACTTGCGGCTTGAGGATGACTCTTAGCCCGGCCTCATGCGCCGCCTGGCTGATCCGCCGTATCCCCTCATCCTTTTCCATGCCGAGCGGGAAGCGCAGTTCCGGCGAACCAAGCCGGGCCCCCGCATAGGGCACCAGCGCAACTGCGTTGATTCCGAAGGCCGGCAGTTTGCGGAGTGTTTCCAAGGACTCATCCGAATCGTAAGGAGCGGGCCTTTCCGCCGTGAAGTTCACGCCTTTGAAAAACGATTCATGACGCGCAACCGGCTCCCGCAACGCTTCCACGACCGGCTGAGTGCTTTGGCAGCCCAGCATCGCTGCTGCCGCGTAAAAAGCGGCGACACGCCGTCCCCAACTCGGTCGACTGCTCATCCTTCGAGCCTTAGTATGCCCCAAGGCTCACCCTTGCTAGCATGAAAGCCTCGCGAGGAAGACAGATGGACTTGAAAGGCAAACGTGTCGCCGTTCTCACCGAAGAGAAGTACGAAGATCTAGAACTCTGGTATCCGGCGCTGCGCCTTAAAGAAGCCGGCGTCGACGTGGTGCTAGTCGGCTCCAGACCCAATCACGTCTATTCCAGCAAGCACGGCTACCCAGCCAAGTCGGACCGCGCCATCAGCGAAGTCAAGTCCGAGGACTTCGACGGCTGCGTCGTACCGGGCGGTTTCTCCCCGGACTACATGCGCCGCGATCCCGCCTTCCGCCAATTCGTCCGTGAACTCGTCGAGGAAGGCAAGCCCGTCGCCGCCATTTGCCACGGGCCCTGGATGTTATGTTCGGCCAAAGTCCTCCAAGGCCGCCGCGCGACGTCCTTTTTCTCGATCCGCGAGGACATGGAGAACGCCGGCGCCGTATGGGTCGATGAAGAAGTCGTCGTCGACGGCCCTATCATCACTTCGCGAACGCCAAAAGACCTCATCCCCTTCACGCTAGCCTTCATCAAGGCGCTGTAACTTTGCGATGAGTGTCTCGCCGCGGTTGTACTGCCCCTCGCCGCTGGTCTGGATGACCGCGCTCATCCTAACCGCGGTCGCCTGCGGCGCGCCCCCGGTCGAGGTGTCGCTCGAATTTCTCGCCGATTTCAACGCCCCCAGCGGCATCGCATTCGCGCAGCTCGGCGATCCATCTGCGCTCGCGGAATCTGCGGATCCCGACGATGAGCCGACGACCCGCGCGGAGTCTCGGCAGCGCAAAGCCGACGGAGGTTTCGGCGGCGTCTCCGCCCTCTCCTATGACCCGTCCTCGGGGCTGCTCTACGCACTCTCAGATTCCACCAACCTGCGTGTCTTCGTTCTGTCCATTCAGCTTTCCGAGCGGTCTCTGAAAGTGGAACCCGAAGCCGTCCTGCCCTTGCTAGACGCCTCCGGGGTTCCTCTGCCGCTGTGGACGGTTGATCCCGAAGGCCTCGCGATGGCCTCTACAGGTGAGTTAATCGTTTCGTCCGAGGGCTACGCGAGTCGTGATCCCCGTGTCGATCCCGGCATCTTCCGCTTCGGCCCAGACGGCCGTCTACTCGGAAGCTTACCGATTCCGCCCCACTACCTTCCGCGAGATACAACCGGCGTGCGGAATAACCTCTCCTTCGAAAGTCTCACGGTGAGTCCGGACGGTGCGACCTTGCTCGCGGCGACCGAACGTAATCTGCAGCAGGACGAACACGAGTGCGACGCCTCAGTTGGCTGCCTGGTGCGCATCCTTCGCTACGGCCAGCAGGCAGACGGCTGGCAGCCCATCGCTGAATATTTTTACCGCACCGACCCGTCCATCCTCAGCAGCCTAGGCTTGGCTGAACTGCTCTGGGTTCGTGACCGTACAGTTCTGACTCTCGAGCGCGGCTTTGAGCGTTTGGAGGACGGCTCGACGCTCCAGACAGTTCGCGTCTACCAAATCGAATTGCCCGATCGACTCTCCCAGAGCGAACTCCAAGCGCCGTTGGCAAAGCGGCTAGTACTCGACCTCGATTCGGTCAAGGATCGTTTCAGTGAAGGCTTTCGCCGCTTGGATAACTACGAGGGCATGTGCTTTGGGCCTCAGCTCCCCAACGGTGATCGCACCCTGCTTATCGTCAGCGACGACAACTACAGCAACCAGCAGCGAACCAGTTTCCTCGCCTTCCGCCTTCACGCCGACTAGATTCCTAGTTTCTTGCAGATCCCGTCGACGCGCTTCTTGACGTCGGCGTCCATCTCCAGCACGTCCGGCCAGGGCCTTTGGAAGCCTTCCTCCGGCCATTTCTTCGTTGCGTCGATGCCCATCTTTGAGCCGAAGTTCGCCAAGCGGCTGGAGTGATCCAGCGAATCAATCGGCCCCAGGGTGAACTGGATATCGCGCTCCGGGTCGATATTGTTCAGCGCCTTCCAAGCTACCTCGCTGTAGTTCTGCACGTCCACGTCGTGATCCACCACGACGATGCACTTGGTGAACATCGCCTGGCCCAAACCCCAAATCGAGTTCATCACCTTGCGCGCCTGGCCCGGGTAAGACTTGCGGATCGAGATCAGCATCAAATTATGGAAGATGCCTTCTGCCGGCATCGCCATGTCCACCACTTCGGGCAACTGCAAACGCATCAGCGGCAGGAAGACCCGCTCAATCGTCTTGCCCATGAAGAAGTCTTCCATCGGCGGCGGTCCGACAATCGTCGTCGCATAGATCGGATCCTTGCGGTGCGTGATGCAAGTGATGTGGAAGACCGGATACTCATCGGCTAACGAGTAGAAACCCGTGTGGTCGCCAAACGGACCTTCGGTGCGCGTCTCGCCTAGCTCGACGTAGCCTTCGAGAATAATCTCCGCATTCGCAGGCACATCGATGTCGACCGTTTCGCACTTCACCATCTCGACAGCTTTCGATCGCATGAAGCCCGCGAACAACATCTCATCTAGATCCGGCGGCAGCGGCAGAATCGCCGAAAACATTGTCGCCGGGTCCGCGCCGATCGCCACCGCCACGTCCATGCGCGTTTGTTTGCCCTCGGCTTTCATTCGCCGGTAGTGTTCGGCGCCTTGTTTGTGGGTCTGCCAGTGCATCCCGGTCGTCTGACCGTCGAAAACCTGCAGGCGATACATGCCGCAGTTGCGTTTGCCGTTTAGCGGGTTCTTCGAGAAAACCAAGGGCAGGGTAATGAATCGCCCCGCATCCTGCGGCCAGCACTTCAATACCGGGAAATGCGCCAGGTCAAAGCCGTCCTTGCGGATGACTTCCTTACACGGCCCGGTCGAGACATCCTTGGGAAAGAAGCTGCCGACCTCGGCCAGCTTGGGCAGCATCTTCAACTTCCCGATCAAGCCTTCGGGTTTCTTGAGCTCGATCAGCTCCGCGATCCGCCCGGCAACCTCGTCGATGTCGTCCACCTGCAGGGCGATCTTCATCTTGCTCATCGAGGCGAAAGCGTTGATCAGCACGGGGATCTTTGACCCACGCGGATTCTCGAACAGCAGCGCCGGTCCGCCCGACTTCACCGCCCGGTCGGCAATCTCGGTGATCTCCAACTCCGGGTCGACTTCGTCTGATACCCGCTTCAGCTCGCCGGCTTTCTCCAGCGCCTGAATAAACTCCCGCAAATCCGCATAGGCCATAAGCCCCCATTGTAGAGACCCTAGACCTGCGTATAATGAATCGCGCCACAGCCATGACACGCTTGATCTTCACCGCCGCCGTTTTTTCCTTGTTTCTAGTCGCGTGCCAGTCGCAACAGGCGGCTGAGAATCCGCCGCAGAAGCCGGCCGTCAAGGCCCTCATTGTCGACGGCCAAAGCTCCATCTATCACAAGGATTGGGCCGAAAGGACGGTGCTGATGAAACAGATGCTCGAAGACGCCGGCATCTTTACCGTCGATGTCGCCAGCAGCCCAGCCATCGGCGAAGACAACAGCCAGTTCCTGCCGGCCTTCGCCAACTACGACGTCGTCATCGTCAACTACGAGGGCGACTACTGGTCTGACGCAACCCAGAAGGCCTTCGAGGACTATGTTTCCGGCGGCGGAGGTTTCGTGAGCGTCCACGCTACCGACAATGCCTTCCCCGACTGGCGTGCCTGGAACGCAATGATCGGCGTCGGCGGCTGGGGACGTCGCACTGAAGAGAACGGCGGCGTCATCCGCAACCGTGACGAGTCCGACGGCGTCTATCTGCGACTGCGCGAAGGCGAGTGGGTTCGCGATCCCGCGTATACCGGCCGCGCCGGCTCACACGGAAATCGACACAAGTTCAAGCTCGAGGCGCAGGCTCCCGAGCATCCCATAATGAAGGGCTTGCCCGCGGCTTGGAGGCACGATACCGAAGATGAACTGTACGATCAGATGCGCGGCCCGGCGGAGAACGTCACCTTGCTCGCCGCCGCTTATTCCGATCCCGAGACGCGCGGCACCGGCGAATACGAGCCGCTACTGATGGCTATCAGTTACGGCCAGGGCCGCGTCTTCCACGCCCCCCTCGGACACAACGTCGAAGCCATGAGCGGCGCTAGTTTCAGGACGACTTTCCAGCGCGGAGTCGAATGGGCCGCCACAGGAGCAGTTACCCAGGCAGTTCCCGCTGACTTTCCCGCCGCCGAGTAGCTACTGAACCCGACTTACGGGTGCAGGTCCGAACGAGTGCCGGGTCCCGTCGAGCGTCTACTTTTTCTTTTCAGGCAAGGCGAAAGCTTTGCAATCTGACGAAAATCCTTGCCGTCCGTGAGTACCGTCGCAGAACGGTTTGTTCGCGGACAGCCCGCAACGGCAAAGGCCGATCGTCGTCCGGCCCTTGACGTCGTATGCGTCGCCGTTCTGGTCGGTGATCGTGAAATCGCCTTCGATAGTAATGGGGCCGTTGTTGAAGATCTTTACTGTTGACATGAGTTCGTCCTGATGTCCATTATCGCCAATTCCGGCCGTTGACTTAGTTCACTCGCCGCCAAGGCCGGCAATCCGTTGCATCGTGTAGCATGTTACCCGGACGCCAACCATGACCAGACGACTCTTATCCCCTTTTCTGCTGACGCTCTTGCTCGCCGCCGCTGCCTCGGCTGAACTCCGACTGCCGGCCATCTTTTCCGATCATATGATCCTCCAGCGCGGTGCTCCCGACGCAGTCTGGGGTTGGGCGGATTCTGGCAGCCGAGTCACCGTGCGCTTCGCCGGACAATTTCACTCGACCACTGCTGCTCCCGACGGCAAATGGATGGTCCGCCTCGACCCCCTCGAAGCCAGCGCCGAGCCCCGCGAGTTCTCCGTCGAGGCGCAAGCCGGTGATACGACCGAGACGATACGCCTCCAAGACGTCGTGGTCGGCGAGGTCTGGCTCTTGTCGGGCCAGTCCAACATGGAGATGCCCCTCAAGGGTTACGGCAACCAGCCGATTAACGGCAGCAACGACGCCATCGCCCACGCCAATAATCGCAATCTGCGGCTCTTCACCGTGCCGCACGTCGCTGTAGCCGAGCCCGCCTCCGACGTCGTCGGGCGCTGGGAGCCTTCTTCGCCCGCCGTCGCGCTCGATTTCAGCGCCGTCGGCCACACCTTCATTACCTATATCCAGGGCGTACTCGACGTCCCCGTTGGAGCCATCGACAGTTCCTGGGGCGGCACGCCGGTGCAGGCCTGGACCGAACGCTCCATACTTGGCGCGGTAGAGGGAGTCGACCTCACCCGCCAGCGGAATCGTGACCAAGACAAGCCCGAATACCTCTACAACGGGATGATTCATCCGCTCGTGCCCTACGGCATCCGCGGCGCTCTCTGGTATCAAGGCGAGTCCAACGTTGGCGAAGCTCATCTTTACCAAGGCATGTTCTCGGCGATGATCGCCAATTGGCGCGATCGCTTCGAGCGCGGCGACTTCCCGTTCTACTTCGTGCAGATCGCGCCTTACGAGTACGGCCAAAACAACTCTGCTTATCTGCGAGAAGCGCAACTCAAGACAATGCTCAACGTGCCCAACACCGGCATGGCCTCCACAATGGACATCGGCCTGGAGCGCAACATCCACCCGCCCGAAAAGATCGTGGTCGGCAAGCGCCTCGCCTATTGGGCGCTGGCCAAAGCCTACGGCATGCAAGGAGTTCGATACTCCGGTCCTGTTTACCGCGAGATGAGCGTCGAAGAAGGCGCCGCAGTTCTGCAGTTCGACCACGCACCCGACGGCCTCTCCGCCTTTGGCGCGGAACTTACCGGCTTCGCCATTGCCGGGGACGATAAGGTGTTCCACGCGGCCAAGGCGGAGATCGTGCGCGGCGGGAATCTGCGCGTCTCTAGCGACGCCGTTCCCAATCCCGTTGCCGTTCGCTACGCCTGGCAGAACTGGATCGTCGGCTCGCTTTTCAACAACGCGGGCCTACCGGCCTCGTCCTTCCGCACCGATAAGTGGTAGGGGGCTCTTGAAGGTCTCATCAGATTCGGCATAAATGTGCGAGATTCACCTGTAGGCACCGACTAAACTATCCGAGTTTAAGGATAGGAGTGACTACCATGATCAGCCATTCGGGTCGGCCCAGGCCGTGGATTTTCCACGGCTTGCCTGTCGTGCCCGGAGTCGCCTTGCACCTCATTTCGGTGTTGACGAGGGAAGACTGGACAACGCGCGAGATTGTCGAACTAAGCAACGCCGATCCATCGCTTGTTGTGGATATCCTCAACTCCGCCAATACGGGGCGCGCCGAAGAACGTTTTTGCGACTCCGTGGATCGGGCAGCTGTCGCCGTTGGTTCCCGGCGGCTTCACGCAATCTGTTTAGCCAGCACTATTAGACAAATGATGGGCTACAAAGGACAGACCGATCTGATGGGAGACTGCTGGCGCCACAGCCGCGCTGTCGCTCTAGCTTCTCAAACCCTGGCGCCGGCTTTTGAAATCGACTCGTCTCGCTGTTACACGGCGGGATTGCTCCATAACGTCGGCTTGCTGGCTTTGTTGGCCGAATATGCTCCTGAGTATGAGGATCTGCTTGCGGTATCTTCGCCTGACAGCGGCAGCATCCTGGACGCCGAGAAGGCCCGTTTCGACATCGATCACTGCGAGGCGGGGGCTTGGCTCTGTACGCATTGGAGCTTGCCAGCGGCATTTCAAGACGTGGCCTCTGCCCACCACGTACACGAGCCCACGACTCCTTCTTTGTTGTCGCTCGTAGTAATTGCCGCTCGCGCCGCCGAAGCATGTGGACACCAGCTGGGTATCCCCTACTCGTGCCCGGTTGCCGATCCAACCGAAGCCATTGCTCTGGCAGTGTCTATTGCAACTGGCCGCGACGAGGCTCGGGTGCATCGATACGCTGCCGAATGCGTTACTTCAGTGAGCAGCGACCTAACGTTCGCTCCCATCCCCTAGCGTCCCGCCATCTCGACGCTCAGTGCTTGCCGGGGCGGATGCGAATTGTCTGCTCGACCAGAAAGTCAATCTCCGCCAGGTTTAGATTCGGGTCGTTCGACAAGGGAATCACACTGCCGCGCGGTTGATAGTCGTGCCAAGGGTTGTTGCCGATCTTGATTTCATACCGGCGCTTGTCGTCCATCCCCAGCAAGTAAACGAACTGCATGTAGTTCGGGTTGCCTTCGAGTACCTTCGCCTGGAACTTCGCATTCTCCTCCGGCAACGCAATCGCAAAACCTGGGAAGGAGATAGCCTCGGCGCGATTGTCAGGCTCGACCGGCGTCAGCTTGCCGCCCTCGTATCGCAACAAGTCGCCATCGAAGAACCCTAGCCACAATCCGTCCGGGCCCCATCCGCTTCGTGCGAAAAACCGTCTGCGCGTCGGATCATATGCCGACTTCGGCCCCGACGTCGGGCTCAAACCAGGCAAATACGGATTCAGCCATAAGAACTCATACGGCGCCCCGTAACTGCCCCGCAGCGTATATGCGTCGCTGCGCAACCAGCCCTGCAGAAACTGCGAACTCTGCGACCGCGAATCGTAGCTCACCAGGGTCATTTCCGCCACCCGGCCCACGATCGCTTCCGTCTCCGGATCCGAACCCGCTGGCACTACCGAGGGGCGATGCACGCGCCCTTCCTTCGTCTCGATGTTATCGGGCAGATAGCTTAGGATGCGCGCCAGCGCCACGTCGCGAAACACCTGCGGAGCCTCGCCCCACAAATCGCGATCCAAGTTGTGCCGCACCGCGAAGCATATCTCCAGGGCCGCCTGCAGTTCTACCGCCCGGTCCGCAGCTCTGCCCGCTTCCATCTGGGGCGCCAACCTAGCCTTCCAATGCTGATTCAGTAACTTTCCAGTCGCCTCTTCAGCGCCAGGCCACGTGCCCGAGACCGCGATCGACGCCAGCAGCGCATCCCGGGTTCGCAGCAGGTCCGATTCGCTCGCGTTCGCTTCCGCAGTGATTGCCGTACCCAACCCGCCGGCAATCTTCGCCCGCTCCTCTTCAGTGAGCAGCGGCTGGCACCAATCGAAGACCAGCGAACCCTGCCGTAAGTCACCCGCTTCGCTGAAATTCCGCTCGGCCGCTGCTAGCGCCCAATCCACGGCGGCTCGGCCTCGTACTTCATCGCCTGACGCTTGATAGGCGAGCGCCTCGGCAAACGCCGGCTCCTGCAACTCACCCGGCTGCGCCAGCAACTCCTGCAGCCGCGCCCACCTTCGCGTGTCCCGTTCTGCGTCCCGCTGCACGCGCAGCAACCGAGACTCATCCAACCAAATGCGCGGATGGTCGTTGTATACCCGATACTCCGCCTGCGGCCAAAGCGGCGAGCAACTCAGCAGGAAAAAAAAGGAAAGGAGACGGGCTAGCATCCGGCTCTCATTCTAACCGTGCTAGTCGTCTGACTCGATGAGCAGCACGCCCGCGTCGCGCAAACGTTCGGCCGCCAACGATTCCGCCGCGCGCGCCGCCCAGTGCCCAGACCTGGAGAGTCGGAACCCTTGTTCGACAAGTTCCGGGTCTTTCCACGGCGGCGGACTGTCGCAATCGTACTCGCCAATGATGATCACCGGCGTTCCGAAAGCTTCCAGGTTCCGCCCCGTCTTGTCCAGCTCCCACGAATGGCCCCAGTCATACATCCATTTCGCATCTCGGGCCAACAGGCGCACGCAGCCGTGGCTCTCCGGCAGGCCGGGTAACGCGTACTCGTGGAAGGATCGCCCCGAGCTGTTCTCGAAGTTGCAGTACCAGCGCAAGAACCAATTGCGGTTCACCGTGCTGTGCCGGCCTTTCGATTTCCAATTCAAGAAGTACGCGCCCAACGGGGTCGGCGAGTTGCGCCCTCCGCTGCTAATGGGCCCCCAGTAGACAAGCTCGCCATGTTCGTAGGCGGCGAACGCCTGCATCGGCGCGTGAACCAGCAGGACGCTATCCAGCTTTTCGGCCCAAGCCAGCTTCTTTGGTAACGGCGAGTAATCCGTCTCGTCCCGATCCCAATCCAACGGGATCACAATTCTATCTAGCTTGGGCAGTCGGTCCCGATCGCAGCGGTTCAATTTCTCCAGCAGCGCGAGACGTTCATCCGTCCCCCAAGCGCAATCGAAGTCCTCGGCATCATCCGGGACGGCGACTGCCTCCAGCTGCGGCGGCCCCGTCTCCGGTTGCCACGCTTCGAGGGCAGCGTCCGCGCCGAACAGCATCGGCGCCATCAGCAATCCAGCTGTCTGCCTCCAAGCAAGCATAAAGTCCTCTCCTCGACTCTCGTCTAAGAGCTTGCACGGGATGGGCCAAACGCACAATATGTCCAGTCCCGGCCAATCTGTTAGATTCCCGCCGTGCCCCGCAGGTTCCACCTCGACTTTCTTGCACGTACCCTGTATTTCTTTCCACCCCTGCACTTGCACCGTTTAGAATGTCCACATGCCGAACGAAACGCCGTCTTCCGAAGCGACTCCCCGCCGCACCTTCTTCCGGACGCTGCTAGGCAGCGCTGCCGCCGCCGCCCTCGCGCAGCAGGCCATCGCCCAAACCGATTCCTCTAGCGGCCTGCCCACCCGCCGCCTCGGACGCACCAACGAACAAGTTTCCATCCTCGCCCTGGGCGGCTGGCACATTGGCTCAGTCGAAAACAAAGACGAAGCCGTGCGTATCATGCACGCCGCCATCGACGAAGGTCTCACTTTCTTCGACAGCGCCTGGGACTACCAAATGG
Organism: Acidobacteriota bacterium; assembly: GCA_027592785.1. Classification (GTDB taxonomy): domain Bacteria; phylum Acidobacteriota; class Terriglobia; order Bryobacterales; family UBA6623; genus CAMPKL01. The sequence goes on from JAQCLD010000002.1 coordinate 118,671, forward strand.
GCGGCTCCGAGGAGATCATCGGCCGCGCACTTGCCTTGGAAGGCAAACGCGACAAGGTCTTCCTGATGACCAAGAACTGCGAGCGCGACTACGCCGGCTCCATGCGCTGCCTCGACGACAGCCTGCGCCGCCTCAAGACCGACCGCATCGACCTGTGGCAGTTCCACGAAATGGTCTACGACAACGACCCCGACTGGGTGTTTGAGAAAGGCGGCCTCAAGGCAGCCCTAGAAGCGCAGAAGGCCGGCAAGGTGCGCCACATCGGCTTTACTGGACACAAGGACCCGCGCATCCATCTCAAGATGCTCAACAAGCCCTTTGACTGGGCCACCGCGCAGATGCCTATCAACGTGATGGACTTCCACTTCCGCAGCTTTCAGCGCGAAGTTGTGCCTGTCTGCCTCAGCAAAGACGTCGGCGTTCTCGGCATGAAGTCTCTCGGCGGCGGCGGAACCGTTGGCCGCATTCCCACCGAAACCGACATCACCCACGAGCAGTGCCGACGCTACGCGCTCAGCCTGCCGATCACCGCGCTCGTAGCGGGCATCATCTCCATGGAAGAGCTCAAAGCCGAAGTCGCCATCGCCCGCAACTTCAAACCGATGTCCGACTCCGAGAAAGAAGAACTGCTAAACAAAGCCGCCCCCCACGCCGGCGACGGCCGCCACGAACTCTTCAAATCAACTCAGCAATACGACGGCCCCCACCACCGCGAACAACACGACTTCGCCGTGTAGCCCAATCCGTCGCCTCCATCCATGAATCCACGACCCACCCGAGCCAGGGGCGCGAGCCCTTGGTCCCAGCGCCCAGAACGTCTGCCAAAATAGGACGATCGTCATGCGCCTTCGCCTCACCACAGTCCTCTGCGCTCTGCTCCTGGCCCCTCTCGCCTCCGCTCAGGCTCAACAACTAGTCGTCCTATCCGCACCGTCCTACGCTTCCACGGTTTCTCCTGACTCCGTCGCCACCGCCTTCGGCGTCGATCTCGCGAACGAAACGGCAGTTGGGACCCTGGATGCCACAGGACGCCTCCCTCGCGAACTCGCCGGCGTCATCGTCCGTGTCAACGGACACTCAGCGCAACTCGCCTACGTCTCGACCTGGCAGCTCAACTTCGTCGTCCCGCGCCCTGTCGCCGCAGGCCTCGCTGAAGTCGAGGTCATTCTCGACGGCGCAACCGTTGCGAGCGGCACAGTCGAAGTCGCCAACGTCGCTCCTGGCCTCTTCTCGCTCGACAGCTCGGGTACAGGTCCCGGCGCCATCTTGAACGCGGCGACCTACGCCGGCTCGCCCTTCGTCACGCAGACCTGGCAACTTCCCGGCTGCGACAAGCGCACCCGCCTCACGGTTTACGCTTCCGGTTTGCGCTTCGCCGATACCGAAACCATTGACGCGACGCTCGGCGGCATCAGCGCGCCCATCGACTTCGCCGGCGCTTCAGAACTCTTCCCCGGCGTCGACGAGTTGCGCATCATCGTTCCCGAACAAATCGCTTCCCTCGATAACGCCGCGCTGACGATCACCGTCGACGGCATCGCCGCGAATACCGTCACCGCCGCTCTTGCTCCCGCCGAGGTCCCAACGCTCGCCTGCGACGCGTACGGCCAGGCTTTCGTCTATAACTCGGTTCTCGATTTACTCGGCGGCGATCTGTGGGATACGACCACCACCGCAAGCGTCTTCGCTGATCTAGAATCCGTTTCCCCGTCCTGGGAACTTGGCGGCGTCGGCACGACCGCACTCGACGCCCGCAACGGAGAAGTCATCGTCAATGGAACCGCGGGCGCGCCCGAGCTAGTCTGGTCCGACCCACTATTTCCGCCGACCGTGCGGTCCCTTAGCGACGAGCCCATTCCCTACGTTGGCGTTGGTGCGGGCAACCCCGCTTCCGTCGTAGTCGCCGATGCGGTCCCCGGCATCCCGATTCACCAGCAAATTCTGCAACTCGCCCAGGACAACGGCCTGGCCTTCGCCTCCGTGCGCATCTCCGGCGTCTTCCGTGACGTCGGCTACAGCGTTGCCCACAATCTGCTCAAACAAGGCACGCCGCTCACTGACCCCACCGTCGACAAAGCCCCTTTTCAGCTCTTCTTCACTGACGAAGGGTCCGCCGAATGGGAACTCTCTGGTTTTTATGCGGCAGCCGGCAGCATCCAAGAACTCGTCTCCGTCTTTGGCGCCCCGGTCCATCTGCACGGCTTCCGTCAAGACCGCAGCCGCGCCGGTCATGTCTGCTCGGCGCTCGCTGAAACCGCCGAGATTCGCCTCTATCCGCTCGCCGTCCCCCTCGTCCGCGACGCCAACCTCACCGTGGGGAATCTTACCTTCGAAGGCGACTCGATGTCGTTTGAAGTGCTCAACTCCGGTAACGGCGCCGTATCGAGAGCCACCGTCCAGATCATCTCCGCGGGGTCCGTAGTCCATCAGTTCGAACTGTCCGGCCTAAGCAACGGCGAACCGCAGATACTCTCCTCCGCCATTCCGCCCCGTGACGCCTCGCTGAAATTCCAAATCGTCGTCGATCCTTTCAACGACATCAGCGAGAGCAATGAAGCTGACAATACGCTCGTTTTTTGCGAGGAGTGAAATTCTTTCTTACTGAGTGAGGCCCTCCGACTGCAGGCAGGCCTGTCCCACCCTTTCACTAGATATCCAGCCGCGTCAACGTTTCTCGTTCCGTCGGCTCGTCCGTCGTCACCGTCACTCGAACGGCCCCATCTACCGGCTCAATCTCACGGCCGCTGCGCCTCACCCAAACTTGCGTAAACTCCGCGCCCAACAGCAACGCAGCCGCGGCGAAATATACCCACATCATGAACACGGTCAGCGAACCCGTCGCCGCGAAGGGCTGCCCAGGCTCCCCGCCTCCCAAGTACAACGCCGCCCCGTACTTCGCCGCCATAAATAACCCCGCGGTTACGAATGCGCCCACCCACACGTCTCGCCAAAGAATTCTCCCATCCGGAATCCAACGAAACATCGCTGCGAACAGCGCCGTCAACACTGCCGCGTTAAACATCAGATCGAGGATGCGCAACGTGTCTTCGCGCATACCTGCCAGGAATAGCTCGCCGGCTGCGGCCAACAGCGTCGACAAGCCCAGGGACACGAGCAAGAACACGCCTAGCGCCGCCATCATCAACATAGACGCCCCGCGTCTTGCGAGATAGGCGACCACAAAGGGATGATTGGAGCTCGGTTGCACTTGCCACACGCGGTTCAGCGCCGCCTGTAGCTGGATGAATCCGCCCGTAGCGGCGAACACGAGTGCGGCCAGGCTAATGACCAAAGCGGAGCCTTCACCCGCGCTTCGCTCCGCCGCGTTTTTCAGCATGGCGGAAAATTGCGCCGCTGCCGCCGGACCAAATAGTTGGCCGGTTTGTTCGATCAAGCCGGCCTCCGCCTGGCTAGCGCCGAGCAGAGCGCCCACACCGTGCACCAACAAAAACAGCAATGGCGGAATCGAGAAGACAGCATAGAACGCCAGCGACGCCGCCATCATCGGGCACTGGTCGTCGGTAAACTCCACCACGACTTGCTTGGCAAACTTCAAAGCCATCCGGACTTAGCGTAGTCCTGGCGGAGGGCGTTTGGCGAATAGGCGGTTTACGTCGTGAATAGCAGCGCCATTCGCCTAGACCACTTGACACGGGGTGCTATACATAGAACCAGAAGGTCCCTGGCTAGTCGAGACACGACCAGGGGCTCCGGTGCACCGGGAGCAGTGTCACGGGCGCGCGGTCAGAGCCAGAAGAGCCGCAGCGTAAGAGCGATACAGACACTAGGGTCGACCCCAAGACATCTCCGATTCCCCG
>JAQCLD010000140.1 GCA_027592785.1 Acidobacteriota bacterium
ATGATGCGCGACGCCCGCCCTCGTCGCGCTCTTTTCTCTTGACTTAGACCTATCATGGATGTTCTCCATTTCGGCCTAAAGATCGTCTCTCGGGGATAGCAGCGCGAGTTTGGCCCTTGGCGGGGCGAGCCGCTATACTGAGACCGCCCACCGGGCACGCGAGGAATCTATGAACTCCATGTTGAAATTTGGGCTGATTACAGCAGTCGTCATTGGGTCGTTGGCCTGGCTGGCGATGGATGGGGTCTCAGAAAGCATGACGTACTACGTCACGCTGGAAGAGTTGGCCAACCTGGAGGACGCCGTCAGCAAACCGATCCGTGTGGGCGGCGACGTGGAACCGAGTTCGATCGTCCGCCGGGCCAATCAGGTTGAATTCACGATCTTGCAGACAGAAGAAGGCTCGGAAGAGGTTCGTCGACTCGACGTGGTCTACACGGGAACCGACCCGCTGCCGGACACGTTTCGCGACAACGCCCAAGCGCTATGCGACGGAAGGCTGCGGACCGACGGCGTATTTGAGGCTCGCAAGATTCAGGCCAAGTGCGCGTCCAAGTACGAGTCCACTCCGGGTGAAGGGGCGCAACCGATTTATGACACCGCCTCGGCCGAACCCGCGAAGTAGGCCAACCGACCAGAGAGTCGAATGGAAAACATTGGTTACCTTGCCCTCGTCCTCGGCTTCTGTGTAGCCGCCTACTCGATCCTTGCAGGTATCGTCGGGCGACTAAGAAACAACGCTTTTCTTGAATTGAGCGCTCAACGGGGCGTGATGACGGTTTGGGCGCTGACAACAGTCGCGGCGGGGTTGCTGTTAGCGGCCATCCTAACCGACGATTTCCGCCTGAACTACGTCGCCTCTTACTCCAGCCTCTCGCAGCCGCTGGTCTACCGATTCGCAGCCTGGTGGGGCGGACAAGAAGGTTCCCTACTCTTTTGGACCTGGATCGCGGCGACCTATTCGTTCGTAGCCGTCTATACCGCGCGTAAAAAGCACGCGGACATGATCAGCTACGTCGTCGCAATCACGATGACGATTGTTGGGTTCTTCCTGGGCATCGTGGCATTCGTCGCTAATCCCTTTCGTGTGTTGATGTCGGGACCGCAGATCGCGACAATCGCCGACGGCAACGGATTAAACCCTCTGCTGCAGCATCCGCTGATGGCGATCCATCCGCCGATGCTGTATCTGGGCTACGTGGGCTTCATGGTGCCGTTTGCTTTCGCGATCGCCTCGGTGATCACCAAGCAGGCGGGCGATGACTGGATTCGGACGACGCGTATCTGGTCGATGATCACCTGGTTGTTCCAGGGCATCGGCGTCCTGTTGGGCATGCGCTGGGCTTATGCGGTGCTGGGCTGGGGCGGCTACTGGATGTGGGATCCGGTGGAGAACGCTTCCCTACTTCCGTGGATCGCCGGCACCTCCTTCTTGCACTCGGTGATGATGCAAGAGAAGAAAGGCATGATGAAGATCTGGAACATCGTGCTGGTTTCAGCGACGTTCTTCCTGTGCATCTTCGGAACGATGTTGACGCGCAGCGGCTTGGTCAGTTCCGTTCACGCTTTCGCGCAGTCGAACATCGGCGATTACTTTGTTTGGTTCCTGACGCTGGGCATCGCGGCAACGATCTACCTAATCCTGAGCCGCTTGGACTATCTCAAGAGCGAGTCGCAGTTGGACGCCGTGTTGTCGCGCGAGTCCAGTTTCTTGTTCAACAACGTGATTCTGTTGGCGAGTTGCTTTGCGATCTTGTGGGGCACGCTGTTCCCCGTGCTCAGCGAGGCGGTGACGGGCGAGAAGATTTCCGTAGGCCCGCTGTTCTTCAATAAGGTGAACATTCCTATCGGACTGCTGCTGCTGGCATTGACCGGCCTGGGGCCGCTGTTCTCTTGGCGTAAGACTTCCGCCGCCAGCCTGAGAAAGAATTTCTTGGGGCCGTCGATATTCGGATTGGTCGTCGGCGCGGTATTGTTCGCACTCGGCATTCGCGGTCTTTACCCGCTGATGACGTTTATCCTGTCGGCTTTCGTCACCGCGACCGTCGCCATGGAGTTTTATCGCGGAGCCACGGTCATCGCGAAGAAGCAGAGCATGGCCTTTGCCTCGGCGATTATCGAGCTGACCCACCGTAACACCAGGCGCTACGGCGGATACCTCGTCCACATGGGCATCGTCTTCCTCTTTATCGGATTCGCCGGCATGGCGTTCGTCGAAGAGGGGCAGATTGAGATGCGCGTTGGAGAGACGATGCGCATCGGCAAGTACGAGCTGGTTTTCAAGGATCTTGTCGATCAGGAAGGCCCGAACTACTCTGCGACCGTTGCGGTCTTTGACTTGGTGCGAGACGGTAAGATTTTGCAGGAAATGCGGCCCGAGCAGCGGCTATTCCTGACCGGCCAGCAGACCCAAGCCAATGGCATCCCGGCGATCAGGTCCCGGTTGAATGAAGACGTCTATGTGGTGCTGGCCGGATTCGAACGAGATTCCAAGAACCCAATCATCAAGGCATACGTCAATCCATTAGTGATGTGGGTGTGGCTCGGCGGCCTCACTTTGATCTTCGGGACGTTGATCGCAATATGGCCGAGCAAGGTACGGCGCATCCCGCCCAGAACAAAGGTCGTCGGAGTGGTTGGAAAGACCAAGGCGATCAAGGAAACTCATGCAACGGCGACAAATACTTAGTCTCGGCTTCGCCAGCGTGTTAGCCGTTCCGGTGATCGGTCAGGTGAGAAGCACCGACCCAATCGACTCTGCGGCCTACACGATCGGCCAGAGGCTGATGTGCCAATGCAGTTGCGGTTCGACTGTCGCCGACTGCAACATGCTCTACTGCCACTTTGGCGAGCCTGTTCGGGAAGAGATACGCGAAGGACTCGTCGCCGGGATTGCGCCGGAAGTCATCGTTGACGGGCTAGTGGCGAAATATGGTGAGATTATCCTCGCCGAGCCCTCCACAGAGGGCTTCGGAGCCTTCGGCTGGACGATGCCTTTTGTCGCTATCCTTGCAGGTCTGGCCGCCGTGCCGATCGTCATTCGCCGCTGGCGAGTGAACCAGCTTGCAGCCGAAGCAGCGGCTCCAGCGCCGCTGGCCGTCGACGAAGAGGCTCTGAACCGCTTCAAGGCGCAGATCGATCGCGACCTAGCAGCCGAAGAATAGTCAGCTCACAAGCCCGCATGTTCATCGCCGCCGCCATCCTACTCCTGGTGCTCGCCTTCGCCGCGCCGCTGCTCATTCGGGCCAAGGACCTTCCGGTCGTGCCGCCGCCTTCTCCAACGCTGCACCTGGATCAGCGCCGGGGGACGATCTACGAGAACCTGCGCGATCTGCAGAACGAATATCGTATGGGGAAACTCTCGGACGAAGACTACCAGTCGACGAAGAAGGACTTGCAGGGAGAATTAGCGACCGTCATGGCTCAGATTGAACGCGCCAAGAAGGCGGCGGCGTCCCCGACGTCGGAGGAACCGGCATGAAGAACTTGGCGGTTCCTCTGCTCCTGTTGCTAGCGGTTGCAGCGGCAGACGCGGCTGTCACTGGCCGAGTGATCAATCGGACGACCGGTCAGCCGGCTGCAGGCGTGCCGGTCACGCTGATCAAGATGCAGGTCAGCATGGACCCTGTCGACGAAGTGTTCACGAACGCCGCAGGAGAGTTCTCGTTCGACGACGATTTGCTGGATGCCTCGGGAAATCGAACCGTGGGCATGTTGCGAGCGGAGCACCAAAGCGTCAATTACAGCCATCTGCTAGGTCCGATGATGCCCAAAGAAGGCATCGAGGTCGAGATATTCGATTCCGTCAGCAGGCCGTTTCCGCCCGCGCAACGCATCGTGATTCTGGAACCCGGTCCGCAGGAAGTCGTCATCAACGAGAGCTTCCTTTTTGCGAACGACGAAGTGCCGCCAGTAACGTTTCGCAACGCGGAGCAAGGCGTGCTGCAGTTCTACTTGCCCGAGGAGGCGAAAGGAATCGTTGAGGTACAAGGCGTGGGGCCCGCGGGAATGAATCTGAATGCCTCGGCCGATCCGACCGACGAACCTGGCTGGTACAAGGTGGATTTCCCGATCAAGCCTGGTGACAACCGCATTGGCCTCACATATGTCGCCGCACGACCGCCGGACGGCGCGCCTCTAGCGCTGCCCACGCGTTATCCGAACGCGCACACCCGAGTTGCCGCGCCGGCCGGACCGGGAGGGGTGACGCTGTCGGGTCCGAACCTGACCACAATGGGCGTCGAGCCACAGATGCAGGTGGAGATCTTCGATCTGGCGCGCGGCACGGAAGCCGCGGTGACGATAGTGGGCTCCGTGGCTCCCCGGCCAGCCGCCGCGGCAGGTGCGGGAGTGGGCAGCGGTTCGCCGAATCAGATCTCGGTGCAGAATGCTCCTGTCGCGAAAGAGGTCTGGTGGATTCTCGCTGTGATCTTGGGCATCCTCGGCATCGGTTTTTATAACCTGACCACGTCGAAAGCATGACGGACTCCGCAATTCGGGTAGAGAACGTCACGAAGTTCTTCGGTGATTTTCCCGCCGTTCGATCAGTCTCTTTTGATTTGCCGCGTGGAGCCGTGCTGGCCCTGCTGGGGCGCAATGGCGCTGGCAAGACGACCATGCTCGACATGTTGGCGGGCATTTCTTCGCCGTCCACGGGAAGCATCGAGATTGGCGGGGCCCTGAACGACGTGGACCGTCGCCGGAAGGTCGGCATTCTGGGTCACGGTCAGTGGCTCTACGACGATTTGACGGCAACGGAGAACCTGGAGTTTTTCGCGAGGCTCTACGACGTCGCCGGAGCTGCGGAGAAGATTCAAGGCTGGCTCAAGGACGCAGGATTAGCCCGGTTCCACCACGCGACGGTAGGAGAATTTTCGCGCGGCATGCGTCAGCGCGTGGCAGTCGCCAGAGCCTTCCTGCACAACCCGGAAATCCTGTTACTGGATGAACCTTGGACGGCGCTGGACGACCGCGCCGTCGAGTTTCTTTCGGGGAAGATACGGCAAGCCCAGGAGCGCGGTTGCACCGTCGTGGTGTGCTCGCACCAGCTGCGTGAGGCCTTAGAAGTCGCCACCCAGGTTGCCGTCCTGGAAAGGGGGCGCCTGGCGCTGTTTTCTCCCAACGACGCGGAACTGCGGGCTGCGCCCGAGACTTTGTACCAGAGGATTTCGTGACGTTGTTCCTCAGACAGTCCTGGGCGATCGCCGCGAAGGACCTGCGCATGGAGCTTCGCAATCGCGAGGTGATCAGCTCCGTCGGCGCATTCGCGTTGATTGTGATGATGCTGTTTTCGTTCGCCTTTGATCCGAGCAGCAACCCGGAGGCGCGCTCGATGTCCGGCGGCTTGCTGTGGATCGTCTACCCGTTTGCGGGGATTCTGATTCTCAACCGCAGCTTTGGGCGGGAGAGCGCGAATGGTTGCCTGATTGGCCTAACCGCAGCGCCTGCCGGGGGCGGTGCTGTCTTTCTGGGAAAGACGATCGCCAGCTTTGTGCTGTTGTTTACACTCGAGGTCGCTTCGCTGCTGGTCTTCAAAGTGTTCTACAACGTGAGCTGGACAGGCTCCAGCGCAACATTGATAGCGGTGCTGCTGCTTGGCGGCTGGGCGCTGGCTTCGACGGGGTCCATGTTCGGAGCGGTCACCGCCAACAACCGTCTGCGAGAGTTGATGATGCCCGTCCTGGTACTGCCGATGGTGTTGCCCGCGCTGATTGCTTGCGTGCAGCTCACCACGCTGATTCTGGCGGGTGAGCCGATCGGCGAATCCTTCATCTGGATGCGGCTGTTGGTGGTCTACAACGTCATCTTCACGCTGCTCGGCGCGACCTTGACCGACTTCGTCCTGAGTTCTTAAAACCGCATCTGGCTAGGCGGTGGTCATTAGGATCGCAGTGCTGTTGACCCTTAGCGGCAACTTCGCTCGCATTCACAAATCGTTGCGCGTTACCCCGGCGATGGAAGGAAGCTGGCGTGTCCGATCACGCTTGGTCGCTGGAAGAGACTGTCGGGCTACTGGATGCTTCGTCGGGTGGTAGACTCTAAGCGGCATGAAAATCAACACGATCTACCGAATGGCTATTTGGGCGAGCGTGGGCGTTCTGATTGCTCTCGCTTGGGGCATCTACTTTGCTGGCGCGGATAAGGGCCTGGCCATCACACCAACTGTTCGCGCGCTTGCAGCGTTGACGCAGCCCGCCGTCGCGGCTGTCCTGTCTTTTGAGCCCTCTACGCGCATTAGTATCTACAGCAGTGCTGTCGCGAACACTGCTGCGTATACCCTCCTCGGTCTAGTGGTTGAGAGTCTCCGCCGATCCTACCGGGTCCTGGTCGCGAACTAAGACCGGCGCGGATTCAGACTGAGACACTACCAGCGAATTCTGGCGGCCCGGCTGGACGCTGGGAACGGGTAGAATCGGGGAACCATGCTGAAGAAGTCTCAAATCGCCGTGATCGGCTGCGGCAACCTGGGCGGGGCGCTGATCGGGGGCCTGCTCGAGGCTGGCCTGCCTGCCAGCCGTCTGCGGGCGGCGGATGCGTCAGCCGTCCGACGGCGTGAACTCAAGAAAGCCTACGGTATCGCGGTCAGCGCATCGAACGCGGAAGCCTGCCAAGGAGCCGATGCGATTGTCTTGGCCGTCAAGCCGCACATCGCTGCACCTGCGGTGCAGGAGATCGCCGCCGGGATCACCAAGAAACAGCTTTTGATTTCGCTAGCTGCCGCGGTTCCGATCGCCGCTATCGAAGCGAACCTAACGGGAACACAGCCGGTGGTCCGCGCCATGCCGAATCTGGCAATGACCGTCGGCTGCAGTGCTACGGCCCTATGTGCAAACTCGGCGGCGACAAAGGCGCACCGCGAGCTCGCGCTTGAGATTTTCCAATCCGTAGGACTGGCTTTGTTCGTCAACGAGGCGCAGATGCACGCGGTGACTGCACTCTCGGGCAGCGGACCTGCTTACGTCGCGTTAGTGGCCGAGGCGCTCGCCGCAGGGGGAGTCAAAATGGGCTTGCCGGCATCGATTGCGGCGGCCCTGGTGAACCAAACGCTGCTCGGGACGGCCCAGTTATTGATTGCGACCGGAACCCATCCGGGCGTCCTGCGCGATCAGGTCAGCACCCCAGGCGGGACAACGATCTACGGGCTGCATGAATTGGAGCAAAACGGAGTGCGCGCGGGACTCACCTCAGCAGTGGAGGCGGCCACGGAGCGCTCAATCGAGCTCAGCGCAATTCTTAAGGGTTCGTCGTAGACGAGGCCTGATAGGCAATTACCACGTTGTAGTAGTGCACGCAGGACAGATAGATCGACAGCAGAGCGCCTGTGTAAAAGAGTGCCGTCAGGAACTGGCGGTCCGAAAGTAGTTCCTTGGGCCCCAACCCTTCCCGAACACGCTGCAAGAGCACCCAGCCCACTAGGCCAACGCCCAAGATAAGCGGGCCGATGACGAGTATATCTTGAGCCGGCACGAGCCTCTATTCTAGGCATAGGGCCCCGATCCGTTGGTAAGCGAGGAGCAGCAGCGGCGTGGGAAGCGGAGAGTCTAGTAAGCAGGGGCCGAGGGCGAGCT
>JAQCLD010000031.1 GCA_027592785.1 Acidobacteriota bacterium
CCCACATCTGTAAGGGCGCCGAGAGCGCTGGGTTGGTTAGCGGTCAGACGTCAAATCGGAAATCCGGGTATACTGCTAACCGACCGAACCAAATGAACGCGAGTCGCCACAAATGAAAAGGATCACATTACTACTTGCGTGCGCTGTCGTCGCGGCGGCTCAACAAGAGCCGGCCGCGTTCGTGAACCAATATTGTGTTGGGTGCCACAGCACCCAGGCGCACACCGCCGGTCTCGATCTGCAATCGATCGACGCAGGGAATCTGGCCGCCGACTCGGAGGTTTGGGAAAAAGTCGTCCGTCGGCTGCGGGCCCGGCAAATGCCGCCTGCCGGTATGCCGCGGCCGGACGAGAGTACCTACGCTGCTGTCGTCGCCAGGCTGTCGGGTTCGCTCGACGCCGCCGCGAAGGTCGACGTCAATCCGGGACGTTCGGATGCGTTTCGGCGGTTAAACCGCACCGAGTACCGCAACGCGATTCGAGACTTGCTGGCTGTCGATGTCGATGTAGTTAACTTGTTGCCGAGCGACGAGTCGAGCCACGGGTTCGACAATATTACCGTCGCCAATCTGTCGCCGACTTTGCTGGAGCGCTACGTCTCAGCCGCGGAGAAGATTAGCCGCCTCGCTGTGGGCCGCTCTGGAAATTCTCCCGACGGGTACACCTACCGGCTGCCCCCCGACTTGACCCAAGAGCACCACCTCGATGGTTTGCCGATTGGGACGCGAGGAGGAGCGCTCGTTCCCTATACTTTCCCGCTGGATGCCGAGTACGACATTACCGTCCGGCTGTCCCGCGACCGTAATGAGGAAGTTGAGGGGTTGCGGGAACCTCATGACGTCGAGATTCTGTTGGACCGCGAGCGCCTGGGGATATTTACTATCACGCCGCCAGAAGATACTAGCGGTTATCCCCTGGTCGATCAGCACGTGCGCGTGCGGGTTCCGGTCAAGGCGGGGCCGCATGAAGTTGGTGTCACGTTCATCAAGAAGCCGACGGATTTGATTGAAACGGAAAGACAGCCTTACTTGGCGCGGTTCAATTTCTACCGCCATCCGCGAGTCACTCCTGCGCTTTACGCGGTATCTATTACAGGTCCGTACGATACCGAAGGGCCGGGAGAGTCGCCGAGCCGCCACCGGTTGTTCACGTGCACTCCGGCGGATCGCAGCGAAGAAGACGCTTGCGCCAAAGAGATTCTGACGACGCTGACGAGGCGTGCTTACCGGCGACCGGTGGCGGAAAAGGATCTGGCGAGGCCGCTGGAGTTTTTCCGGCAGGCGCGCTCGGCGGGCGGCTTCGACGCGGGCATTGAGATGGCCTTGTCGGCGGTGTTGGTTAGCCCGGAGTTTCTGTTCCGCGTTGAGCGCGATCCGGCGGGCGTTGCTTCCGAGACGGCCTACCGGCTGAGCGAAGTCGAACTCGCCTCGCGGCTGTCATTCTTCCTGTGGAGTAGTATTCCCGACGACGAGTTGCTGGACGCGGCAATCGCGGGCAAACTGCAGGAGCCCGAAGTCTTGGAGAGCCAAGTAAGGCGCATGTTGGCCGATCAACGCTCCGAGACGTTGGTGACGAATTTTGCCTCGCAATGGTTGTACCTCCGGAATTTGGAGGGGATCACGCCCGACATGCGGCTGTTCCCGGACTGGGACGACAATCTGCGGCAGTCTTTCCGGCGGGAGACGGAGTTGTTCTTCGAGAGCATCCTTAGGGAGGACCGCAGCGTACTTGAGTTGCTTAGCGCCGACTACACGTTCTTGAACGAGCGGCTGGCGAAGCACTACGGTATCCCGAATATTTACGGCAGCCGCTTCCGACGTGTCGACCTGGGGCCGGACGTAATGAGGGGCGGCTTGTTGCGCCACGGCAGCGTGCTGACAGTTACTTCTTACGCTACGCGAACCTCGCCGGTCATCCGAGGCAAATGGGTTCTAGAGAACATTCTGGGTGTGCCGCCGCCAGCGCCGCCGCCGAATGTGCCCGCGTTGGAAGCAACGAAAGTCGCCGCTAATCTGAGCGTACGTGACCGGCTGGCTGCGCACCGGGAGAACCCGGTTTGTTATTCCTGCCATCAGTTGACGGATCCGGTCGGATTCTCGCTCGAAAATTACGATGCGGTGGGGCAGTGGAGAACGTTGGATGGTGAGGCTGTGATCGACGCTTCGGGCGGTTTGCCCGACGGCAGCGAATTCGACGGTATTGAAGGAATCGAAGAGGCTATCCTCGCCCGACCGGAGATTTTTGCGGGTGTAGTGGCCGAAAAGTTAATGACCTATGGATTGGGGCGCGGTACCGAATATTACGATGCGCCTGCAATTCGCGAAGTAGTACGAGAGGCGAAAGCGGATGATTTCCGACTTTCTACCCTTATACTCGGAATAACGAAGAGCGTACCGTTCCAGATGAGGAGATCCAAATGATCATCACTAAGAAGGCCTTACCCCGCCGCAGATTTTTGCGAGGCACCGGCGCTGCGCTGGCTCTGCCGCTGCTGGACGCGATGATTCCGGCGATGACGCCGCTGATGGCATCGCCGGGAGCGCCCGTTCGCCGGATAGGCTATGTCTATGTGCCGATGGGTTCGATCATTGGGGAATGGACTCCGTCGTCGGTCGGCAAGATCGACAAGCTCTCGCCGACGCTGAGCCCGCTCACCCCGGTCCTCGACCACGTTTCGGTGGTCAGCAACTTGGAGTTGAAGAACTCCTATCCGGGTACGCATGCGACTTCGAACGCAGGTTTCTTGAGCGCGGCCAAGGCGAAATGGACCGAGAGTACGGACTATTATCTGGGCACGACCGCCGACCAAGTCGCGGCGCAACAGATTGGCCAGGAGACGCAGTTACCTTCGCTTGAATTGTCGATGGACCTGATGGCGATGGTCGGACAGTGCGACAACGGCTTTGCCTGCGTCTACCAGAACAACCTTTCTTGGTCGTCGCCGACGACGCCTCTGCCGTCTGAAGCGCATCCGCGCATCGTATTTGAGCGCTTGTTCGGTGAGGGCGGAACCCCTGAGCAGAGGGCGGTCGCGCTCAGCAAGAAGGCCAGCTTGCTCGATTGGGTCAAGGACGACATCAACCGTCTGCAAAGCGAACTCGGGGCCGAAGATCGGACCAGGGTGAGCCAGTATCTCGACACAGTTCGAGAGGTGGAACGCCGCATTCAGAAGGCGGAGTCAGATACGGCCGACAATCAATTGCCGGATCTGGATCGGCCGGTCGGCGTCCCGGTGTCGTATACGGAACACGCCAAGCTGATGTTCGACTTGCAGGTGTTGGCTTTGCAAGCCGATGTGACGCGCGTCACGAGCTTCCAGCTGGCCCGAGAGACCAGCAACCGTACCTACCCGGAGGCTGGCGTTAACGATCCGCATCACCCGACGACGCACCACGGCTACGACCCGGAGAAGATGGCCAAAGTGGCCACGATCAACCAATACCACGTGTCGCTTTTTGCCTACTTCTTGGAGCGGCTCAAGGCAACGCCGGAGGGCGACGGCACGTTGCTCGATAACGTGGCCTACCTCTACGGCAGCGGCATGGGTAATCCTAACATCCACGACCACGTGAATTTGCCGATCCTCGTGGCGGGTGGCGCTGGCGGACGACTCAAAGGCGGCCAGCACATCAGGTACGACGAGCCGGAGCCGTTGGCGAACTTGCATCTGACCTTGCTGGAGAAGACGGGCGTTCAAATCGAATCGTTCGCCGACAGCAACGGGCAGATTGACGGCCTGGTTGCAGTGTAAAGGCGGGGGAAAGGCTATGAGAGCGATTGCAGTATTCTTGCTCGCGACGGCGAGCTTATGGGCGGCGCCGACGGGCACGGTGGCGTACCTTGCTGATGCTGCGGAGCATGGAGACCGGGCGGCGGTTCGCGAGCTGATTGCTCAGGGCTCCGCGGTCAACGCTGCGCAGGTCGACGGCATGACAGCGCTGCACTGGGCCGTTTACCACAATGACTTGGAGACGGCTCAATTGTTGATCGGAGCCAAGGCCAACGTTGAGGTGACTAATCGCTACGGCGTATCGCCGCTTTCGCTAGCCGCGACTAACGGCGATGCCGCGATGATCAAAGCCCTACTGGACGCGGGGGCCGATGCGAATACGATCCGGCTCGGCGGCGAGACGGTGCTGATGACCGCGGCGCGGACCGGTAAGGCCGACGCAGTGCATGCGCTATTGGCGCACGGCGCCGACCCCAACCAAACGGCGCATGACGAGGGCCAGACCGCTCTGATGTGGGCGGCTGCTGAAGGGCACGCGGAAACCGTACAAGCGCTCTTGCGGGGCGGTGCGGATTTGAATGCGCGTCTGCCTTCGGGGTTTACGGCACTGTTTTTTGCCGTACGCAACGGTCGTATGGACGCGGCAAGAACGTTGCTCGAAGTTGGGGCTGACGTCAACCAAAAGATTGAGCCCACGGGACGGGTTCGGGGCGGCCCGAGGCCTGGATCGACGCCACTGCTTCTGGCCGCCGGCAATGGGCATTTTGAACTGGCAACAATGTTGTTGGATGCTGGGGCGGACCCGAACGCGGCGGAGACCGGTTATACCGTGCTGCACAAGCTTGCAGAAGTCCACAGGGCTCCTGGCGGAGATTACGATCCTGCACCTCAAGGCTCGGGCGAAATGAGCCTCCTGGAGTTCGTCGAGTATATCGTTAAGAAGGGCGCTGACTTGAACGCGCGCATGACGGAAAACGTCAATATCGGCGGTGTGCGATTGAACCACCTCGGATCGACGCCATTCTTGCTCGCTGCGCAACAAGCGGACGCAGAGTATATGCGCAAGCTGGCCGACCTGGGCGCCGACCCAAGCCTTACCAATGAAGACAACAGCACCGCTTTGATGATAGCGGCGGGCATTGGCACGCGTTCTCCGGGCGAAGACGCGGGTACGGAACAAGAAGTGATCGAGGCGATGCAGGTCGCGCTCGATCTTGGCGTGGACATCGATGCGGTCGACAACAACGGCGAGACTGCGATGCACGGAGCCGCTCTCAAGAATGCGCCCCTAGCAGTCGAGTGGCTCGCTGAAAAGGGCGCCGATATCAACGTTTGGCACACGAAGAACAGTGCGGGCTGGACGCCGCTGATCATCGCCCGCGGTTATCGCTGGGGCAACTTCAAGCCTTCACCCGCGACCGTCGAAGCGCTAAGCCAGGTGATGCTCGCGAGAGGCGTCACGCCTACATTTGAACCGGCCAAGAGCGGAGAAATCTACTAGGGCGAGCCGCCACTTCTGTGGAGCCCTTGCAGGGCTATAATCGCAGCATCGTGAGAAAGCTGCTGATCTCCATTTGCCTCGTCCTGCTCGTCTTCTCGTACATCCAGGCGCAGGGCCGACAAGAGCTTGACCGGCGCATACGGTTCCCGAATGTGCCGGGGTACTTGTCGCTCAAGTGCGATCTGCACATCCACACGGTATTTTCGGACGGGGCGGTTTGGCCGGATATTCGCGTCCAGGAAGCGCTGCGCGACGGGCTGGATGCGATTTCGTTGACGGAGCACTTGGAGTATCAGCCGCACAGCGACGACATTCCCCACCCGGACCGGAATCGCTCCTACGAAATCGCCAAGGAAGCGGCCACGAACGAATCGCTGATCATCATCCGCGGTTCGGAGATTACGCGGGACATGCCGCCGGGGCACAACAACACCATCTTTATTCAGGACGCCAATAAGCTACTCCAGGATGACGCGGTCGAAGTGTTTCGCGAGGCGAAACGGCAGGGCGGCTTTAGTTACTGGAACCATCCGAACTGGACGGCTCAGAAACCGGACGGCAATGCGGACCTGACGGATATGCATCGGGCGTTGATTCGCGAAGGGTTGCTGCAGGGCATCGAAGTGGTCAACGAGCTGACCTACTCGGACGAGGCGCTGCAGATTGCGTTGGACACCAATCTGACAATCCTGGCGACGTCGGATATTCACGGACTGGTGGATTGGCTGTTCGAAGTGCCCGAGGGCGGGCATCGGCCGATTACGTTGGTCTTCTCCGAGGAACGGACGCAAGCGGGGATCGAGGCAGGTTTGCGGGCGGGTCGCACGGTGGCTTGGTTCAACAACACGTTGATTGGCAAGGAAGAGAACTTGAAACCGCTGATCGAAGCGTCGCTGACGGTGACAGAATCCGGATACCTGGGCGATACGGACGTTTTGACGGTGATGATCGAGAACACGTCCGATGCGGCGTATTTGCTGGACAACCAGTCGGAATTCACCTTCCACCGCGATGCGGATCTGGTGACGTTGGCGCCGCAGGGCGTGACGATGCTCGAGGTGAAGACCGGCGGGCGGCGCGATGCCGTCTCGTTAGATTTTGAAGTGTTGAACGCGATCACCGCGCCGGATACGCATCCGCACCTGACGCTCGACGTGTCGCCGCGCTAGGCGGCTATTGCTGTTGACGCCGCCGTTGTTGGTGCCGCCGCTCGAGGCGTTCGCGTTGTTCGCGTTCGATGGCCTGGTAATCCCGTAAGAAGTAGGGCACGCCAGTGGTCGCTGTGCGCAGCCGGTAGAGGGCCTGCGGCGTGGTGACGTAGAGGTAGTCGAAGTTCGGCCCGGCAAAGGTGAGGTTGCTGGGGCTGGACCCGCGAATGGGCGTGTCGATGACTCCGCTGAAGCGGTCTTCTGTGTCGAAGACTTGGATGCCGAGCGTGGTGGCGACGAAGACGCGGTCTTGGGTGTCGACGGTCATGCCGTCGGAGCCTGGTTTGGCGGTCTCAAAAGGCAAGCGCAGCGGGGCGAAGACGGGAGCTCCGGCGGTCAGCGATCCGTCGAGCTCGGCGCGGAATGCCCACAGGTGAGGCGTTTCGCGGTCGGTGACGACGACGGTGCCCTCGCGGTGAGCCAGGATGATGCCGTTGGGGTGCAAGTCTTCGGCGACGGTCTTGACGGTGAGGCGGTCGGGACTGATGTACCAGACGCGTCCGCCGTCGGGGTCGGTGAACCAGATCGAGTTGTCCCCGGCGACGACGAGGTCGTTGACGCTGATGCCGTCGGCGATGACGTGATAGATGCCGTCTGAGGTATAGGCGGCGATGCGATTGCCGCCTGCCTGTGCGGCGTAGAGCAGGCCGTCGGGGCCGACCATCATGCCGCCGGTCTTGTAGCTGTTGTCGGTGAAGGTGGTGATGTTCTTGGTCGCGTGATCGACCTTGTAAATTATGCCGGCGTTGTAGTCGGCAAAGTAGAGGTTGCCTTCGCGGTCGGCTGAGGGGCCTTCGGCTAACTGGTAGCCGTCGGCGACGAGTTCCCATTCTTCGCCGGGAACCAAGATTTGGCTAAGCGGTAGATCCTGCGCGGCGGCGGTGAAGGCCAACGACGCTAGGCAGAGGGCAGAGATGAAAGTCCGAATCATGGTGTCGCCTCGCGCCTTACTTGCTTTTCCAGTCGCGCCAAATCCAGCGCATCGCGTCGGGGAAGATCGAGCCGCCGTGGTTGCCGCTATGCGTGCCGTGTCCGAAGACGAGCTTGTGGTCGTAGTCCATGTATTCGAGGGCGGCGTCCATGGCGCGATTGGCTAGCGGCCAGTTGCCGTGATTGTTGTCGAGGTCGTTTTCGCCGTCTTGTAGGAAGACGCGCAAGGGGCGCCCGATGGGGCTGGTCTTG
The DNA here is from genome assembly GCA_027592785.1 of Acidobacteriota bacterium. Lineage (GTDB taxonomy): Bacteria > Acidobacteriota > Terriglobia > Bryobacterales > UBA6623 > CAMPKL01. Next base: position 7,621 of record JAQCLD010000031.1, read on the forward strand.
CGGATGATGCCGGGATACTGGTCACCGTTGCGGATGTTGACGTAGGTGCCGATATAGGTGACAACCTTGCGGAAGCTATCGGGGCGCTCCCAAGCGACGGTAAAGGCCGCGATGCCGCCGGTGCTGAGGCCGGCGACGCCCCGCATATCAGGGTCGGTCGAGAACTTGACGCGGTGCTCGCGCTCGACCATCGGCAGGAACTGCTCGATCAGGAAGCGGGCGTAGAGGTCAGACATCGTGTCGTATTCGTAGGAGCGGTTGCGACGGGCGACGGCGTGAGGACGGGCGGGCTGCACTGTGCCGGGATTGAGGAAGACGCCGATGGTGACGGGCATTTCGCCCTTGTGAATGAGGTTGTCGAAGACGATGGGGGCGCGGGTGTGTCCGCCGGCATTGGCGTAGCCGCCGCCGTCGTTGAAGACCATCAGGGCCGCCGGGGAGGAGCTGTCGTACTGCGAAGGGATATAGACCCAATAGCTGCGCGTCGTGCCGGGATAGATGCCGTCCTCGGGACTCACGTAGGTGGCCTCGATGACGCGCCCCTTAGGGACGCCAGCCTGAGGCAGGGAGTCGGGGCCGAGTTCGTAGTCGTTTTGCGCCTGATTGGGAGTCGCCGTCGCCAGCAGGATCGCAGCAGCGAATATCGCGGCGAGGCTTCGATTGATGCTCATCCCGGAGTCTCCATGTCTCTAACGGTATAGAGTGCCACAGACGGGGGCGGCTACGATAAGAGACTCGATGCTGGAATTAGCAGCTCAGATTGTGGCGATCGGCGAGATTCTTTGGGATGTTTTCCCGGATGGGGAGCGACTGGGGGGAGCGCCCTTCAACTTTGCGGCGCAGGCGGCGGGGTTGGGCCACCGGACGGCGCTGCTGAGCGCGGTGGCGGGTGACGCGCGGGGCCGCAGGGCGCTCGCTGAGGCACAGAGGTTGGCGGTCGCGACGGAGTTGATTGGCACGGTGGCGGAGCCGCCTACCGGGTATGTGACGGTTTCTGTCAATGTGGGCGGGCAACCAGATTATGTGATTCACCGTCCGGCGGCCTATGACCGGGTCGAGTTGACGGATGAGGCGGTCAAAGCGCTCGAGACCAATCCGCCGGAGTGGATCTATTTTGGGACTCTGTTGCAGATTGATCCGGCAGCGCGGGCGACGACGTTGCGGCTTTTGAATGCGGCGCCGCAAGCGCGGCGGTTGTACGACGTGAATTTGCGCAAGGACTCGTACAGTCGTGAGTTGCTGGCGGAGTTGCTGCCGCTGGCGACGGTGTTGAAGATCAACGAGGGCGAGGCTGCTGAAGTGCGGCGACTGTTTGGGGAGCCGGAATCGGACATCGAGACGTTTGTGCGGGATTACAGGGCCCGCTACGGCTACGAGGGCGTTTGCGTGACGTTGGGCTCCGCTGGTTGCTATGTGCTGTGGAACGGGCGCGAGGTTCGGGCGGAAAGCTACCCCGTCGCGGTGAGTGATGCGGTGGGGGCGGGAGACGCGTTTGCGGCAGCGTTCGTCCATGGCGTGTTGAGCAGGTGGACGACCGAAGAAACGGCGGATTTTGCGAATCGAGTCGGTGCGTTGATCGCCTCGCGTTCTGGCGCGGTCCCAGGCTGGAGCGTCGCCGAGGCAATGGCGCTGGAGCGCGAGAGCTAGCCCGCGAGGCTTGCCTCCGGGGCGGTCAGCAAGTCGTAGTGACGCAAGCCTTCGATGATGCCGTCGGCGTGGTGGGCTTCTGCGAAATAGATGCGGGAATGCTTGGCCTGCCTAAGCGGTTCCAGCTCTGGAGCATAGTTGCCGACGACGATCCCGGCGGTTTGGCCGAGCAACATGTCGCGATCGTTGCCGGAGTCGCCGGCGGTTGCGACGCGCTCGATGGGCACGTTCCATTTGCCGGTGAGGTAGCGAATCGCTTTTCCTTTGGAGGCGCGGTGCGGCAGGATGTCGACGAAGACGCCGTGCGAAAAGATCAACGAGTACGCGGCGTGGGCCTCGTCGAGCGCGTGATGGATAAGAGGCAGGGCTTCTTGGGGGTCTACTGTCTCGCCCAGGTCATAACTGATTTTGAACTCGCGTTGCGTATGTTTGCCTTTCTGCAGAGTGAGAAAGGGCAGCTGGGCGAGAGTTTGGCGGATGATGTCGGGCTTCCACTTGGAACGAAGCCTGCTGGCCCAACCTTTATCGAATAGGGGATTCGCGCCGTAGTAGATTTCGCAGCCGACCGAGCCGATGATGACATCGATTTCTTTGATGTCGTATCCGCGCAAGACTTCTTGAACGAGTTCCAGAGCTCGGCCCGAGGCGACGCCGAAGCCCATGCGATGGCGGTTTTCGCGGATGAGCTTGCGCAAGCGTTCGAGCGCGGCATCGTCTCCGAGAAGGGTGTTGTCGATGTCGGTGATGAGCAGGCTGTCGACTTTGGTGAGACGTACGCCCGGGGCGGCGGCGGTCACGATCGCTGGAGCGACACGAGGATGCTGGACTATCTTGGCGACGCTCTGTAGGTATTGTTTGCAGTGCTTGCTCCAGGTGTACTGTTCGCGGACGAGGTTGACGCCGTTGGCGGAACATTGGTCCCAGATCTCACGCTCGGTGAGCAGTTTGAGGATTGCGTTGGTGAAGGCCTCTTGATCTCTAACGTCGACGGCGAAGCCGCTCTTGGTGTTTTCCGCGATGTCGGTCGGGCCGCCGTTGTGGGTAGCGACGAAGGGCAGGCCGGTCGCCGCCGCCTCGATCGCGGTCAGGCCGAAGAGCTCGATGAACGCCGGGTTGACGAATACGCCGCGGCTCTTGGCGGCGATGCGATAGACCTCGGGAACGTCCACCTCGGAGTCATGGTTCTTCGGTACGGCCATCTTGCCGTAGAGATCCCAGCGGTCCATGGCCAGCAGCATGTCGGTGAGGACTTGCTGCTCGTTGTCGGGCATCGACTCGATGTTTTGCCGAATGCCGGCGAAGACGGCCAGATTGGCGATGGCTTGCAGTTGCTTGTTGCGACCGTACATCTCGATGAGAGCGCCGATATTCTTGCGGCGGTCGGGACGGCACAGGGCGATAATCAGGGGCTTCTCGCGATCGGCGAAGAAACGGTTCAGTTGGTTGGCCATGCGCATGCGCGCTTGCTTGAAGCGCTCATCCACCTGCGCGGTAGGCATGTCGTATTCGTAGTAGGGGAAGAACCGTTCCAGATCGGTACCGGGCGGGATGACTTCGAACTTGAGGCTCGGATTCTTGCTGTACTCGGCATACTGCTCGTCGCGTTCGTGGCGCGTGCTGGTGATGACCAGGTCGGCGACGGACAGGCACTCCTGCTAGGCTTCGATGCGCCGAGTCATGGCCAGTTCCTTGTCAACGGCTTGCGGCGTCCAGCCTTCACGGAGAAGGTATTCGAGTTTCGGTTTGCCGAGCGAGTGGCCGGTGAAGACGAAGGGCACGTCAAAGGCGGAGGCGACTTCTTTGGCGACGTAGCCGGCATCGGCGTAGTGGCCGTGCACGAGCGTCGGCGTGCGGCGTTCGCGGCGGGTGAACGAGATCATGGCGTCGACGTATTCGTCAAGGAAGGGCCATAGCCGCTCTTTGCGGAAATACCGGCCTCCGCCACACGGAAGGCGAACGATGCGGCACTTGGGCCCAAGCTCTTCGATTTCCTTGCCGTAGTCGGGCGACACGCGGCGGTCGCGTATGCGCCGCGTAAAAAGATCGACCTGACTGACTTGATCGAGTTCGCCCAGGGTCTTGGCGAGTTCGAGGACGTAGCGGACTTGACCGCCTGTGTCGGCGTCGCGGCCCATCTCGATGCTGTCTCCGCGCAGGAGTCCATGAAGACTGACGAGTTGGATATACATGGCTTAGCTTGCCTCGACGAGCGCCCGAGCCCGCGGTCGATAGACCGTGTGATAGAGCGTGTGGATGTAGCGATCGAGGGCTTGGCGATTCATGACGTCGACGTGATTCCAATAGGCGTGAACGTTGGCGATCCTCAAGAACTTGCGTGCGTGGCTTCCCCAGGAGAAGGCGTCGTGCACACGCTGGATGCCGTTGGCGGCGTACTTCTGCCAGACGACGTCATCTCCAACGATGGCCTCGAGCGCCGCGGCGAAGCGCAAGTGATCGTTCGGGTCTTGAACGATGCCGGACTCTCCTGTGATGACGATTTCCGCCGGCCCGCCGTAGCAGGTGACCACGACCGGAAGGCCGCAGGCCATCGCTTCGACAACGGTGAGGCCAAATGTTTCCATCAGGGCGGGTTGGGCGAAGACGCCGCGGCGGTCGGCGACGACGCGGTAGATTTCACCCGTCTCCACTTTGTCGAGACGTGCAGCGACCCAACGCACGCTGCCCCACAGATTGTAAGTTTCGATCAATTCGAGCGTCCGCTGAATCTCGGCGATCTCTTCATGGTCTTGGGATTGAGAAGGATCGTTCACGGAGCTAACGATGAGCAGGTTTGCCTGCTGACACAGCGTCTCGCTGCGGCCGTAGGCCTCAACGAGCCCAGGGATGTTCTTGATGCGGTCCATGCGCGCCATGGTGAAGATCGGCGGCAACTTCGGGTTGTCGAGGCGGCCGATGGAACCCTCGCCGGGCTCGGCGCTCAGGTAGCGCTTGACGAGAGACTTCTTGATCGCCGGAACACGCCGGTCTTGAGCGTGATTGGGGAAGAAGTGTTCTTCGCTGGCGCCGGGCGGGACGATGTTGTGACGCGCTAGCCGAGGATCGAATCCCGACTGTACGCGGTAGAGCCCGGGCATCGAGAATAGTTCGTAGGACTCGATCATGCCCATCTCGGTTGCCGAGCCGCCGACCTCGCGGTAGGAACTGGAGACGATGAAGTCCGCGGAGTTGTAGCCCAGCAGATCTGCTGTGAAGTGAATGGAGAAGTTGTAGTCGGACTCCATGTCCTGCCAATGCAGATCGCTAAACAGATACTTCGTCTTCTCGAGTGCGTGGACGCAAGCGCCGTGCGTGCAGCCCCAGTCTTCGGCGAGGCGATGGGCGACGAGATTCCCGTCCGAGTAGTTGCCGATGATTAGGTCAGGCGTACCCATCAGTTCCTCCGCGACGGCGGCTTTGGAGTCTTCGGCAAATTGTTCGAGGTACGGCCAGACCTGGAAACGAGAGATCCAATCGGGTAGGACCTCTCCCGACGAGTCGCGGAAGGGGGCCCGGACGATCCAGACGTTCTGGGCGCCGAAAACTTTTTCTCGACGCGTGCCGCAAGATGTCCCTTCAGCGGAGGGAATCAAACGCGTCAGGATCAGCACAGTCGGAGCAATGTCGAGACCACAATCGAGGAACTGAGCCCGCAGGTAGTGCTCCATCGCCCGGGCTTGATCGAGGACGTAGGTAACCTGGCCTCCGGTGTCGGGCTTGCCCAGGACACCTTCTTGGGCGAACCAGCCGTGTGGCGAAACCATCAAGACGGACTGAATCAGCGGAAGGCGTTCGAGTAGGGTTTCGAGCCGGCTAGGCCCGGACGAATTCATGACCTGGGCGAGTAGCGAGAGGTTCGCTGCGATGGACTTCGCGCTGTTTCCCCAGCCGGCCTCCAGGCCGTTCGAGCGTAGGACATCGAGCAGTTCGTTGTAGGGCGCATCGGCCTCGATTTCGTCCAAGACCGCTCGAACAGTCCCGATCGCCTTGAGAAGCTGTTCCGGCGTATCGACATGGCTGCCGACCAGAATCGGCAGGCCGCCGAGTTGGCGATCGCGGAGAAAGTCGAGGAACCGGCGACGGAAGACGGTCGGGTCCTGCTGCAATTGCGCTGACAGCCGCCGCGACAAAAATGCGACGCCGTCACCCATGTCTGAGGGCTCATTCACCTTGGGAAAGTCTCGAAAGAATGGGGAAAAATCGACGATCAGGCCACGTTTTGAGGCTTCTTCGTGTCCCTGGACGAAGGTATCGCGAACGAGCAAGTAGGCGCCGCGATCGACGCTCTCGATCTCCTCTGCGGCGGGGGGGATGCAGACGATCTCTTTGAGTCCGACGCCCGGCCGTAACACAGCGTAGGCGGTTTCGCCGTCGAGCATAATTTCACCGCAGCCGCGCAACGTGCGCTTCAGGGCGCGAATCGGCGCACCGCTTTGATCCTCTTCGCCGCTCAGGAAGCTCTCGAGGCGTTTGCGGATTTGATCAGCCAGGAAGAACGTCTCGCCAGTCGCCCGCAGAGTCAGACAAAAACGCTTCAGCAGATGCAGAAGAGCGTCGCTGGAGGCGGTGCCGGAAGCATTTTTGGAGGGGGTCGAAGGGATCGCTGTGCTTTCCGCCATTGCTTACTAGTGTTACCCACGAACCGCGAGAACCAAAGTTTTCGGGAAAACGACGCTTCAAGCCCGTGCGCCACGACGATGTGGGAGCGTCGGACTGCGCTGGCTAGATGGCTTGGCTTGGTATTCCAGCCTTCGAGGCCGCGAGCCCCCTACTTGAGGCCGCTGCGTAGGGTCTTGCCCAGGCCGTCCACAGCGCCCCAGAGCAAGGAGAGGTCGGTGGCGCAGGTTACCATGCGCATGCCGCGCTGGACGGAGTCGATGATGAGTTGCGGGTCGCCGTGGTGGGTCGCGGGCCACAATCCCTTGTCGTTGCAGACTTGGACGATGCGGTCAAATGCGGCGCGGAATTTCGGGTGATCGAACTGGCCGGGGATGCCGAGGGAGACGCTCATGTCTGAGGGACCGAGCAGCAGGCAGTCGAGTCCGTCGACGGAGGCGATCTCCTCAATGGCGTCGAGGCCGGCCACGCTCTCGATCTGCGCGACGACGATGTTTTGCTCGTTGCCGTGGCGGATGAACTCTTCCATTGAGGCATCCACGTAGTTATTGCTTACGGCGCCGAGGCCAAAGCCGCGCACGCCCAGCGGGGGATACTTCACCCAACTGACGGCCTTGGCGAGCTGATCAGGAGACTCGGTGCGCGGGAAGATGATGCCTTCGGCGCCGGAGTCGAGGGCTCGCGCGGCGAGGTCGTACTGAAAATCCGGGACGCGGACGATGGGCGTAATCGGTGAGGCCAAGCAGGCGCGAATCACCTGATGAGTGGTCTCGGTATGAAACGGCCCGTGCTCGGTGTCAATGAACAGCCAGTCGAAACCGGCGGCGGCCAACATTCGAGGGACTTCGATGGTCGGCAGACCGTTCTGGATGATGCCCAGGGCAATGCCCCCGTCGGCGAGAATTTGGCGAGTTCGATTGTTTAGCATCTTCGTGGAGTTGACCAGTATCGCAGAGCTGAGGCGAATGTCGTTGCAATCGCCGCTCTGAGGGCGTAGCATCGAGGCGGCCCTGGTTGTGCCTTGTAGTTAGGAGGTTGTCGTCATGAAGCGGTTTGCAGTTCTTATCCTTTTTGCTTGCTTGGTCGGAGCGTCCTCGCTAATTGGCGCTATCCGGCTAACTGCGGTTGAGCCGACGATGGCTTCTCCTGGAGCTTCGCTCGTTGCGTCGGGTACGGAACTAACGGAGGTAGACCTCCTCTTTCTAACCGTCGACACGACAGACATCCCAGTAGAGATCACGAGTAAAACGGCGGAGGAAATTCGCTTCAAGCTTCCGGCTGACGTGGCCCACGGGCAGTACCGGCTGATGATTCAGACCGGCGGGGATGTTCCGGCGTTAATGGTGCAGCCGATCACGTGCGAAGTGATGAGCGCCGCCGAAATTACGGAACGTCAGTCCCAGCTGGAAAAGGAAGAGCGGAGGATTGACGCGGCCGCCTCGCCGACAGAGGAGACGCCTCCGGCCAAGTAAGAGGCTACTGTAGATTCGCGGTTCGGCGTTCGATCGAACGCGCTTTTCCGGTTTTCTCGTCGATATCAATCAGCACCGCGTTCATCCGCACGGGGCCGCTGGCCGGCTCGAAGCGGGCGGGCATGGCGGTCAGGAAGCGGTCTAGCGAGCCGCGCACGTCCATACCGATCACCGAATGGATGGGGCCGGTCATGCCAGCGTCCGTTTGGTAGGCGGTCCCCTTAGGCAGAACTCGCTCGTCCGCGGTCGGGACATGTGTGTGGGTGCCCACGACGCCGGATACCCGCCCGTCCAGGTGCCAGCCCATGGCCTGCTTTTCGCTGGTCACCTCGGCATGAAAGTCGAGGAAACGAACCTTGACGTCGTCCTCGATGGAGTCGAGCATTTCGTCGACCATGCGGAAGGGACAGTGCGTCGCGGGCATATAGGTGCGGCCCTGCAAGTTGAGCACGGCATAACGGACGCCGCGATCCGTGCAACCGACGTAGAGGCCCGAGCCGGGGGCGTCGGGGTAGTTGGCGGGACGCAGCAGGCGAGGCTGTTGGGCGAAGTAGTCGTAGATCTGCTTCTTGTCCCAGATGTGGTTGCCGGAGGTCAGCACGTCGACGCCGAGGTCGAGAAAGCTGTTGGCGATGTCGGGAGTTACGCCGAATCCGGCAGCGGAGTTCTCGCAATTGAGCACTACCAGTTCGGCTTCTTCGGCGGCGACGAGGTCCTGCAGACAATGTTCGACGATGCGGCGCCCTGGGCGGCCGATAACGTCTCCGACAAAGAGCAACTTCATGGGGAGTAATTCCAGGATAGCTGACAGTTGAGCCGGAGCCTAAGCGGCGACCAGCGCCGCGCTGGAAATGCGGTAGACGCGGTCGCAGCGTTCCGCGAACGAAATGTTGTGGGTCGCGATAACCATGGTCAGACCCTCGCTGCGTTGCAGCTCGAATAGCTGAGCGATCAGCTCTTCGCTGGTGCGATCGTCCAGATTGCCTGTAGGTTCGTCCGCCAGCAAGAGCTGGGGCTCGCCGACGAGGGCGCGGGCAACGGCCACTCGCTGCTGTTCGCCGCCGGAAAGTTCGCCGGAGCGGTGAGTCGCACGGTCGGCGAGTCCGACTCGTGCGAGCCATTTCAGGCCCTGGGGGGCGGCTTGTTCGCGGCTCTCGCCGGCGATGAGCCGGGGCATGATGACGTTTTCTAGAGCGGTGAACTCAGGAAGCAGGTGATAGCTTTGCCAAACGTAGCCAACAGCGCTGTTGCGGTATGCGTCGAGGGCTTTTTCGCCGGCTTCGTTCACGACGAGGTCGCCAAAGAGGATGCGGCCTTCAGATGGCGTGTCGAGAGCGCCCAGCAGATGCAACAGGGTGGACTTGCCCGCTCCGGACTCGCCGACCAGGGCGACGCTCTCGCCCTTCTGCAGCTGAAAACTGACGTCCTCGAAGACCGTTAGTTGGCCGGTGCCGGAAGGATACCGTTTGGCTAGGCCGATCGCTTCGAGAACGGGCTGGCTCATTGGGCAACCAGCCGATTCCAGGCCGCCTGGTAGGGGGCGAGATCGGGCCAGTCGCCATTGAGTACTTCGAGGAAGGCCACTAGGTCTTCAACCTCTTCTGCGGTCAGCGGGATGGGGTCGATTTCTCGTTTGCCGATCTTGGTTGGGCCTGGATTGACGTAGAAGTGGATCACTTCGCGAATCGTCCTGAAGCGCCCGTCGTGCATGAAAGGCTCGCGCAATTTCCAGTTACGCAAGGCGGGCGTTTTGAAGGCGCCGAGGTAGTACTCGTCTTTCTCGATCTCATAGCGGCCGCGATCAGAATCGGTGCCGGTGCCTATGTTGTGGAAGTCGTCGTCGGCGAAGTTGGCGCCGTTATGGCACAGCGCGCAGTCGCCCTTGGTGAAGAAGATGCTGCGTCCGCGCTCTTCCTGCTCGGTCAGAGCGTTGCTGTCGCCGTTGACCCACTGGTCAAAGCGCGTCGGTCCGGTCTCTAAAGTCATCTCGAAGGCCGCGATGGCGTCGAGGATCGCTTCTTCGTCGATGTCGTCGACGCCGACTTCCTTAAAGGCAGTCCGGTAAAGAGGATCGGCGCTGACGCGCGTCACGGCTTCGTCGATCGCGAGGTCCATCTCGTTGGGATTGGTGATGGGGCCTTTGGCTTGTTCGGCGAGGCTGCCGGCGCGTCCGTCCCAGAAGAAGAACTCGTTCTCTTGGAGGTTGACGACGGTGGGAGTGTTGCGGCCGAGGAGGTCATCGTGGGCGCCTTTGCTCAGCGGCTCACCGCCTTCGTAGCCCTTATCGGGGAGATGGCAAGTGGCGCAGGAGAAATTCCTTGGCCCTGAGAGATTCTTATCGAAAAACAGATGCCAGCCGATGGCTTCTTCCGGCGTGACCTGGGCGATAGCGCCGATCGGCGAACACAACAGCAGGGCCGCGACGGCGCCCGGGATGAAGTATTTGGTCCAAGTCGTCATTAGTCGTCGAAGATGACTCCCCAGGGCATGTCGCCGACAGCGATCTTGTTGGTTTCTTTGCGGGCGTCGACGTCGATCACGGACATGTTGTTGTCGAGCCCGTTGGTCACATAGAGGGTCTTGCCGTCGCGGCTGAAGGCCATGCCCCAGACGCGGCGGCCGACGGGAATGGTCGCTTGTAGATCGAGCGTCTCGGCGTCGAGAACGGCAACCACGTCGCCTCTGCCCGTGGCGATGAAGAACGATTTGCCGTCCGGCCCGCGGCGAATGCCTTTCGGTTTGACGAGGCGAATTTCGCGGCGCAGCTTTTTGCGTTGGACGATCTTGTTGGTTGCGAGGTCCCACTTGACCACTTCGCCGCCGACTTCACAGGTCACATAGCCGTACTTGCCGTCTTCGGAGAAGGCGATTTCGCGAGGCCGGGCGCCGACTAGGATGTTGGCGACGACTTCATGCTCGGGAACCGAGATGACGTGAACCATGCTGGTGGACTCGCTGGTCACATAGACGCGGGTTCCATCGGGGCCGATGGCGACTCCTTCGGGCTCGATGCCGACCTTGATCTGGGCCAGGATTTCGCCGTTTTCTGGATTCAGCACGCTGGCTTCGCCTTCGTCTTCGTTCGAAAGATAAATATGCCCGTTGGGATGAACGGCGAAGGCTTCGGGATCGGAGCCGGCCGGAACTTTTTCGAGGATCGCGAGCGTCGCGGTGTCGATGACGGCGATTGCGTTTTCGTCGCCTAGGGCGACGTAGACACGCGTGCGGTCGGGGGAGAAGCCGATGCCGCGGGGGCGCCCGCCGACGTCAATGGCCCGCACCAGATCGCCTGTCTTCGCGTCGATTACCGAGACCGTGTCGTCGCCTTCGTTAGTCACGAATAGCCGTCCGGTGGGATCGCGCGCCATCAACGCGGCGATGCCGGCCAAGAGGAGGATGAGAATTCTGGATACAGATTGCATGATCAGTTCTCCGGTTACCGCGCCGCGCACACCAGCGGATCGAGCGAATCAAGATCGTCCGATGCCGCCACGCCGCGGACAGGGGCTTCGCCCGCCAGCTTGCCGTCAACCACAACCAGGAGGGGCTGCCGCAACTGTCCCGTGTCGCGGAACGTCATGTAGCCGCCCTTCTGGCCGTCAAATTCCATCTCAAAGCGGATGTAGGCCAGCCGCTCCGCGGTCGTGCCTACGGGCAAGTTGGCGGCGGCGTCGGCGACGATGCGTACCGCAGCCCAGGCCGCCCAAGACTGGTCGTCCATGTCGGTTCCCCGTGACTCTTGAAATCGTTTGTTGAGGTCGCGGGCCGCGAACTTCACGAAGTCCTCATGCCAGGCTTGCGCCACGACCGAACCGGCGTCGGAGTTCTGCTTCCACTGGGCGACGGCTGTTGCCAGCATGGCGTCGCTGGGTATGGTGTGCAACAGGTTTGGTGCGCAGGAAGTGCGCAGCCCGTCCTGGGTCGCCGCGATATTGAATACGGGCACGCCTTGCTCGCTGACGGCTTCCGCCACGGCGAGAACGCGGCCGGGCGTGCCGGCGACGAGGATGGCATCGGCGCCGTGCAGGGCAGCAAGATCGGTCAGCTCGGCGGCGGCGAGGGAGTATGCGAGTCCGAGGAATGCACCTTGCAGTTGCGCCTCTTCGAGCCCCAACAGGGCGCCTTTGCCCGAAGAGTTGTCGCGCAGCGGCGGCCCGACGTAGACGATCTTTACTTCCGCGGCGGAGAGCGCCGCGGTCAGCAGCAGGGCGAGAGAAATTGTGCGTGCAAAAGTCACCGGTCTGATTCTAGCGAGTCCGCCTTCTAATATCCCAACTATTGCCGTTCCATTGGTGCGTTGCGCCACTGTTAGACTGGCCTTCAGGCACACCATGAGGCTCAAAGGTAAGACGGTTTTGGTAACGGGAGCGGGTACTGGCATCGGTCGAGCGACCGCGCTGCGCATGGCTCAAGAGGGAGCGAGCGTCGCGGTGAATTACTTCTACGACGATGGTACTGCCGAGGAAGCCGTCGCTGCATGCCAGGCCGTCTATCGCGAAAGCGGCATTTCCGCCGAAGCATTTGCGATTCAGGCGGACGTCGCCGAGGAAGACCAGGTCTCGGCGATGATCGCCGGCGCCGTCGAACGCTTCGGTCGGCTCGACGTGCTCGTGAATAACGCCGGAATTGTGGCCGAGGCGCCGAGCCATGAGGTTCTGATGGCAGACTTCGACCGGGTGATCGGGGTGAACCTCAGGGGTGCGTTCTTGTGTTCTCGCGCGGCGATCGCGCACTTCCTGGCACGCGCAGGCGGTGGGGTGGTGTTGATGAATACGAGCGTCCACGAGATTATTCCGAAGCCCGCCTACGCAAGCTATTCGATTTCTAAAGGCGGCCTGGGCAGCCTGACGAGGACTTTGGCGCTGGAATACGCCGGGCGCGGGATCCGAGTGAACGCTGTAGGGCCAGGGGCCATCGAGACGCCGCTGAACAACGCTTGGACGAGCGACCCTGCGGCGCGGGCCGCGGTTGAACGGCACATCCCGCTGGGCCGCGCTGGACGCCCGGAGGAAATTGCGGCGGTATTCGCATTTTTGGCGTCCGACGACGCCAGTTACATTACCGGACAGACGATCTTTGCTTGTGGCGGACTCACCCTTTTTGAATAATTTCGAGAAAACTGGGCTTCGTAGCGCTCAGATCGCCGCGGCGCTGCCTTGGCTGTGGCTGGCTTTGGTGGTTGCCTCGCAGAGTTCCACTGCCGGGCATCTTGCCGACGCTTTGTTCGCCATGCTGTTCGGAGTCGGCGGACCGGGCGGCGGCTTTACGCACTTGGTGCTGCAAAAGGGCTACCACGTCTTTCTGTTCTTCACATTTGGTTGGCTACTGTCGCTGCCCGCAGCGGGACGTAGTCAGCTGAGTTGCTTGCTATGGGTGTTCGTCGTGGGCGCGGGGGCCGAAGCGCTCCAGCTCGGGGCGCCAGGACGGCACCCGCAATTGAGCGATGCGCTACTGAACTTGGCGGCAGGAGCGGCGGCTGTAGTTGTGCGGGCGCGGCTGAAGCGCGTTTAGTCGTCGAGGCTCTTGCCGGTGATGACTTCGTAGGCTTCTAGGTATTTCTTCGTGGTGTTGGCCACGACGTCATCCGGCAGAGCTGGGCCCGGGTACGTTTTGCCCCAGTCGAGCGTTTCGAGATACTCGCGGATGTACTGTTTGTCGAACGACTCTTGCGAGCGGCCGGCCTGGTAGATTTCGAGCGGCCAGTAGCGTGAGGAATCGGGAGTGAGAACTTCGTCGCCGAGGACGATCTCGCCGTTGAGCATGCCGAACTCGAGCTTGGTGTCGGCAATCACGACGCCGCAGCCGATGGCCTTTGCCGCGGCGCGGTTATAGATGTCGAGCGTCATGTCGCGCAGTTTCTCGGCATCCTGTTGGCCGATGATCTCCACGGACTGCTCAAAGGTGATGTTTTCGTCGTGGCCGGACTCGGCCTTGGTTGCCGGGGTAAAAATGGCTTGGGGGAGTTTGCCGCACCGCTGCAACCCTTCAGGCAGCGGGAGGCCGCAGATGCTGCCGTTCGCCTGGTAATCCTTCCAGCCGGAACCTTCGATGTAGCCTCGGGCGACGCACTCGACCGGGAACATCTCGAGCTTCTTGCAAAGCATCGAGCGGCCCTTGAGTTGGTCCCGAAACGGTTGTAACGCCGCGGGGAACTCGTCGACATCGGCGGTGATCAGGTGATTGGGGACGTCGGAGAAGAAATCGAACCAGAACAGGGAGATTTGGGTGAGCACCTCGCCTTTGCGGGGTATGGCGGTCGGTAGTACGACGTCGAACGCGGAGAGCCGATCGCTGGTCACCAGCAGCAGCATTCCGTCGACTTCGTAGATGTCGCGGACCTTGCCGCGGCCGAGCCTCTTGATGCCTGTAAGATTGGTTTCGAGCAGTGGTGCGTGTGACATGACGAAGAGGAAAACGATGGTAGCGAGCCGGGCGGCGGTCGGGCAAGCATCTGAAATACTATGACTTGACCCGCTTTTCGGTGGAAACGAAAGACTCGCTGTAATACACTAGGGACGCCTTGTGTCCAAAACACGAGTAGCCCCGTACAATGCCCGCAACTACAGGAGAACGACGCAGATCACGCCGCTTTGCGATCGAGTTGCCGGTCGAGATCATCAAGCTGAGCAATAAGACTGTGGATCTGGTCGGCCAGACACGTGACGTTAGTTCGGTGGGCGCATGCTTCACGGTACAGACGGAAGAGGTGAGAGAGGGCACTCCGATTGAGTTTTTCGTCACTCTGCAAGGATCGATGTTCGATTTGGCGGCAGCCGGCGAGGTGCGCTTGCGCTGTCGCGGGCGGATAATCCGCCAAGAAGCGCTTTCGGAATCGGCCAACGGGCGCAGCGTGGCGGCAACGATTGACCGCTATCAGTTTGTCCGGGAATAGGTCTTCGGGAGGAGAAACCTAAAGGTTTTCTCCGATTACCCACCTTTCGGTTGACAGGCCTTGAGCAGATCGCTATTCTCGATAGAAGTGCGGAAAGTTCCGCTGCTGCCCTTCGTGTGCTCGGCGCGCGATTTTTGACGGAAAGGGCAGCTGGACGTCTAGCAAGTCAGGAGATTGTCCACAGAGGAACTAGCGTCGTATGAGTTAGCGCTCATACGGGGCAAGAGCACTGAAAAACGTCGTCGAAAAGACCGGAGCACTCTGGTCAATTAGGGCGACGCGTTTTCAGCGAAGAACATATTTTGGTTACGGCGGATTTGCGCCTACCACGCTGTTGCGGGTCGCATTCGTGCGGTCTAGGCGGCGGGTATTGGTGCGGCTCTGCGGTTTGAGAGCGAGATAAACAGTGCCGACGTTTAATCAGCTGGTAAGAAAGGGGCGTAAGTCTCCGAAGTATGCGAAGGCGAGTCCGGCGTTGCAGGAATGTCCGCAACGGCGGGGCGTCTGCACCCGCGTCTATACGGTCACGCCGAAGAAGCCGAACTCGGCGCTTCGAAAGGTTGCTCGCGTGCGGCTCACGAATGGAATCGAGGTCACGACCTACATTCCCGGCGTCGGCCATAACCTGCAGGAGCACTCGATCGTACTGATCCGCGGCGGCCGCGTGAAGGATTTGCCGGGCGTTCGTTATCACGTCGTCCGCGGAACGCTTGACGCGGCGGGTGTGGCGAATCGTCGTCAGGGCCGTTCGAAGTACGGCGCCAAGAGGCCGAAGTAAGCAGTAGGACAAGATGTCGCGTAGAAAAGTAGCAGTACATCGCGCCACGCCGGCGGATCCGGTGTTTAACTCGGCCCTAGTGTCGACCTTCATCAATCACATGATGTGGGACGGCAAGAAGAGCGTTTCGGCGAGTATTTTCTACTCCGCCATGGAGAAGGTCGCACAGCGCTCCGAGGAAGAGCCGCTGAAGGTCTTCAAGAAGGCGGTAGAGAATTGTAAGCCGGTGGTGGAAGTGAAGTCGCGGCGCGTGGGCGGCGCGAACTATCAGGTGCCCATCGAGGTGCCGCAATCCCGCCGGATGTCCCTAGCGCTGCGTTGGTTGATTGGGTACGCCCGGTCCCGCAGTGAGAAGGGTATGGCTGAGCGCTTAGCGGCCGAGATTTTGGACGCAGCTGCTGGACGCGGCTCGGCCCTGAAGAAGAAAGAAGATGTCCACCGCATGGCGGACGCCAACAAGGCTTTTGCCAACTACCGGTGGTAGCGCGGCCTGGTTGGGAGAGGGGAGAAAGGTTTGATCCGGCGGCGCTTCGATGCGCTGTGGTCGGGGTAGCGGCTCTGGAGAGCGAAGAAAGGCAATGGCTCGTAAGGTAAAACTGGAGAAGTATCGCAATATCGGCATCGCCGCCCACATTGATGCGGGCAAGACGACGACGACCGAGCGAATCCTTTTCTATACGGGACGGCTTCACCGTATGGGTGAAGTCCACGAAGGCACTGCGACCATGGATTACATGGAGCAGGAGCAAGAGCGCGGCATTACCATCACCTCCGCGGCGACGACGTGCGCCTGGAAAGACCATCGAATCAACATCATCGACACGCCTGGCCACGTCGATTTCACCGCTGAGGTAGAGCGTTCGCTGCGTGTTCTGGACGGTGCCGTAGCGGTATTCGACGCGGTTGCCGGCGTCCAGCCCCAGTCAGAGACGGTCTGGCGGCAAGCGGACAAGTATCGCGTTCCGCGTATCGCGTTCATCAACAAGATGGACAAGATCGGCGCTGACTTCGACCACGCGGTTCAGACGATCGTCGATCGTTTGAAGGCGAACCCAGTCCCGATTCAGATTCCGATCGGCGCCGAGGATAAACTCCTTGGAGCTGTGGATCTGGTTGAAATGATGGCGGTTGTCTGGCGCGACGAGACCCAAGGCGCCTCTTACGACATCGTTGACATCCCCGCTGACATGCTGGCGGACGCCCAAGAGCGCCGGGCCAAGTTGATTGAAAAGGTTGCCGAGAGCGACGATCAGCTCTTCGAGAAATACGTCGAAGGCGCAGACATCACGATCGATGAGTTGAAGGCTGCGATTCGCCGCGCCACGATCTCGCTCAAAGTGACTCCGGTTCTGTGCGGATCGGCCTTCAAGTACAAGGGCGTGCAGCGCCTGCTGGACGCGGTTGTCGACTATTTGCCGTCGCCGTTGGATGTACCGGCTATCGAGGGAACGGACCTGGACGGCACTACTGCGATGACGCGCAAGTCGTCCGACGACGAACCGTTTGCCGCCCTGGTGTTTAAGGTCATCACGGATCCGTTTATCGGGCAGTTGGTGTTCACGCGTATCTATTCGGGCGTGCTCAAGGCTGGCGAGAGCGTTTTCAACGTAGCCAAGGGCCGCCGCGAGCGCATTGGCCGCTTGCTCGAAATGCACGCCAACAAGCGTGAAGAGCTGGAAGAAGCGCGTGCGGGTGATATCGTTGCCGTGGTTGGTCTAAAGACTGTCCAGACCGGCGACACCATCTGCGACGAAGACAAGCCGATTGTTCTTGAGCGCATTGAGTTCCCGGCGCCTGTGCTGAGTTTGGCGATAGAGCCGAAGTCAAAAGCCGACCAGCAGAAGATTGGTCTGGCGTTGGCTAAGCTCTCGCAGGAAGATCCGACCTTTCAGGTCAAGACCGACGAAGACACCGGGCAGACCGTGTTGTCCGGCATGGGCGAACTGCATCTAGAGATCCTGGTGGATCGCCTGATGCGGGAGTTCAAGGTCGATGCCAATGTCGGCCGTCCGCAGGTTTCCTATAAGGAGACGATCACGCGGCCTGCAGAGGCGGAAGGAAAGTTCGTTCGCCAGTCGGGCGGTCGCGGTCAATACGGCCACTGTAAGATTCGCATCGAGCCCCTTGAGGCAACCGAAGAGAACGAAGGTTACGAATTCGTCAACGCGATCAAGGGCGGTTCGATTCCCAAGGAATACATCAAGCCGACGGAAGCGGGAATTGTCGAGGCCATGGAGGGCGGCGTGCTTGCCGGGTATCCTCTGGTCAACATCAAGGTTGAGCTATACGACGGAACCTTCCACGAGGTAGACAGTTCCGAAATTGCCTTCAAGGTGGCCGGTTCGATGGCGTTCCGAAGCGCTGCCCAGAAGGCAAAGCCGGTCCTGCTGGAGCCTGTCATGGCGGTCGAAATAGTCGTGCCGGAAGAGTACATGGGCGATGTCATCGGCGACATCAATCAGCGTCGTGGCCGCGTTGAAGGCATGGAAATGCGCGGCGGTTCGCAGATTATCAAGACTTTTGTGCCTCTTGCCGAGATGTTCGGCTACGCGACCGACATTCGTTCTCGGACGCAGGGGCGCGGGACTTTCACAATGCACCTTCACGGCTTCGAACAGGCTCCGGCCAACGTAGCGGAAGAGGTGATTAGCAAGGTTCGCGGCAAGGGCGCGGCCTAGTTGTTAGTAGTTTTGTTTCGGGAGTAGATCGGCATGGCGAAAGCGAAATTCGAGCGGACGAAGCCGCACGTAAACGTGGGGACGATCGGACACATTGACCACGGGAAGACGACGTTGACGGCGGCGATCACGAAGGTGTTGTCGAAGCACGACGCGACGAACACGGTGCGGTCGTTCGATTCGATCGACAACGCGCCCGAAGAGAAGGCGCGAGGGATCACGATCGCAACCGCGCATGTGGAGTATCAGACCGAGAACCGGCACTACGCGCACGTGGACTGCCCCGGTCACGCGGACTACATCAAGAACATGATCACCGGAGCGGCGCAAATGGACGGCGCGATCCTGGTGGTGGCGGCGACGGACGGTCCGATGCCGCAGACCAGAGAGCACATTTTGTTGGCGCGGCAGGTGGGCGTGCCCTACGTGATGGTGGCCTTGAACAAGGTCGACATGGTGGACGACGAAGAGTTGCTGGAGCTGGTGGAGCTGGAAGTGCGGGAGCTGTTGTCGGCGTACGACTTCCCGGGCGACGACACGCCGGTGGTGCGAGTCTCGGCGCTGGGCGCGCTAAACGGCGAAGAGAAGTGGGAAAAGACGATTGACGAGCTGATGGCGGCGGTGGACAGCTTCATTCCGACGCCGGTGCGCGAGGTGGACAAGCCGTTCCTGATGCCGGTGGAAGACGTGTTTTCGATCTCGGGACGGGGCACGGTGGTGACCGGGCGGATCGAGCGC
This sequence comes from Acidobacteriota bacterium, assembly GCA_027592785.1. Classification (GTDB taxonomy): domain Bacteria; phylum Acidobacteriota; class Terriglobia; order Bryobacterales; family UBA6623; genus CAMPKL01. Next base: position 26,440 of record JAQCLD010000031.1, read on the forward strand.
GGGCAAATCAAGGTGGGCGAGGAAGCCGAGATCATCGGCATTCGCGACACGCAGAAGAAGGTCGTGACGGGCGTGGAGATGTTCCGCAAGCTGCTCGATTCAGGGCAAGCGGGCGACAACGTCGGATTGCTGGTGCGCGGTCTGGACAAGGAAGAGGTGGAGCGCGGGCAGGTGGTGGCCAAGCCGGGCTCGATCAAGCCGCACACGAAGTTCAAGGCGGAAGTGTACGTGTTGAAGAAGGACGAGGGCGGACGCCACACGCCGTTCTTTAACGGGTACCGGCCGCAGTTTTACTTCCGCACGACGGACGTGACGGGAGTGGCGAATCTGCCGGCGGGAACGGAGATGGTGATGCCGGGGGACAACGTGACGATTGACGTGGAATTGATCCACCCGATCGCCATGGAGAAGGGCCTGCGCTTCGCTATCCGCGAGGGCTCGCGGACCATCGGCGCCGGCACCGTCGCTGACATTGTGGAATAAGACACCGAAGAAACTGTCATGGCTAAAGAACGCATCCGGATCCGCCTGAAGGCTTACGACTATCGTGTACTCGATAAGTCGACCGGCGAGATTGTCGATACGGCAAAACGGACCGGCGCTAGCGTGGCGGGACCGATCCCGCTGCCGACGATTAAGAACAAGTACACCGTGTTGCGTTCGCCGCATGCGGATAAGCGTTCACGCGAGCAGTTCGAGATCAGGACGCACAAGCGCCTGCTCGATATCCTCGAGCCGACGCAAGAGACGGTCGATTCACTGATGCGGCTCGATTTGCCGGCCGGCGTTGACGTGGAAATCAAAGCCTTCGGCAAGTAGCGGCAGGTAGGGAAGAGGACAAGGAATTACGACGATGGCCCCAGGAATTCTAGGGAAAAAGATCGGGATGACGCAGATCTTCGACGGCCAAGGCCGCGTGATCCCGGTGACTGCTGTTCAGGCGGGGCCCTGCGTCGTCGTCCAGCGGAAGACGGTCGAGAAAGACGGCTATAGCGCGATCCAGCTCGGTTTGGTGGAATTCATCAAAGAGAGCCGGGTGACGAAGCCGCGTCTCGGCCACTTTAAGAAAGCTGGCGTCGAGGCGGCACGGTACGTTCGGGAGTTTCCGATCGCGGGCGATGCGGAGCTCAAGGCGGGTGATAGGATTCTCGCTGCCGAGTTCAAGCCGAACGACCGGATTGACATCACGGCGAAGCCGAAGGGTCGCGGATTCCAGGGCGTTGTGAAGCGTCACGGATTCAGCGGCGGACCGGATTCGCATGGTTCGATGACGCACCGTGCGCCGGGTTCGATCGGTCAGAGTTCCTACCCTTCTCGGGTTATTAAGGGTGTTCGGATGGGTGGCCGCATGGGCGGTACGAAAGTGACGACGATTGGGTTGCAAGTCGTCGAGGTCCTCGAAGAGGACAACGTAATTTTGGTGAGAGGCGCGGTTCCGGGGCCGAACGGCGGCTATGTCATGGTTCGGAGGTCTCAAAAGCAGTAGTCATGCCGCAGTTGAACGTCTTCGATCTCAATAACAAGCAAGTCGGTTCAGTCGACGTTGCGGACGCCGTGTTCGCCGTCGAAGTTTCCGAGGCGCTGCTCTATCAATCGGTTCGCCACTACATGGCTTGCCGGCGAGCTGGCACGCATAAGACCAAGGGCCGCGGTGAAGTCAGCGGCTCGGGCAAGAAGCTGTGGAAGCAGAAGGGTACGGGTCGCGCCCGCATTGGCTCAGTTCGTTCGCCGATTTGGCGCAAGGGCGGTACGGTTCACGGACCCCAGCCGCGTGATTATTCCTATAAGTTCCCGAAGAAGATGCAGATCGGCGCTTTGCGCTCTGCGCTGACGGCCAAGCTGAACGACGGCGCGATCAAAGTGGTCGATGAGTTTTCGATCGGCGGGCATCGCACTAGAGATTTCGCCGAGGTGCTGAAGAAGCTGCAGGTCGGTCGGAAGGTGCTGCTGGTGGACAACAGCGACAACCACAACTTGGAGTTGTCGAGCCGTAATTTGCCCGGCGTAACCTTGGTCGACAGCCAGGACGTGCATCCGTACCATCTGTTGAACGCTGAGACGATCATCTTCTCCAAGGCAACTGTTGAGAAGTGCAGTGAGGCGCTGTCATGAACGTATACGAAGTTCTGAGGGGGCCTTGCGTCACCGAGAAATCAGAAATGATCCGAGCGCTGGAGCAAAGTCTTTGCTTCCGGGTGCATCCGGACGCCACGAAGACGGACGTCAAGAATGCGGTCCAGAAGGTATTCAGCGTCAAGGTAGCCGGAGTACGGACGGCGAATTACGACGGCAAGCTTCGCCGCCGCGGCCGCTATGCGGGCTACAAGCCCAACTGGAAGAAGGCCTACGTGAAGCTTGCGGACGGCCAGAAGATGGTCGAGTACGCGCAGATTTAGGTTGGATTTAGCGACACCCAGATAGAAGAGGGGCGCGAGACGAGATGGGCATTAAGACCTACAGACCAACGACGAAGACGAAGCGGTTTGCGACGACCGTTACACGTGAAGAGATCACGCGGCAGCGTCCCGAGCGCTCGCTCGTCGAAGGTTTGGTGAAAAAGTCCGGCGGCCGCAATAACAGCGGTTCGCTTACGAGTTGGTTTCGCGGCGGCGGCCATAAGCGGCGCTACCGCCTGATTGACTTCAAGCGCGACAAGGCGGGCGTACCTGCCAAGGTTGCGTCGATTGAGTACGATCCGAATCGGTCGGCAAACATTGCTTTGCTGCATTACGCCGATGGAGAGAAGCGCTACATCCTGCAGCCGGTCGGCTTGAAGGTTGGAGTGACGCTGCTATCCGGGCCTGAGGCGGATATCTTGGTCGGCAACTCGTTGCCGCTTAAGAACATTCCTCCGGGTACGTTGGTTCACAATGTGGAACTTCGGCCGGGCAAGGGCGGGCAGATGGGCCGTGCGGCTGGCGCTGAGATTCGTCTCGTATCCCGTGAGGCCGATTACGCTCTGCTGAAGTTGCCCTCGGGCGAAGTTCGGCGCGTATTGGCTGATTGCACGGCGACGGTTGGACGGGTCGGCAACGTAGACCACCAGAATGAAAAGCTGGGCAAGGCGGGCAGGGCGCGTTGGAAGGGACGGCGTCCGCATAACCGCGGCGTTACGATGAATCCGGTGGATCACCCGCACGGCGGCGGCGAAGGCCGTACGTCTGGCGGTCGTCATCCCGTCACGCCTTGGGGGCAACCGACTCGCGGCTATAAGACGCGGAACAACCCGAGAACGGACAAGTTTATCGTGACCAAACGCGGCGGGAAGAAGTAACGGCTGAGGAGCGGCAGAGTTAAGAAATGGGGCGTTCACTAAAAAAAGGTCCGTTTTACGACGAGCATCTCGACCGAAAGGTCCAATCGGCTATTTCGACCGGTGATCGCAAGGTGATCAAGACTTGGTCGCGGCGGTCCACGATACTGCCGGAGTGGGTGAACCAAACGCTCGCCGTGCACAACGGAAGGAAGTTCATTCCGGTGTTCGTCACGGAGAACATGGTGGGTCACAAGCTCGGCGAGTTCGCTGCGACCCGGACGTTCCGCGGTCACACGGGCGGGAAGGCAAGGTAAGCGAAGATGACGGCTACAGCTAAAGCAAAGTATGTGAGGGTCTCGCCGCAAAAGGCGCGGCTGGTAGTCGACCTGATTCGTGGGTTGCCCGTGGGCGAGGCGTTGGTTCGTCTCAGCGTGACCAACAAGGGCGTCGCGCCGGCGGTGTCCAAGGTGCTGAGCTCGGCGGTGGCGAACGCGCAGGATCGCGGCGACGTGGATGTCGACGACTTGCGAGTGTCCGCGGCTTGGGTTGACGAAGGTCCGCGGTTGAAGCGCTTGCGTCCGGCGCCGATGGGCCGCGCTTTCCGTTACTTTCACCGCATGAGTCATATCATCGTTTCTGTTTCCGACGGCCATGACGCCGTGGATACCCAAGAAACCGGGGAGACCGAAGAGTAAACAGATGGGTCAAAAAGTTCATCCGTACGGGTTCCGGCTGGGGTACACAAAAACCTGGCGTTCGCGCTGGTTTGCGGGCCACGGCTACGCCGACCTAGTCGCCGAAGATCAACAGATCAAGGATCAGTTGAGAAAACGCCTGAAAGCCGCCGGCATTAGTTCGATTGAGATCGATCGTCCCGGCAACAAGTTGAGAGTGACGATTCGGACTGCGCGTCCCGGCATCATTATTGGCCGCCGCGGCACTGAGATCGAGAAGCTCAAGCTGGATCTGCAGAAGAAGACGGATCGCGAGATCTATATCGACATCCAAGAGGTGCACCGGCCTGAGCTGGACGCCCAATTGGTTGCCGAGTCGGTAGCGATGCAGATTGAAAAGCGCGTCGCATTCCGCCGCGCCATGCGTAAGGCGGTTGACTCCGCGCAGCGCTTTGGTTGCAAGGGAATCAAGGTTTGGGTTGCGGGCCGTTTGAACGGCAACGAAATCGCTCGCACGGAGTGGTATCTGCAAGGCCGTTTGCCGCTGCAGACTCTCCGTGCCGACATAGACTACGGCTTTTGTGAAGCCCACACGACGTACGGAATTATCGGCGTCAAGTGCTGGATTTATCGCGGCGAGATTATCGACGGTAAGTCGACCGGTGAGTTGGAACCGCCGAAGCGTCGTCCGCAAGCGGCGCGGCGTCCGCCGGAAGGACAGCCGTATCGGCCTCCGGTAGAGGCTGCACCGTCGGCTCCGGTCGTTGAGCAGCCTCCGGTTGCAGCGCCGGTAGCAGCTGCCGTTGAGGAAACTCCTGCTTTCCGTCCGCCAGTTGGTTTGCCGACTACTGACGGTGGCGAGGGCAAGGACTAGCTTGAGGCCGAGAGAAGAAGGGTATTTGCCATGTTGATGCCGAGAAAAGTCAAGCACCGCAAGGTCCAGCGCGGTAACCGTCGCGGCAAGGCGTATCGCGGCTCCAGCTTGTCCTTTGGCGATTTCGGGCTGAAGGCAATGGAGCCGGCGTGGGTAACGGATCGTCAGATTGAGGCCGCTAGAGTGGCGATCAATCGACACGTGAAGCGCGGCGCCAAACTTTGGATTCGAATTTTTCCGCATAAGCCGGTCACCAAGAAGCCGGCGGAAACTCGAATGGGTAAAGGTAAAGGAGCTCCAGATCATTGGGTTGCCGTCGTCAAGCCGGGCAAGATCATGTTTGAGCTGGAAGGCGTGCCATTGGCTTTGGCGAAGCGTGCGATGGAGCTCGCTGCGCGCAAGCTTTCGGTGCCGGTCAAGTTCGTTAGCCGCGAAGGCGGGGAGTTGAAGGCGTGAAGTCGGAAGAATTCAAACAGTTCACCCTCGAAGAGTCGGTAGCCAAAGAGGGGGAGATACGCGAACAACTCTTCCGGTTGCGGTTCCAGCTTTCCATGGGCCAGGTTGACGGAATTAAGAAGTACCGCGCTCTCAAGAAAGATTTAGCGCGATTGTTGACGGTGCGCACGCAGCACGCTGCGCAGGCGGGGGCGTAAGTCAAGATGAGTGAAGAGCGCAAGCCGCACAAGCAGACCAAAGTGGGCGAGGTTGTCTCGACCAAGATGCAAAAGACGATTGTCGTTCAAGTAGAACGCCGTGTGCCGCATCCGCTGTACCGCCGCATCGTGAGCCAACGGAAGAAGTTCCATGCGCATGACGAGACGGGAGAAGCGCGAGTGGGTGATCGGGTGTCGATCATTGAATGCCGTCCGTTGTCGAAGACCAAGTCTTGGCAGCTGGAGAAAGTTCTGTTCCGCGCCGCGCAGGTGGACCTGGGCGGATCGGACGAATAGGTCTGTCGATAGCGACGGAGAGTAGAGAAGGACGCGAAAGTCATGATCGGTATGCAGACTCGGCTCGATGTAGCCGACAATTCCGGGGCTCGCAAGTTGCAGACCATTCTGCCGCGTGGCGGTAGTGTGGGCTCGAAGGCGGGTCTGGGGGATGTCGTTACCGCGTCGGTGAAAGAAGCGGCTCCGAACGGAAACGTGAAGAAGGGCCAGGTTGTGCGGGCGGTTATTGTGCGGATGCGCAAGGAATCGCGGCGTAACGACGGCACGTACATCCGCTTCGATCAGAATGCAGCCGTGTTGATCAATGATTTGGGCGAGCCGATTGGAACGCGCGTATTCGGGCCTGTAGCTCGTGAGTTACGCGAGAAGCGCTTCATGAAGATCGTTTCGCTCGCGCCGGAAGTCATCTAAGCAGGCAAGGAATTAACAGATGCCAGCGCAGAAACAGCAAGCAGCAGTCAGGACCCGCTTGGTCAAGGAAGACATTGTCGAGGCGATTGCCGGCAAGTCGAAGGGCAAGCGAGGACGTGTGCTCGCTATCGACCGCAAGAACGGACGGGTCTTGGTCGAGCACCTGATGATGATCAAAAAGCACGTGCGACCGAATCCGCAGAAGCAGATCAAGGGCGGGATCGCGGAGCGCGAGGCCTACTTTAATATTTCAAATGTGATGATCGTGTGCCCTGACGACGGCCCGGTGAGAATCGGCACCGAAGTCTCGGCGGACGGAACTCGGACGCGTGTGTGTCGCAAGTGCGGCAAGCCGCTCGAAAAGAAGAAGGCGAAGTAAGAGATGCCGACTCCTAGGCTAAAGACGAAGTATTTGGAAGAGATCGCGCCGGCGCTCCTGCAAGAGTTTAACTACTCGAGCCCGATGGCAGCGCCGAAGCTGATCTGCATCAAGCTGAACATCGGCATGGGCGCGGCTTCGCAGAATGCGCGGCTGATGGATTCGGCTGTTGAAGAGCTGACGGCAATCGCCGGCCAGCGTCCAATTGTTACCAAGGCTCGCAAGTCGATCGCTCAGTTCAAGTTGCGCGAGGGCATGCCGATCGGCTGCACCGTGACGCTGCGGGGCGACAGGATGTACGAGTTTCTGGATCGTTTAATTTCCGTGGCGTTGCCCCGTGTTCGCGATTTTCGCGGCATCGGACCGAAGTCGTTCGACGGCCGCGGCAACTACACGCTTGGCGTGCGTGAGCACACGATCTTCCCAGAGATTGATTACACCAAGACCGAGAATGTGAAGGGTATGAATGTGACGATCGTCACGACGGCGAGGAAGGACGGCGAAGCGCTGAGCATGCTCACGCGCTTTGGAATGCCGTTCCGCAAGTAGTCAGGGAGAGTTATGGCCACCCAAGCCAAGATGGCGCGAGAGCGCAAGAAGCTGAAGTTCAAGGTTCGTCATCGGAATCGGTGTCGGCGGTGTGGTCGGCCTCGTGGTTATATCCGCAAGTTTGAGATGTGCCGCTTGTGCGTGCGTCAGTTGGCTCTGTTGGGCGAATTGCCTGGCGTGACCAAGTCGAGCTGGTAGGGAAGAGGGTTCAAAGAGATGATGAGTGATCCCATCGCCGATATGTTGACGCGCATTCGCAACGCGATGAATGCCGGTCATCCCAAGGCCGAGATTCCTGCCTCGAAGCTCAAGATCGAGTTGGCTCGTATCCTGAAGCAAGAAGGTTTCGTTGCCAACTACCGCGTCGCCGACGATGACGGCAAGCGGACGATTAAGGTGTACCTGAAGTACCGCCCTGACAGCCGCCCGGTCATTACCAAGATTGACCGCGTCTCAAAGCCGGGCCGACGGGTATACACCGACTCCGGGCGTGTGCCAAGAGTCATCGGCGGATTGGGAATTAATGTTTTGACGACTTCGCGCGGCGTGATGACGGGTAAGCAGGCCCGTGAAATGGGCGTCGGCGGAGAGATCCTCTGTAACGTGTACTAAGCCATGTCGAGAATCGGAAATTTAGCAGTGCCGACCCCGAGCGGGGCCACGATTCAGATCGAGCCCGGATTGGTGCGCGCCAAGGGTCCCAAGGGCGAGTTGACGTCTCCGATTCCGGAAGGGATAGAAGCGAAGCTTGAGGATGGGAGTCTGACGTTCACGCGAGCAGGCGATCAATACGCGGCCAATCATGGACTGGCGCGGGCTCTAGCGGCCAATGCTGTCCAGGGCGTAACCACGGGTTTTACGAAGAACTTGGAGATCGTCGGCGTGGGTTTCCGCGCAGCGGTCGCGGGCAACGTGGCGATTTTTAGCCTGGGCTATTCGCACCAAATCGAAGTGGTCATGCCGGCGGGCGTCGAGATCAAGATTGAACAGAATACGAAGATTGAGATAAGCGGTAGCGACAAGCAGCAGGTAGGGCAAGTGGCCGCCCTAATTCGCGGACTGCGCAAGCCGGACCCATATAAGCAGAAAGGTGTCCGCTACGCAGGAGAAATCCTTCGCAAGAAGGAAGGAAAGACCGGCTCGAAGTAGTTGCCGCAGGAGCATTAGACAGCGATGTATACGCCTCCGAATCGACGAGAAATCCGCGCGACCATTCATCGCCGGATCCGCTCGCAAGTAAGTGGAACCGAGGGCAGGCCGCGTTTGGCGATCTTCCGCTCGTCCAAGCATATCTACGCCCAGATCGTCGACGACATTGCCGGCCGCACGTTGGCGTCGGCCTCGACACGCGATGGGGATGTCAAGGGCTCCTACGGCGGCAACATCGAGGCTGCCAAGAAAATCGGCGGCCTAGTGGCGTCGCGCGCCAAAGCGGCGGGCGTCGAACTGGTCGTGTTTGACCGCGGCGGTCACCGTTATCACGGGCGAGTGAAGGCCTTGGCCGACGCCGCGCGTGACGGCGGACTGAAGTTCTAAGGGTGATCGGGAGATCGTAAGTCGAAATGGCAGTGCAACGCGAAATCATCGATCCGACGGATTTGAACTTGACCGAGCAGGTCGTGTCTATTAACCGTGTCACCAAGGTCGTTAAGGGCGGTAAGAACATGAGCTTCGTGGCTCTTGTCGTTGTCGGCGATCCCTCGAAGAACGTGGTCGGCTTCGCCAAGGGCAAGGCCAAAGAGGTTCCCTCAGCGATCCGTAAGGCGATCGAGCGGGCCAAGAAGAATCTGGTTCGCGTCCACACGTTTGAGCACACCATCCCGCATGAGGTGTTGGGCGTGTTCGGCGCGGGGTGCGTCTTACTAAAGCCGGCTCGTGAAGGTAAAGGAACGATCGCCGGCGGCGCGGTGCGCGCTGTCGTCGAAGCGGCCGGCATTCAGAATGTGTTGACGAAATCGATCGGCAGCAAGAACCCGCACAATGTGATCCGGGCTACGTTCGATGGGCTGATGCAGTTGCGCGACAAGGCCGAAGTAGCGGCGTTGCGCGGCGTCGACGTCGCCAAGCTGTAGTAGAGGGTGAAATGGCGGAGAAGAAGACAGTAACAATACGGCTGGTACGCAGCACGATACATTCGCCGAAGAAGGTGCGTGCCGTCGCGCATGTTGGGCTACAGTTGCGCAAGATCGACCAGACCACCGTACGGCCTGACGATGCCTCCACCCGTGGAATGATTGACAAGGTGAGGCATCTCGTCGAGGTGACCCGATGAATTTAAGCAGCTTGAGACCTCCCGCCGGCTCCACCAAGAAGCGCAAGCGCATTGGCCGTGGACCTGGTTCGGGAACCGGCAAGACCTCCGGCCGCGGAGAGAAAGGCCAAAAGTCGCGTACCGGCTACAGCCGACGCCCTGGTTTTGAAGGCGGCCAGATGCCCTTGATTCGGCGCGTACCGAAGCGCGGCTTCACCAACATCTTCCGCAAAGTGTTTGCGCTGGTGAACCTAGAGCGCTTGAACGTGCTCGAGGGTTCCGACTTTACGCCGGCGACTCTCGTCGAGCGTGGCGTTGTCAGCAACCTCCGCGACGGCCTGAAGATTCTAGCCGAAGGTGAAATCACGCGGGCCATCAATGTCTCGGCCCACAAGATTTCGAAGGCCGCCCAACAGAAGATCGAAGCCGCTGGCGGTAAGGTCACGCTGATTGAGGAGCCGGTGCACCGCGTTCGCAAGGTAGTCGAGCCCAAGGCTGGATCTGCTGCGAAGCCGGCTGCCAAGAATGTGGTCCTCAAGAAGCCGGTAGTCAAGAAGACTGCCAAGAAGGCGGCCCCCAAAAAGCCGGCTGCCAAGAAAGCTGCGAAAAAGGTTGCCAAGAAGGCAACCAAGAAAGACGCCTAGTAACGGACGTTAGAGATGAATAAGGTTCTAGAGGCGATTGCGAATGTTTTCCGGATACGGGACCTGCGCTGGCGTATTGGTTTTACGCTGGCGATGCTCGCAGTCTATCGTCTCGGCGGTCACATTCCCACGCCGGGCGTGAACACCGCTGAAATGCAGCAGATGTTCCAGCAGGCCTCCGGTACGGCGCTCGGCTTTATCGACCTGTTCTCTGGTGGACAGCTCTCGCAGTTGACGATCTTTGCCTTGGGCATTATGCCCTACATCACGGCTTCGATCATTCTGCAGCTGATGACGATCGTCGTGCCGACACTCGCTAAGTTGCAGAAAGAAGGCGAGTTGGGGCGCCGCAAAATCACTCAGTGGACGCGTTATCTAACGATTGCACTCTCGATCGCCCAAGCGCTAACTATCGCTGGCGTGGTGCAAGGTTCCGGGTTGGCCTACAACCCCGGTATTCCCTTCACGTTGATGACGGTACTGACTTTGACCACCGGTACTGCATTCGTGATGTGGCTCGGTGAGCAGATTACCGAACGCGGCATCGGCAACGGGATGAGTTTGATCATCTTCGCCGGTATTGTGACAGGACTACCCGGGGCCATTCTCAACCTTTACGAGAATGTGTTCGTCACCGGCCAGTGGAACGTTATTCAGCTGGTGCTGATCCTGGTCTTCATGGTTGTGGTTGTTGCCTTCATCGTGTTCGTCGAACGCGGCGAGCGCCGCATTCCTGTACAGTACGCCCGACGCATGGTTGGTCGCCGGATGATGGGCGGACAGTCGACGCACCTTCCGCTGAAGGTCAACTCGGCGGGCGTCATTCCTGTGATCTTTGCCTCGTCGATCCTGGCGTTTCCGCAGACCTTGGGTTTGGTGGTCCAGGATAGTCCGTATTTGGCGAATTTGCTGGGTATGATCTCCTACGGACGGCCGCTGTACGAGCTGCTGTACGTCACCCTGATCGTTTTCTTCTGCTTCTTCTATGTGTCGATCATTTTCAATCCGCAGGAAGTTGCTGATAACATGCGTAAGTACGGTGGATTCGTCCCGGGCATCCGGTCCGGTAAGCCGACCGCTGACCACATCAACAGCATCCTGACCAAGATCACTATGGTCGGCGGCCTTTATCTGGCGCTGATCTCGGTGATACCAGACTTTTTGATCGCCGGGGTGCAGCTTCACCAGTTGCCCTTTATCGGTGATTGGGCAGATGCAACCTTGCCGCGTTGGCTGCTTGATGGCTTGAATGTAAACTTTTACTTTGGCGGGACATCGCTGCTGATTGTCGTCGGCGTTGCGATGGATACGGTCAATCAGATTGAGGCGCAATTGGTGATGCGCCACTACGAGGGATTTACGCCGCGAGCCGGAAGGATTCGCGGTCGGCGTTCTTTCGCTTAGGCGTCGGACACTGGACGAGAGGATAGAGACTGGTAGCGGAGCGCGGCCGAGCATGATCATTCGAAAGAGCCCTAGCGAGCTCGAGAAAATGCGCTCGGCAAGTCGATTGGTCGCGGAAATCTTGGACGAAATGCGCGGGATGGTGGAACCTGGCATCTCGACCATGGATTTGGAGGTCGTTGCTGAGAAGAGAGTTTTGGAAGCGGGAGCCAAGTCGGCCTTTAAGGGATACTATGTCCCAGCCGCTGGCAGCCGCTTTCCTTGTGTGTTGTGTACGTCGATCAATGAAGAAGTCGTCCATGGGATCCCGTCAAAGAAACGGGTCTTGAAAGAGGGCGACATCGTAAAGATCGACATTGGCGTACAGATGGACGGTTACTTCGGGGACTCGGCGACAACGGTCGCGGTCGGCGAGGTGGATGCCCAGAAGACGCGATTGATGGAGGCGACGGAGAAATCCCTCGCTTTGGCGATTGAGCAAATGGTTCCGGGCAACCGGCTGTTTGATGTTTGTGGAGCCGTACAGCGGCACGTCGAAGGAGAAGGGTTTACGATTGTGCGCGAATTTGTCGGGCATGGAATCGGAGCCAAGCTCCACGAAGAGCCGCATGTGCCGAACTATGTGGACCATAAGATGCGGAATCCGCGTCTGAGGGAAGGCATGGTTTTGGCCATCGAGCCGATGGTTGCCGCGGGCTGCCCTGAGACGCATGTCTTAGCGGATCGCTGGACGGCGGTTACGACGGATGGGTCGGCGGCGGCTCATTTTGAGCACACGGTGGCGATTACGGAGAAAGGGCCGTGGGTTCTGACGACGAAGTAGGAGAGAGCGGAAACGTAAGAGGCGAAGTCATCGAAGAGTTACCGAGCGCCCTTTACCGGGTAGCCCTGAGCGATCGAAGAGAGATTCTGGCCGGCGTCGCCGAAAGACGCGGAATGGATTTCCTGAGGATTTTGCCGGGCGACCGAGTTCAGGTTCGGCTATCACCTCACGATGATCGGCGCGGACGAATTGTTGGAAAGGATTCGAAATGAAAGTCAGAGCATCAGTGAAGCGACTCTGTAAGAACTGCAAGGTCATCCGTCGCCGCGGCGTGGTGCGCGTTATCTGCAAGACGACGCCGAAGCACAAGCAGCGTCAGGGCTAAGGGAACGGAAGAGGATTATATGGCACGTTTGGAAGGCGTCGACATACCGGATCACAAGCGAGCGGAAATCTCGTTGACCTACATCTACGGGATTGGGTACACGCGAGCGCGGTCGCTCCTGTACCGGGCCGGCATCCCGTTCGACAAGAAGATGGGCGAACTCGATGACCGAGAGACCACAGCACTGAGAACCTTGCTCGAAGAGGAAGGCGCGGTCGAAGGCGACTTGCGCAAAGAGGTGGCGCTCAATATCCGCCGTCTCATGGAAATTGGTTGCTATCGCGGTCTGCGCCATCGTCGTGGCCTGCCCGTTCGCGGGCAACGGACGCACACGAATGCGCGCACTCGCAAAGGTCCACGTAAGGGCCAGGTCACCAACAAGAAGAAAGTCACGAAGTAAGTAGAGCTGAGAAAGACTGATGGCTAAAGCAGCGAAAGGCAAGAAGAAGAAGCTCAAGAGCCGTGTTAAGAAGAACGTCCCGGTGGGTATCGCCCACATTCAGGCGACCTTCAATAACACGATCGTGACGATTACGGACCTTGAGGGTGGGGCCCTCAGCTGGTCGAGCGCGGGCTCGCTCGGCTTCCGCGGCTCCCAAAAGGGAACCCCGTTTGCGGCGCAACAGGCCAGTATGACGGCCGTCAATGCCGCCCGCGAGCATGGTTTGCGCGCGGTAACTGTACGGGTTAAGGGGCCCGGCGGCGGGCGAGAGTCTGCGATCCGCGCCATAGGCGCCGCGGGAATTCAAGTAAGGGCGATTCGAGACGTAACTCCGATTCCCCACAATGGTTGTAGGCCGCCCAAACGGCGCCGCGTCTGAGTCGGGATAGGGAAGGTTTTCTATGGCAAGAAACAGAGGACCGGTACTGAGGAGATCGCGCCGCGTAGGCTTGGCGCTCGATCCGAAGTCCGAACGACTATTAGACAGGCGGCCGAATCCGCCGGGGCAGGTCAAACGCGGCCGGCGCCCCCGCAAGATGTCGAACTACGGCACGCAGCTGCAAGAAAAGCAGCGCGCGCGCTTCATGTACGACGTCTTGGAGCGGCAGTTCCGTCTCTATTTCCAACGCGCTTCGCGCATGAAGGGCGTTGTCGGCGACAACTTGCTCTCATTGCTGGAGCAGCGCCTGGATAATACGCTTTTCCGCCTCGGCTTCGCGATGACGCGGCGCATGGCGCGGCAGATCGTCAACCACGGACACATCGAGGTCAACGGCCGTAAGGTGGACATTCCGTCCTATACCGTGCAGCCTGGCGACATCGTTCGCATCCGCGAGAAGAGCCGCGAACACGGCGGAATCATGATTGCGTTCGAGACGCCCGCCGCCTCGTTGTTGCCCAGCTGGCTGGAAGCCGACGCCGAGCACTACGAAGGCCGAATCATCGGCACGCCGAGCAAGGACGACATCGCGCAGACTCAGATCAACGCCCAGCTCATCGTCGAGATGTACTCGAGGT
>JAQCLD010000141.1 GCA_027592785.1 Acidobacteriota bacterium
CGACCGCAAAACCGCACGTCGCAAGTTCGGCTATAAACAACCAAGTATCACGCGGTCAAAGAACTAGTCGTGGCTTGGCTGGTTGCCTCGGGCGTAAAGCTGCTCGTGTCTCGTGCGCTGGCTGCCGGCAGTTTCGAAAAGCGTGTCATGGCGGAAGCCGGCGACGGCTCCGAAACCGACGGTACGGTCTCCGAGACGATCGGCGAGGCGCTTTATTGGTTCATCTTCCTGCTGTTCTTGCCGGGCATCCTGAGCGCCTTGCAGCTTCAGGGGATGGTGCAACCCGTAGAGTCGATGATGAATGAAGTGATCGGCTTCTTGCCGAATCTGTTCGCAGCCGGCGCTACGTTGGGACTCGGCTGGCTCATTGCTCGGATCGTTCAACGCATTGTCTCCAGTTTCGCCGCGGCAGCCGGCATGGATTCGCTGGGTGAGAAGACGGGAATCCAAGCGGCGCTTGGATCTCAACGGCTCTCTACGATCCTCGGGAAAATCGTATACGTCCTGGTGTTCATAATGCTCAATACGATTCTCTCGGCCGTTCCTGCTGTCTTCGCGGCGCTGCTCGTGCTCGCGGCAGCCTACTGGATAGCACGGGTTGTTTCCGGCCTGGTCTCGAATCTATTGGACGGCATCGGATTCAATACGGTATTGGAAAGGCTCGGGTTAGGCAAAGCGTCGGACAGCGAGAACCGTCGTCCATCGGCGATTGTAGGTTCGATTGTTCTGGTGCTCATTTTGTTGTTTGCGGCCACCGAGGCGGCCTCGTTGCTTGGCTTTGAGGCCCTTGAGGAGATGACAACCCAGATACTGGGCGTAGCTGGACACGTTTTGTTCGGCATTGTACTTTTCGGCTTCGGCCTGGCCCTCGCCAACTTCGTAGCGGATGCCATTAGTTCGACTAGAGCGGCCGATGCACCGCTACTTTCGACCTTGGCTAAAGTGGCGACGCTCGTCCTAACGGGCGCCATCGCGCTCCGCCAAATGGGAGTGGCCAACGAGATCATCGAATCGGCGTTCACGCTGACGTTGGGTTCCGTCGCGGTCGCCGCGGCTATCTCGTTCGGCTTCGGTGGTCGTGAGTTAGCCGGTCGTCATCTGGAGAAGTGGTCGAAATCGCTGGAGCGCGGCTCACAACAAGGGCAACCTTGACCCGGGCGCCTGCCGCCGCCAATAACTGCCGGGGTAACCGGTTAGTTGGCGGCGGCGAGAGCGCTCGTAATCAGCGCAGAGAGCTCCCCTAGCCGATGAGTTCGTAGGCCTTCTCTAGCGCTGCCGCCAGTTTGGCCGCGTCTTTGCCGCCGGCTTCGGCCAGGTCGGGCCGTCCGCCGCCGCGACCGCCAAGTTCTTGGGCGATGGCTCCGATGAGTTTGCCCGCATGGACTTTGGAGCCCGCTAAATCTTTGGTGACGCCGCAGATCAGCGCTACATCGCCGCCGTTGGCCGAACCCAATACCACCACGCCCGAACCCAGCTTGCCGCGCAGCGAATCGACCAACGAGCGCAGTTGGCTGCGGTCCAGGCCGTCTACTTGGGCCGCGATCACTTTGATCCCGTTGACGTCGCGGGCTTGCTCGGCGAGGTCGCCCGTGCCTGCTTGGGCGATCTTCGATTTGAGCCGTTCGATCTCGCGTTCTTTGTCGCGGTTGTCGGCTATCAGCCGTTCGACGCTTTCGACCAGATCGGGCTCGCTCGACTTGAGCATCGCAGCAAGCGAGTGAACGCGGTCTTGCGACTCCTTGAGCTGTTCGTAGGCTCCAAATCCGGTAATCGCTTCCAGGCGCCGCACTCCGGCGGAAACGCTGCCTTCGCTGGTGATCTTGAAGACGCCGATGTCGCCGGTACGCCGGACGTGGGTGCCGCCGCAGAGTTCCTTGCTGAAGTCGCCGACTTGGACGACGCGGACCTTGTCGCCGTACTTCTCGCCGAACAGCGCCATCGCGCCGGTCTGGACGGCGTTATTGATGTCCATTACGTCGGTGACGACTGGCGTATTGACGAGGATCTCGCGGTTGACGATGCGCTCGATTTCTTCGATCTCGCTCTGATCCATCTGCGCGTAGTGCGTGACGTCAAAGCGCAGGCGATCGGGGGAAACGATGCTGCCAGCCTGCTTGACGTGTTTGCCCAGCACTTGACGCAGCGCCGCATGCAGCAGGTGAGTCGCGGTGTGGTTGCGGCGGGTTGAGTCGCGTGTGTCGTCGTTGACGCGCGCCTCGACTTGCTCGCCAACCTTGATGTCTCTGAGAATCTCGGCTTTGTGCACGTTGAGACCCTTCACCGGGGCCTGCGTATCGAGGATGCGAGCGACCGGTTCGCCGCCGACGAGCAGCACGCCCTGGTCGCCAACCTGTCCGCCGGACTCAGCGTAAAACGGCGTGCGGTCGAGAATGATCTCGGCCTTCGTTCCCGCGGCGACGCTATCGACCTGGGCGTTATCGACGACGATGGCGGCCACGTGGATGTTCGGCACATCGGTCAGTTCATAGCCCAAGAACGAGGTCAGGTGTTGCTTGAAGAGTTCCTGGTAAACCTCTGCTGTCTTGGATGTTTCCGCGCCTTTCCAACTGGCCCGCGCCCTGGCCCGCTGGCCTTCCATCTCGGCCTGGAAGCCGTCCAGATCAATCGACAGATTGCGCTCATCGGCGAGTTCATTCTGCTCGTCCAGCGATAAGCCGAACGTGTCGTAGAGCTTGAACGCGACCGAGCCAGGGATCTTGCCGTCAACGGCCTGCGAGAGAGCGGCCTCAAACTCGCGCTCGGCCATCACGAAGTTGCGGTGGTAGCGCAGCTCCTCTTCCTTAACGATGCGCTGCACGCGCTCGATCGACTCTTGCAGCTCGGGATAGGCGGGCTTCATTAGGTCCGCGACGAACTTGGTGAGCTGATAAAGAAACGGCTCTTCCCTGCCCGCCAAGCGTGCGTGCCGCAAAGCGCGGCGCATGATCTTGCGCAGCACGTAGCCGCGGCCTTCGTTCGAAGGCATGATGCCGTCGTGGATCAAGAACTCGGCGGCGCGGGCGTGGTCCGCAACCACCCGCAAAGTCACGTCGGTCTCGTGATCCTGACCGTACTGCACACCGATGACTTCGGCCGCGCGGTCGATGATCGGGCGGATTAGGTCGGTCTCGAAGTTCGAGAGCTTGCCCTGCAGGACGGCAGCGGTGCGCTCAAGCCCCATGCCGGTGTCGATGGACGGCTTGGGCAGCGGCGTGAGTTTGCCGTCCGCGTCGCGGTCGAACTGCATGAAGACCAGATTCCAAATCTCCACGTAGCGGCTAACTTCAGACGGGAATGGTTCGTCCGCTTCGCCGGGCTCAAGGCCCTCGGGACCGAAATCGTAGAAGATTTCCGAACACGGGCCGCAGGGGCCGGTGTCGCCCATTTGCCAAAAGTTATCCTTCGCCCCGCAGCGGTGAATGCGCTTGGGGTCGATGTCGGTGTGCTTGATCCAAAGCTGTTCGGCTTCGTCGTCGTCCTCAAAGATCGTGACGTAGAGGCGGTCCTTGGGCAGCCCGTAGACTTCCGTTACGAGTTCCCAGGCAAACTCGATCGCCTCGGCCTTGAAGTAATCGCCGAACGAGAAGTTGCCCAGCATCTCGAAGAACGTGTGGTGCCGACGCGTACGGCCGACGTTCTCGAGGTCGTTGTGTTTACCTCCGGCGCGAACGCATTTCTGAGACGTCGTGGCCCTTGTGTAGTCGCGTTGTTCAGCGCCAAGGAAGGTGTCCTTGAACTGATTCATGCCCGCGTTGGTGAACAACAGCGTGGGGTCGTTGGCGGGGACGAGCGAAGCGCTCGACACGGCGCGGTGTCCCTTGGACTCAAAAAAGCGCAGGAACTTTTCGCGGATCTCGTTGCCAGTCACAAAAACAACCCCAATGTATAGCGAGAGGAGGCAGCTACTCGGAAGAATCCGCCGCCGCTTCAGCCGACTCGGCCAGACGCTCTTCAAGCCCGTCTAGCCATTCGGGGTCGGCAACGACTTTGCCCAATGCTTCGATGATTTTACCAGAGCTGAAGCCTGCTCCCTGCAAGTTGCGGACGACCTTGGCGAACTGTTTTCGGTCCTTGAGCTGAGCGTCCGGATCGCAACTGAGCTTGCGGCGCAAGTGCTCGCGGATGAGGTCCATCTCGTCGACTTCGCTGTAGGCCTTCTCGACCGTCTGCTTGGCGGTATCGAAGTCGACGCCGCGGCGTTGCAGTTCGGTGAGCACACGACGTTTGCCGAAGCGTTGAAACTCCCGCCGCGCGTAGGCATGCGACTCAGCGGTGCGCTGATCGTTGAGAAAGCCGATGCCTTTGAGACGTTCTATGGCCTCGTCGACAGACGCGGGCGCGGCGGCCCGCCGCTCGAGCTTCGTACGCAGTTCTTTCTCGGTATGCCCGCGCCGATCAAGCACCTTCACGGCATAGCCGAAGAGCGCTTCAGGCGCGAGCTTCTTGTTGGAGACGGCGAAGGCCACTGGGCCAATTCTAGCGAACGGCGGATGGTTCGCGGCCACGATCATTCCACAGGCGATGCGTTTTCCCGCTGGGGGACTCCGCGAAACGGCCAGAGCGTTGCGTGGAGCCCAGCCTAGGCGACCGCGACCGCATGATGCACGGCGTTTCGCAGGGACTCGATGGCGGCCCGAGTGGCCTCGTGCACAGACGACAACTCGTTGCCCACCACATCGGAGAATCTTGCCTGGAAACCTCTTTCACACTGCAGGATGAGCAGATCGGCCTTGCTGGGATGCACCACACCCTGTTCGCGAGCGCCGCGCCAAAGCCAGAGCAACCCGTACCAAACGAAATAGGCATCCAGCAGAGATTGCAGCGAGATCTGCGAGCCTGTCCAGGGAGATTCGACCCTGGCGCTACCTTCTACGCCGCCAGCGACCAAGCGGCCGCCGAGTTCACTGACGTCAATCAGAGAGTGAATCGCTTCGTGCAGTAGAGCGGCAGCCAGGCCTTCCAAGCTCATTCGCCCGGCATCTGGATTGACCAACACCGTTCTGCCCGGATACCAACTTGAGGAGAAATAACCGCATCTGCCGTCAATTTCTTGGACTGCTATCGGCACGACCACCGTCGTCAGCGCCCGCGTAAGATGCGCCCCATGCGGCGCTGCGCTTTCCAAAAGTTCCATTGCGTCGCCAATTTGTGCCGGCAAAGACCCGCGGCCAGGAGCGCCCAACGCACTGTACTTCGAGAAACGATTGGCAGCATCACCCCGATTGAAGGGCCCATCGAAGTCAATCTGAGGCCATTCGACGTGGTCGGCCCCATCTTCCGCCTGAGCCAATGCCTGCTGGAAAGCGCTGACCAAGAATCCCGCCAAGTCCTCGATACTCCCGTCGGCGGTCCGGCAGAATCGCACCTGGAATTCTAACTCTGGAGCTGCCGCCACTCTTAGGACTTGAGCCTCGGGCAGAGTGGAAAGCAGTGATACCAGCAAGCCTCCCAGGTCGTCAGAGTGCCGCTGGACGATTGCCAGACCGGAGCTCAGCCTTTGCTCCGCCCGCCTCTGATACTCCGCCAGATAGGCGGACTGAGCAACATCGTCGTCCCAGCGAAGAAAGCGTTCTAGAGTCATCACTGCCTACCTCCTGCTTCAACCTCTTCCATCGCGGCGAGATATGGCTGAATCGCCGACCGCACTACGTTGAAGTAGTACATCTGGTCGTGACACAACACGGACCGCGTCTCCGGTGCGAAACCTCCGTGCGTTACTCTGCCGGCAAGAAACCCGCCGCCGCAGACATCTTCGTTCTGGCAGCCGCGACATTCCGCCGGAATCGATTCCCGCAATCGCAGCAGGGTCCGAAACGTTGGGTCGTTCGCTCGAAGATCATCGAGATCGTCTCGATGCACCGAGTAGGGTGTGCGCGAACCGCCGTCGCGGTGTGCCCGCAGGTAGTCGGGATACTCGATGCCTCCATCCGTATTGACGACGAACATGTCGACGAAATCATTGCCGATGCTGTCTGAGTGGTGCGCCTGCCCTATCAGGCGGCCTACGGTATAGAGAAACTGCCGAACGTGGATCTGCTCAGGCCAGCGGTCCCACCATTCTCGGAAGGCGGCAGCCATCCAGACGCCGTAGCGGGGCCGCTGACGGTATAGCTGCTCTTCGCCGGGATCCCACGGCGGCGAGTCCCAAGAGAACTCGATCGGCCACAGCAAGCTTAGGTTTCGTACAGGTAACTCGATCGCCCATTCGAAATACTCGATCGGCCTCATCGCCGGATTGACTACGCTCAGCACTCCGATGCGGGAAGGGGGGAAACCTCGATCAAGAGTTTGCCGCATCGAATCGAGCACCCGACGATAGGAACCCTTGCCGTCGTCACCGACGCGCGCCTGATCGTTCACCGCTTCTGGCCCGTCTAGGCTAAACCCAAGCGTCACGTCATGCTCGGCAAGTAAGGTTAGTAGCGCTGCCGGCACAACAAGACCGTTCGTTTGCAAAGAAACTGAAACTGCAAGACCCGAGGACCGTATCTTGCCGATGGACTCGAACAGGGCTGCGAATCGGTCGGCCGGCCATAACAGCGGTTCACCGCCATGCAGCACAACGTTGATCGCGCTCCGACCGGCGCGGCGCGCGTGTTCCGCCAACAGCTCGACTGCTGTTTTTGCCGTTTCCGTCTCGCAACAACGCGGGACGCGGTCGTAGGTACGGTCGGCGAGATTGAACATGTAGCAGTAGCTACAGTTTAAGTTGCAAAAGGCTGTGAGCTTGAGGATGAGGGTCGAAAACGGTGGCGCCTCGGCCCTCATCCCGCTTGCGGGTTTCATTGCATTGCCGCGAGCACCGCGAACCTACATCGAAGGGCCGCCGATGCCGCCGGGCAAGCCCGGAAGTTCCGGAAGCGTGAGTTCTTCAGGGATCTTCTTGCAGCTCAGATCAAACGCCAAGTCAAAAGCCTGAACGTCCCCAACATTGGCGATCACGTGCTGCTTGATGCCTTGCAAGATGCGAAAGCGCGCAGCATCAGCCTTGAGGCGATCACCGGATACGGCCTGTCCGGTGACTGCGGTCTTTCCGGAACGAACATTGAAGTCCATCTTAAGATCGCCCGGCGTCGACGTAATAGCGCGCATGGTGCGGTAGATCTCGTAACGGTCCTTTAGCTCTGCCGCCTGTTTGTCCAGGTCGGATAATTTAGCGTTCTTGATATGCAGGACTAATGCATCGCGATCTTTTGACTCTGCCATTTATATACTCCTCATCCAAGTCACTTCCACTCTGTGACGCATCGGTCTTGAATGACCGCGGCGTCCGCACTACGGCTAGTTCACTAGTTCTTAGGAACACACCTAGTAGGTGTAAGTCGGCTGTGCTTCGCTTGGGTACGAGGCAAGACCAGCCAACTAGGGGGTACCGCACAACGGTAGAGAGTAACAGACGTCTACGAGACGACCTATAGGCGAATTCCCAGTATTGAACCTCACTACTGTCCGGTTGACGAGCAGCGGGCGGCTTGCAACTGATTGTAGAAGCGAGGGTTAGGTACT
>JAQCLD010000142.1 GCA_027592785.1 Acidobacteriota bacterium
CTCAGTTGGTAGAGCAGCTGTTTCGTAAACAGCAGGTCGCCGGTTCAAGTCCGGCTCGTGGCTCCATTAAATGAACAAGTTAAGAAACATCCCAAGAGCATAGGCTAGCTTGTGTCCGTGTGGTGTGCGTATTCTCGCAGCCCGTCAGATTAGGCTATCGAAAGCTCGAACATCCGCTGGTGCGCGAGCGTGTCCGCTTGCGGATTGATCTACCAGTGGCGCTTCCGCCCCGGTAAACCGCCCCAACCCGCCCGAGTAGTACCGCGCCTGGAAGTAGTCCAAGCCCGACTCGGCATCCCGCTCCTTGCCCGTGAACAACTGCGGGAAGCCCATCGCCGTGTTGTACAGGTTTGCCGCAGTACGGCCCGAGCTGGCGTTGGCCAGGATCTGTTCGCCGAACGGGAACGAGTCGCGCCGCGAGACCACCGCGCCGGCGCTGTTCGTCACCAAGCGCGTCGAGCCCAGATGATCGGTCGTGCGGAAGAACCTGCCGGCTGTCTGCGCCGGTCCGCCCGTGGTGTACTCCGCCGCCAGTTGCCCGAACGCGTCGTAGACGTAGTTCGTCGTCACCCCGGCAGTTAGTTTCTGGATGCGGTTGCCTTCGCCGTCGTAGCTGTAGCCGCCCTGGGCGATCGATACCGTGCAGGCCGCGGTCGTGTTGGCGCAGTAGTAACGCTGGTGCATCTCGCCGTCATAAACCGCCGACCACAGCGCCCCGGCGATCTTCGCCGCCGTCTGATTGCCCGAGGAATCGTAGTTCGCCCAGGTCGACGTCAGCCGGTTGTTCGTCGCCGTGAATACCGAGGTTGCGGTTGGCGTACCCACGCCCACCTGCAGCCCCGTCACCGCGCGGTTGCCATAGATGTCGTAGGTGTAGGTCTGGTTCCAGGTCGCCCCGCCGGTTTCATTCACTGCTCATCGGGGGCCAGTCCGGATGTTCCAACTCCCTGTCTGGCCGATGGATATCAAAGAAGCGTTGTTGCCCTAATAGATCAATTGATCGCTGTTGCCGATGTAGGATTTCGGGGCTTCGACACTCTTCCGGGGACTCCCCAAACTGCAGCAGCACTCCGTCACTGGAGAAACGCTTAATTATGTCGAGTTCGCCGGGGAGTCTTTCTAGGCCAAGCCATTGGGCTAACCTCGGACTGAAGAGATTCATCCAGTACAGGCCGGGTACGCCCAGCGCCGGGTCCAGGCCGCGATACCTCTTCGATATCGTCTTGCCCCGGTGTAGGACGAGATAGTTCTTGGCATCTAAATCCGCATGGCTCGTCAGTAGGCCGAAATCGGCGCCGGCAGCCTGAAACATCTCGGTCACGAACGATTGAACCTTTCCAATCCCAGTTTTTCTGATCCATTCTCCATCGAAGCTTGAAGTCCAGTAGTTGAGAAATATCCGTTCCGGGTGCGGGAACCGGTAGGGTTTGCCTGAATCATCCTTCCCCACCGGCACAGGATGTGTGTGATTCCAGATCACTCCGCGGGAGCGCATAGGCTTACCAGTACGGTACATGAACGTGCCTGCAGGATCGCTAAGCCAACGAACTGGCTCATCAATATCAGAGTCCTCAAAGGGAGTCCGAATCGGTTCGGCGCTACTACACAGGTCTGGGCGAAACAGGCCTTGCTCAAAGCTGCTGAGGGCGAGGATCTGCCTCCTGGCAACCCTCGGAGTCAAGCGGCAGCGTGACAAAAGCCGCATAGCCAGTTCATTTTTCATCGAGCAACTCCCGGACATCGATATTGGGATTCTCCCGCACTGGCCGTGTCGCCGCACCTGGCTGGGTGACCAAGACCAATGGTAAGCCTGCCGCCGCCTGCGCACCCGCACTCATTTCTTTGACCTGTGGCGTAAGGCTTACACTCCCTCCCGCCTTAACTTCGACATACTGACCGTCGGCGGTCTTGCCGTCAGGGATTCTCGTGGTTCCCGGAACAGGTTTCGTATTCTTCGTTGCATCAACTGCGTCGAGTCCCTTTGCCTCCGGCTCTGCGCCTGGGCGGGTCTCTCCAGGGTTGGCCGGAAGAAATCTCCCTTTTTCGTCACGACCCTGCTCGTTGCTGTATATCTCATTGCCGGCAACGACTGCAGCAGCAGCCGCTCCGATCACTGCGCCAACGACTGCTCCAGGGGGGCCGCCAACAGCTCCGCCTACAGCCGCTCCTTCAAGAACGCAATCTCCAAGCGCGACCGTGCATCTACCATCTGGATCGGTGAATCGAAGGGGATTGTTTCGGACGTACGCAAACAGGTTCCAGGACTGCGGATTCCGCGCGGACTGATCGGCGAACGGCGCATCAGCACTCGTGAACCGCCCCAACGTGTTCGAGTAGTAGCGCGCCAGGAAGTAGTCCAGCCCCGACTCGACATCCCGTTCCTTGCCCGTGAACAACTGCGGGAAGCCCATCGCCGTGTTGTACAGATTGGCCGAGGTGCGGCCCGAGCTGGCGTTGGCCAGGATCTGTTCGCCGAACGGGAACGAGTCACGGCGGGAAACCACCGCGCCGGCGCTGTTGGTCACCAACCGCGTCGATCCCAGATGATCGGTCGTGCGGAAGAAGCGCCCCGCCGTCTGCGCCGGTCCGCCCGTCGTGTACTCCGCCGCCAGTTGCCCGAACGCGTCGTAGACGTAGTTCGTCGTCACCCCGGCGGTGAGTTTTTGGATGCGGTTGCCTTCGCCGTCGTAGCTATAGCCGCCTTGGGCGATCGACACCGTGCAGGCCACCGTCGTGTTGGCGCAGAAGTAGCGCTGGTGCATCTCCCCGTCGTAGGCCGCCGACCATTGCGCCCCGGCGATCTTCGCCGCCGTCTGATTGCCCGAGGAATCGTAGTTCGCCCAGGTCGACGTCAGCCGGTTGTTCGTCGCCGTGAATGCCGAGGTTGCGGTCGGCGTACCCACGCCCACCTGCAGCCCCGTCACCGCGCGGTTGCCGTAAGGGTCGTAGGTGTAAGTGCGGTTCCAGGTCGCCCCGCCGGTTTCGTTCACCGATTTAATGCGATTCACGTCGTCGTAGGCGTACGTCTGCGAGTAGGTCGGCACGCCTGTCGCGGTGATCTTCTGCGTCAGCACGTTGCCGTTGTTGTTGTTCGTGCCGTAGCCGAAGGCCAGCGTCATCAAGCTGCCGCTGACAGCGATTTGGGTCGGCTGCAGCCGATTGTTGTAGGTCGTCGTTTCGGTGCGCGTGTTGCCCAAGGTAACGACCGACGGCGCCCAATGCGGCGTGTAGGTTGTGTTCGACACGTACTCGGTCGCGCCGAGCGCATTGAGGCCCGCCTTCCAGATTCGCCCGCCGCCGTCGTAGGTGGAGGCGACCTTGCGCAAGGACGGGTACTGCGCCCACTGCAGAGTTCCGTCTAGATTGTAGGCGTAGTTGAACGTGTAGACCGTGCCGTTATTCGCCTGGACGTTCTGCGTAATCCGGCCCAACTTGTCGTAGTAGTAGTTGCGGTAGTGGTTCCCGGCTTGCACCCCGATCAACCGTCCCATGTTCAGCAGCGGCGTCGTGCCGTAGTAGTAGGTCACCCAAGGCGTCGGCAACGACCCGGTCGAATCGCTGTAGATCGTGGTGGCGATTTGGTCGAGTACGTTGTAGGTGTTCGTCTGGGTGATGCTGCGGGCGTCGGTGCGCGTCAGCACGTTGCCGTTGTTGTCGTAGGTGTAGCTGGTCGTCGCGCTTTCGGGGTTGGCCGCCGAGGTCAACCGGCTCAGCGTGTCGTACACAAACGTCCGGCTTTGGCTGCCCTGGGTGACGTTCGTCAAGTTGTCCAGGATGTCGTAGACGTAGGTCGCGGTGAGATTTAGACGCGTTCCCGTCGGGCAGCCCGTCTCCCACGTCTGGCAAGTGGGGTCGTTGCGCGCGTCGATTAGGCGGCCCAGGGCGTCGGTCTTGCTGTACAGGCGCTTGGGCGGCGTTGCTGGGTCTTTGACGATCGATTCTTGGCCCTTATAGAACGTCGTGGTTACCGCGCCGTCGGCCGGGGTGACCGTGATGACGCGGCTCAGCGCGTCGTAAGCGAGGGTGGTCCACTGTGTGGTGGACCCAGGGTTAGAGGTGCGCCATACGCGGCCCAGGGCGTCGTACTCGGTCTTGGTGGCGTCGAACACGGTCGTCGTGGTGAACTGCTGAGTCTCCTTCACGCGGCCGAACCCGTCATAAAGCGTGGCGTTCTTGAGCTCGTTGTAGCCGTAGGAGAACTGATCCCGTGTCACCGTTGCCGACGCGGCCAGCGGCGTATTGACGTACACAATCGTTGTTTGATTCTTGAGCGAGACCTGTGGCGGCGGTGGATTGTCGTTGGCCGCGGCTACTACTTGCGTCAACCTATCCAGTTGGTCGTTGTAGGCGAACGTGCTCTGCACGCCGTTCTCGTCGGTGAACGACTTGATCTGCCCGGTCCCGAGATCGTACAGGGCCGATTTGGTGAGGCCGCCCTTGGTAACGCCGGTCGGAAAGGCGCAGTACGGGCTGCCGTAGGTGACGGTCCCGACGTTGCCGCGCGGGTCCGTCACCTGCCAGGCGTTGCCTGCGATGTCGTATTTGTACAAGGCTATCCGGGACAGCCTCGCGTTTCGGATAGAAGATGGGTTCGAACCTCTGAGAGGCGTTCAACCCATTGGTAATCAGCGCATGGATGAAATGCGGATGATGCAGAACTGGCAATTGCGAGGCTGTCCCGGATAGCCTTTAGGATAGCCTTAGGGTGTCTGTCTTGGGGGGGCGAGATCCGCAACTTTACGGTACCCATCAAACAGCCATTCGCCGTGATCCCGTATCCAGTCGGACTCTTCCAACTCCTCTCCCAACGCCTCGCCCGACGACGAACGATAGGAGACAGCTGCGCGGACAACCGCCCGTTCATCTACGACACGGATGCTCCGCACATGAATCCGCATGACCATGATCCCCGACTCGCGAACGAAGCGCTCGAACTCGGATTGGTCGTTGTCATTGCCCTGCTGCATCCGCGGTGACATCATCCTCCATACACCTCTGAGATTCCCACTGGCCCAGTACTTTTCGTACTGCTCGATACAGCGCTCCAGAGCAGCCTCAGGCGTAGTCGGTGAGCAAGCGATGTGAGTAATTAGGACAAAAAGCCCAGTAACAACTGTACGTCTACGCGTCATGCCTATTGCCCTCCGCAGCTGGAAAACTGCGCGCTACACGCTCCCGTTTGCTCGCGTTCAGCGTCGCGCTGACGCTGCCGATCCGCGTTGCGCTTAACCAAACGCTCGATCTGCTCAAGCTGTTCTCGCTTCGCCTGTGGCGTAGTGGCTCGATTGAACGCGCGAACGTACGGACTAATGACGCTATAGTCTAACCCTTTGTTGCTCTCGCCAAGGGCTCCCTTCGCTCCGACTAGGAGATCAAACGTAGCCTTCGCCATTCGGTCCGCCTTATCGGGGTCATTGTAGGTTTTGTCCGGGGCAAAGCCGGCACGCAAATGGCCGGTCCGTGCACCAAATCAAGCATGGGAGTACGAGTCCTGCTGAGCGTGGAAAAAGGTGCCGAGATCTTCGGGACTACCCGAACTCTCAAATGCCGCATAGAGAGCGTTGCGACGAGCGTCCGAGGTGAAATGAAATTTCTCGCGCCGGCTTACTGCGTCTCCAATCGGCGACTTTCCAAGTGGACTCGTTGCCGGATTGTCGTCGACATACTGATCGGCGTCACCGATCCTGGTTGCTATTGAAGAAGAGATTCCGGCCGCCAGTGCCAGCGTCGTCGTCAGATCTAGATGAACATCTTCTTCATAAAGTCCATTCGGATCTGAAAACCGAAGGGGGTTATTCAGCGCATACCGATACTTGTTGAGAGTCTGTGGATTCAGTGGATCCGGACCGGCCATGTCCGCGCTCGTAAACCGTCCCAAGCCGCTCGAATAATACCGGGCCAGGAAGTAATCGAGTCCTGACTCGACGTCCCGCTCCTTGCCCGTAAACAACTGCGGGAAGCCCATGCTCGTGTTGTAGAGGTTGGCCGAGGTGCGGCCCGAGCTGGCGTTGGCCAGGATCTGCTCGCCGAACGGGAACGAGTCGCGCCGCGAAACCACCGCGCCCGCGCTATTGGTCACCAAGCGCGTCGAGCCCAGATGATCGGTCGTACGGAAGAAGCGCCCGGCGGTCTGCGCCGGCCCGCCCGTGGTGTACTCCGCCGCCAATTGTCCGAACGCGTCATAGACGTAGTTGGTCGTCACCCCGGCGGTGAGTTTTTGAATGCGATTGCCTTCGCCGTCGTAGCTGTAGGCGCCTTGGGCGATCGATACCGTGCAGGCCACCGTCGTGTTGGCGCAGAAGTAGCGCTGGTGCATCTCCCCGTCATAGGCCGCCGACCATTGCGCCCCGGCGATCTTCGCGGCTGTTTGATTGCCCGACGTGTCGTAGTTCGCCCAGGTCGATGTCAGCCGGTTGTTCGAGGCCGTGAACGCCGAGGTTGCCGTCGGCGTTCCCACGCCCACCTGCAACCCCGTCACGGCGCGGCTGCCGTAGCGGTCGTAAGTGTAGGTGCGGCCCCAAGAAGAGGGCTTGGTTTCGTTCACCCGCCGCGATGCACAGCTACCCGACCGTATGGGCTGTCCTCACAGGACATATTGCTCTGAGACACCGATGGAGCTCTTCAGGAGTCCTAAACCGTCAACTAGGCAGAGCCTGAGCCTAACGCCCCGGACCCGAAGATACGACGTCGCAATGTCACCGACTACTCCGATGAAGGTCGCCAATTCTTCCTGAGGTAGGGCCTCTAGCGCTCCCGCATTCTCAATGAAGAGCAAGACAGCGTCTGAACCGACCAGCGTGCTCACGTCCCGCAGACAATCGAGTAGGGCATCCCAATTGTTGCCAAACCATTCGGGAAACCGCATTGCCTCGGCCAGTTCGGCGAGGAGAGCACTCTTGCTGAGCATTCGACGGGCATCGACGCTGATTGTTATGTATCCGCAGTTTGTCGCCCTCTCCCTCAGGAGCCTCCCCGATGTCTCATCCAACCACACTACGGGTCTAAGACAGCCCACACCCAGAAACTCAAGAACGCCGTTCTCATCCATGGACCTTCTCCTGTGGCCTAACCGAATTTGGAGCCGAGCAGGGCCGACTGTCTCATTACTGAATTCTTATGAAATCGGTGTAGTGATTCGGTGTATAGTACACCTCCCCCGACTTCCCGACGACTAGACGCTCCTGGGCAGGTCCCCCTGTATTCCCGGGAGACCGGGGACAGCCCCCTAATTAATACTTGTAACGAGCATCCCTGCAGGGCCACCGACGGGACCTAGGCGCCGGCTACAATCTTGCTCCTTCCGCTAACTGGCCCACGTCCCAGGAAATTAGGACCCCCATGCTACAACTGAATCAGAAGATCCCTGGCTAGGCGAGATACGGCCAGGGGCTCCACTGCAGTGGGAGCAGGGTCTCGGGCACGCGGTCAAAGCCAGAAGAGCCGCAGCGTAAGAGCGATACAGACACTAGGGTCGACCCCAAGACATCTCCGATTCCC
>JAQCLD010000032.1 GCA_027592785.1 Acidobacteriota bacterium
GGGGATTGAGGGAGACGAAAGAGGGGGAGGCGGGGACAGCCAGGCGTGGCAGTCCCCGAGGTGCGCCTAGTCGCCGTCGATGGAGACTAGTTCTTGCTTTTGGCCTTTGTCGAGGATCGCTTGGGCGTCTTCGGCGGTAAATCCTTCGAGCGTCGAGGAGTGGTTCATCGAGCAGAAGGCAGGGCCGCACATCGAGCAGAACTTCGCCGACTTGTAGCCCTCTTCGGGAAGCGTTTCGTCGTGATAGGCGCGCGCTGTTTCGGGGTCGATCGACAGGGCGAACTGCTGTTCCCAATCGAAGTTGAAGCGTGCCCGTGATAACGCGTCGTCACGGTCGCGCGCGCCGGGGCGATGCCGTGCGATGTCGGCGGCGTGGGCGGCGATCTTGTAGGCGATCATGCCTTGCTTTACGTCTTCCTTGTTCGGCAGACCGAGATGTTCTTTGGGAGTGACGTAGCAAAGCATTGCCGCGCCGTGCCAGCCGATCATCGCCGCGCCGATCGCTGACGTGATGTGGTCGTAGCCCGGAGCGATGTCGGTGACCAGCGGGCCAAGAGTGTAGAAGGGCGCCTCGTGGCACAGCTCCATCTCTTTGTCGACTTGCAGCTTGATCTCGTCCAGTGGGATGTGCCCGGGGCCCTCGACCATCACCTGCACGTCGTATTCCCAGGCCTTCTTGGTTAGCTCGCCCAACGTTTC
This sequence comes from Acidobacteriota bacterium, assembly GCA_027592785.1. Taxonomy (GTDB): domain Bacteria; phylum Acidobacteriota; class Terriglobia; order Bryobacterales; family UBA6623; genus CAMPKL01. The sequence goes on from JAQCLD010000032.1 coordinate 700, forward strand.
CAGCTCCGCGAACTGCGCTCTATCGGAAGCGTCCGCAATGGAGCCCGGCCGCAGTCCGTCGCCTAGTGAGAAGCTGACGTCGTACTTCTGGAAGATCTTGCAGATCTCGTCGTAATTCTCATACAGCAAGTTCTGCTGATGATGCGAAACCATCCACTCGGCCAGCAGCGAGCCGCCCCGGCTGACAATGCCGGTAATGCGGTTGAGGGCTAGCGGAACGTACTGGATCAGCACGCCGGCGTGGATCGTCATATAATCGACACCTTGCTCGGCTTGCTCCTCGATGACGTCGCGCATGATCGGCCAGGTCAAGTCCTTAATCTTTCCGTTGACGCGGTTAAGGGCCTCGTAAATGGGCACGGTGCCGATGGGTACGGGCGAGTTGGCGATGATCTGCTTGCGGATGTGCGGGATGTCGCCGCCGGTCGACAGATCCATCACGGTGTCGGCGCCGTACTTGATGGAGTAGGCTAGCTTTTCGAGTTCTTGATCGACGTTTGAGGTCGTCGCCGAGTTGCCGATGTTCGAATTCACCTTGCATCTGGAACCGATGCCGATAGCCATCGGCTCAAGATTGTTGTGCTTGATGTTGGCCGGGATGATCATCCTGCCGCGGGCCACTTCGTCGCGGACAAACTCGCCTGTCAACTTCTCCAAGTTGGCGACGTAGGCCATCTCCTCAGTGACAATGCCTTTGCGGGCATAGTGCATCTGGGTCCGAATCGGATCGTCGTAACGTTTGGCTGTCCACTCTTGGCGCATGTGAAGTTTGGCTCCTCGGCAAGCCGACTGCCCGGCTTGAAGGCATCATTATCCCATTCGTTCGCCATGAGGTCCAAGGTCAAGCCGTACGCGTTGTTGCGGCTTCCAGGCTAGCTGGATATCCTTGCCCCTTATGGCCCGTAAGTTCCTGACGTGGTTCGCCTTGCTGATGACGATTAGCGTGTCCGTCATGTTTTACCTGATCTTGAAGGACCCGCAGATGCGTGAACTCAAGAATCTGCGCGTCGACTCAACGCCTGAGCGCATCGCCCGCGGCGAGTATCTAGCGAATAACCTGTTGAGCTGCGTGCATTGTCACACGCAGCGCGACCGCGACGATTACTCTTTGCCTGCCGTGGGCCCGGCGTTCGCCGGCGGTGACTGCTTGGATGAGACCTGGGGTTTCCCCGGGAAAATGTGCACGCCGAACATCACCTCCGACGCGGAAACGGGCATTGGCGCGTGGACCGACGACGAAGTGCTCCGCGCGATCCGCGAGGGCATCAGCCGCGACGGAATTGCGCTGTTTCCGCTGATGCCGTTCGACGCCTATCGTGACTTGCCGGACGAAGACGCCTACGCGGTGATTGCTTATCTACGAACGATCCCCCCGGTGAGTCGTTCGACGCCGGCGACGGTGGTGAACTTCCCAATGAGTGTCATCGTGCGGCAGATCCCGACGCCGCTTGAAGAACCCGTCCCGCCTGTCTCGCGCGACGACGAAGCTACTTACGGCGCACATCTGGCGAAAATAGCCAGCTGCATAGGATGTCACTCCGAGGACGTGGACGACTTAGCGGGCGGTCAGAGTTTCCCCCTGCCGTCAGGGCCGCTTGCATCGCCCAACATTACCCCCGATCCGACGGGCGTGCTGCCGGAAGAGTACGACGGCTTTGTGCGCATGTTCCGCAAGTTCGCTCCCGAGAATGAAGCGACGACGGCGGTCGACCCGGAGCATCTAACGGTAATGCCGTGGCGCACTCTTGGGGGGCTGACGGACGAGGATTTGCACGCTCTGTTCACCTATTTGAGGACGGTGCGGCCGGTGGAAAACGCAGTTCAAGTCTATCCGGCGGACCCCGAAGTAAAGTAGGCGGTTTGCTTCCGGGCCTGCCCTGTGCGAACCTAATAGGCTTTCCTGGAATGCACCTTCGAATTCTCTATCACGACCGTTGTTTCGACGGCTCCTGCGCGGCCGCGATCTTCGGACACTTCTTCCGCCAGCGGATGGACGCTTCCGCCGAGTTCTCTCTACAGGGGCTGTTTCACCAGGCGAATCAACTTTTCCCGGACGAACTTTTCGCGGGGGACGAAAATGCCATCGTCGATTTCAAGTTCGCCAACAACCCGAAACTGAATTGGTGGTTCGACCATCACCAGAGCGCGTTCCTTTCCGAGGAAGACGAACAGGCGTTCGGACGGGACGAGTCAGGCAAGAAGTTTTACGACGCGAGTTATCGCTCTTGCACACAGTTCATTGCCGATATCGCACGGGACCGTTTTGGCTATGACCCTGTGGCGATGGCCGATCTGATCCATTGGGCCGATATCATCGACGGAGCGCGTTATGACTGCGCGAAGACCGCGGTGGAGATGCCTGCCGCGGCGATGAAGCTCACGCTCGTTCTTGAGGCGTCGAAAGAAAATTTGACCAGCAAGGTTATCCCGCTGCTAACGGAATATTCGCTGGATGAAATTGTCGAGCGGCCGGATATCCGCCCGGTGTTCGATGAACTGTACCGGCGGCACCAGGCTTCGATCGAGATCATTCGTAAGCGTTCGGTTAACAAGGACGGCGTGATTTATTTCGATCTCGGCGATACGGATCTCGCGGGCTACAACAAATTCATTCCCTACTATCTGCATCCCGACGGCACGTATACCGTGTCGGTGTTGGATGCAGGCTTCCGGACGAAAATCTCGGTAGGGTCAAGCCCCTGGGCGGAGAACCCGAAGCATAACTTGGCGACGCTGTGTGAGCGCTACGGCGGCGGCGGGCACGCACGGGTCGGCGCAATCAGTTACGGTCCGGGCGAACTCGACAGAGCGCGTCAAACCGCAAGCGAAATTGTGGCCGAGTTGCAGACCTAATTACGGCGGTAGCCTCGCCTCTTGGATCCCGCGCTTTTGAAGTGCAGCAGGCTTCCGAGGAGGACCAATAGGTATCCGGCGAAGATCCAAAGACTCACTTTGAAGTCTTCGATTCCATCGAAGCGGTAGGCCGAGCTCCAGAAGGCGCGGGAGCCGATGTAGAGCACGACCAGGCTCCACAGCACGTGCAGCGAGCGCGCCGCCTTACTGGGGCGGAAAGCTAGGACGACCGCGACTAATCCGAGCAGTCCCGCGCAGAGTACCGTACTGGTCACCGTACCGGACCAGGCCGGTATGGGATCGAGCTTGAGGTCGGAGGTCTCGAACGAGGCGATCAGCCCGACCCCGAGCAGAGCCAGGCTCAGGAGCAAGTTGACGATCAGGCTCAGGTATCCCAACAGACGGCCAAAAAAGCTCATAAACGACGGACGGCTTCAGATAAACCGAGTGGGTATTGTATCAATACGCACGTTCTGGGGAGGGCGCTGAAGCGGGAAGCGGCAGCGCACTATTAGAGTTGACAGGGGACAATTGATCAATGCCGACTGAACCAGCCTGGGGCGGACATCGATGGATCAACGTCGCTGTTGGGCTTATAGTCGGCTAAGACCCCAGCACCCAAACTGACTGCGCCCCTACCCTGATAGAACGCTACCCGGAAGATCGCCAGCTAAAGCATGGCGGCTCGGATCCCTATACTGAAGAACCATGGTTCGGCTGGCGTTATTGTTGCTGTTGGCGGTTGTTGGTTCTGCCGTTGAACGGGAGCCGTTGGAGGTTTTTCGCGAGCGGCGGGAGCGGCTGGCGGTTGAGAAGCCGGACGGGGTCATCATTCTGCTGGGGTTGGAAGAGGACGAAGGGCGTCCAGGGCCGAGCCGTTTTCGTCAGCAGAATGAGTTTTACTACCTGACGGGCTGGAATGCGCCGGGAGCGGCTGCGCTACTGTTGCCTGCGCGCGTTGGAAAGGCTTATCGGGAGATGCTCTTTCTGCCCCGACGCGATCCGCATGAAGAAGCCTGGCGGGGCGCGCGGGTGAACCCCAATTCTAAGGAAGCTTCGCGGTTGAGCGGTTTTGCGGACGTTCGCAGCAGGGCGGACTTCGAGAAAGTTCTGAGCAAGGAATTGCGGTCTTATGCGGCGGCGTATGGCGTGACATCTTTGCCCTCGGATAGCTACGGCGCCATGTCGCACGTCGATCTGGCTGAGCGGCTGAACGAGGCGGCGGGACTTGCGGTGCAGGACGTGCGGCCTGTGATCGACCGCATGCGGCTGATCAAATCGCCGGGAGAGGTCGCCTTGATCGAGAAGGCTATCGCCTGCTCGGCGGCCGCGCACATTGCCGCCATGCGCAATGTGAGTGAGGCGAAGCGCGAGTTTCAGATACAGGCCAAAATGACCGAAGCCCTGTTAGCCAGCGGCTGCGAGCGGAACGCTTATGCGCCGATCGTTGCCGCCGGGGCGAACAGCGTCGTGTTGCACTACACCGAGAACGACGCGGAGGTTGCGCCGGGTGATCTGGCGTTGCTCGACGTGGGCGGCGAATACAGTTTCTACGCTGCGGATTTGACCCGGACGCTGCCGGTTTCGGGCCGATTCAGCGAGCGCCAGCGGAGCGTCTATGACCTGGTGTTGAAGGCCCAGCGGGTAGTCATCGCCGCAGTGAAGCCGGGCATGACGCTGTCGGGGAGCGGCTCGAATAGCCTTACGCAGATTGCTCGCGACGTATTCGAGGCGGAGAAGCGTGGGCTTTCACGGCGTTTCACGCATGGCATAGGACATCACGTCGGCCTGGCCGTCCACGACTCCGGCGATCCTTTCGAGCCTTTGCAGGCAGGAATGGTGATTACAGTGGAGCCCGGACTCTATCTGCCTGACGAACGCTTCGGCGTGCGTATCGAAGACATGGTGCTGGTGACCGAAGACGGCGCGCGGGTACTCAGCGCAATGCTGCCCAGCGATGCTGCCGAAGTGGAACGGCTGATCAACAGGTAATAGTTAGTGAGAGGAACTTGCCGGCTCGGCTGCCAGTACGGGTTGCTGCTGATCGAGCAAGAGCAGCGTGTCTTTGAGGGCCTGTCCGAAAGCCTTGGCTTGGAAGATGTTGAATTCGTGAATCTCGTGATTGTTGAGGCCCGCGCTAATGGCGTCGCGCCAGGGATAGGCTCGCGGATTGCGGTTGTAGATGAAATAGAAAATCGGCGCCGAAGTTAGCGCTTGCTGCGGCATGATGGCGGTTTCAGGAGAGCGGTCAAAGACAAGCTTAGGGCCAAGGAAGATGATCGCGTCCGGCTCGTCCTCGCTCTTGGCGAGATGCGTCTCGAAAAGTTCCTGAATGAAGCGCCGGCTGCTTTCCTTGTCCTGCAATTTTTCGATGTCGACCGAACCGCCCTGGATGTTGCCGAAGGCGTCTCCTAGGGCGGGGAAATCGATTCTCGGGGCGCGATCTTGCTCGAAGAACACTTGCTCAAGTTGCGATTGATAGGCGACGACGCTGAAGATTCCAAACTGCGGCTCTCTGCTAATTGCACGGACCATGGAGACAACGCTGCTTAGGTCATAGGAATTCAAGCGAGCCATGGCCGCGTTGGCCGGAGCGAAATTGATGATCAGTTTGACGTGCCGGAGCGCTTCTCGGGGACGCATCACTGGCGGCTCGTCCGCGAACACTTCGTTGCTGAAAGCTGTGACGAGGCTTGCGCTGGGGTTGCTGGCCAGCTTTTCGAATTCCTCCACCGTTTCGGCGGCCACTTCCCAGTTGGAGGCGCAGACCTTTTCCACCCGATCGCGCATCAGCCAATTGATCTTGTATTTGCCGGGGCCGAGCCGGAACTTGCCTGGCAAGTTAACCGCTCCCGTGGCGTCGGCTGGTATGGAAGGCACTACATAACGGTGCTGCATGTAGACCTGTTCGCCGGGACTGTCGAGCGGCGTAATGCGGAAGACGACGCGCAGGGAGTTGCCGTCACCGGCCAAAGCGGCTAGCGGAATCTCAGCATTGTAGCCCGCCCGGAAGTTGAGGTCGTACTCGAGTTCCGAGTCGAGGGGCTCGACGTAGCAGGGGAGATCGCTTCGCTTTTCATCGGACGAAAGCACCGCCAAGTCGCCGGCTCCGAGAAAGCCGTTGCCGTCTTGGCCCAGTCGCAGCAGCTCCTGCCCAAAAGACGTACTCGCCAGGCAGAGAGCCAGAAAGCATAGAGGGGCTGAGGTTCCGCGACTCATCGAGATAACTGCTGAATTATAGCTTGTGGCTGCAAATCTTAGAAGGGGCCCCGGTCGTGCGCAGAAAGAACTTGACATGGGGCGAAGAAACGGCGAATATTCTGTCGTGCTCATCGAATCCTACATCCCCTCAGCCACCGTTCCCAGCCTTGTCGGCATCGCCCGTCTGGCGGCGGAGTCGCCAGTGATCAGTGCCAAGCGGCAGGTTGAGTATCGTTCGCTAGAGAGCCGATCCGTATTGAACCGTTGCAGCAACCCGCGGATGCCGTTTTCCTGGACGATCAATCCCTACAGAGGTTGCGAGATAGGTTGCCGTTACTGCTACGCACGTTACACGCACGAGTTCATGGGGATGGAGGACGGCAAGCTCTTCGAGACGCGGATTTACGCTAAGTCCGAAGCTGCCGCTCTGCTGAGGCGAGACTTGCGGAGACCCATCGCCGGCGCGATCGCCATGGGGACCAGCACCGACCCTTATCAACCGGCGGAGAAGAAGTTTCTCGTGACCCGTGAGTTGTTTGAAGTTTTTGCCGAGGGCTCGGGACGTGAGCTGTCGATCACGACCAAAGGCGATGGGGTTGTGCGCGACTTGGATCTGCTGCAGGCGATCTCGCAGCGGAACCGGCTGTCGGTGAACATTACGATCACCACGGTCGACGCGGATCTGGCGCGATTGTTGGAGCCGCTTGCGCCACGTCCGGATTTGCGGCTGGCGGCGCTGTCGGCGCTGGCGGATGCCGGAATCCAGACCGGAGTTTTCGCCAGTCCGATTCTGCCCTGGATCACCGACGCTACTGGACAACTGGAAGATCTCGGCCGAGCGGCGCAAGATGCCGGGGCAAGGTATTTAACAGGAGGAACGCTGTTTCTGAAGGATAGCGCCAGGCAGGAGTTTTTCCCGCTGTTGCGCGATCACTTCCCGCATCTTGTTTCGGACTACGAGCGGCTTTATCGTTGGGACGCCTATCCCAAGGGTGGGCGGGTCGAGCGGATTGAGCGAACCTTGCGTGAGGTGAGGGAGCGGTTTGGGTTACGTGCGGCGGCGGTTTTTGCAGGGCCGCTGATCAATTCGCAACTCAGCTTGTTTGATTAACGTTGGCGTCGATCCAAGCGAGATAGGCGGATGAACCGTCCACGATCGGCAGTACTACGAATTCGGGAAGTTCGTAGGAGTGCAACTCGTTGATGGCCGCCTCGAGTTGGGGGAGTAGTTCGACGCGAGTCTTGATCATCAACAGGACCTCGGTGTCGTCTTGCACCTGCCCGTTCCACCAATAGAACGAGCGCATGCCGGGCACGACGTTGACGCATGCGGCGAGACGACGGGAGACCAGTTCTTGGGCCAGTCGAGCGGCTTCTTCGGGCGATCCGCAGGTGGTTAGCGCGATTCTTTGCGATTTGAAGGAGGGTTCGGACACGTAGCACTAGGCCCCAGAGCCTGTTTCGATTATCATCGATAACACGGCTGTGACAGTTCCTGACTCCATTTGGCTGGTCCGCAAGCGGATTGGATACATCTGCGCCATCGGGTTAGCGGTCGCTTGGCTGCAGGCGTCGGGGATGCAGGCCGTTCTGGACTTGCGTGAGGCTTGGATGGAAGAGAGCCGCCTCAGCGAGCAAATTCAAGAACTCGAACAGCACAACGCCGAGCTTGAAGCCGACATCAAAGCGTTGGAATCCAACGGATTCCGGGTGGAGCAACTCGCCCGGGAGAAGCTCGGACTGGCCCGCGAGAACGAGGTCGTGGTTGTCGTTCCGGGCAAGAAGTAGAGTCTGCGCTTAGCCGGCGATGACGCCCTCCAGGGGTGAGCTGGCCGAGGCGTAGAGTTTCCTGGGCATGCGTCCGGCCTCGAAGGCGAGCCGACCGGCTTCCACGCCAAGCTTCATGGCAAGCGCCATCTTCTCAGCGTAATCGGCCAGGGCGATCGCCGTATTCATCAGAATGCCGTCGAAGCCCAGTTCCATGGCGATGGCGGCATCCGATGCGGTGCCGACGCCGGCGTCAACGATCAACGGCACTTGGGTGATGAGCTCGCGCAAGATCATCAGGTTGGCGCGGTTCTGGATACCCATCCCCGAGCCAATGGCAGCGGCGAGAGGCATGACGGCGGCAGCCCCGGCGTCGATCAGCTTGCGGGCGTTGATGAGGTCGTCGGTGGTGTACGGCAAAACCACGAAGCCTTCTTTGGCGAGGACGCGGGTGGCTTCGAGCAATCCTTCGTTGTCGGGGAATAGCGTCTTCTCGTCGCCGATAACCTCGAGCTTGACCCAGTTGGAGAGGCCGACTTCGCGGCCCAAACGCGCTGTGCGGATCGCTTCGTCCGCGGTATAACAACCGGCGGTGTTGGGCAGGATGAACATCTTGTCCCGATCGATGTAGTCGAGCAGCGACTCTTCGGAGCGGTTGGTCAGGTTGACGCGCCGGACGGCGACTGTGACGCAGTCGGAACCAGTCAGGTCGTGACAGCGCTTCATCTCTTTGAAGCTGCGGTATTTGCCAGTACCCACGAGCAAGCGGGAGTTGAATTCACGGTCGGCGATTCGCAAAGCCATAGAACCGCATTGTATCGGGTTGGTGAGGTAGAATCGCGCTCTACGCTGCGGCGTTGGTGCATTGAACACGCTAATTCAATTGACCGCCCTATCAGTCTGCCGGTTGCTCTCGGCGGCATCTTCTTTGCGGCGTACTTGGGATTCCAAGGTTTCTTTGCGGTTTCTTGCCTCGCGGTCGATTATGGTTGCCTGCTGACGTGGACGATGTATTCCGGTCGAAGCCCAAGCCCCGACATATTTGTCGAGTGGAAGTCGGGCGGCGAAGCGACGTTGGCTGAGATTCAGCAGAAGTATGGCGTTGGCAGGGTGCTGGGCTCGAAGGTGGACGAGGGCAAGTGGGTCCCGCCGCATCTGTGCGCGAACCTGCCGGATGCGCAGTTTGTGCGGTTGGAGTTTCGCAGGCCGAATCGTACGGAGAGGTTTTCCTGCGCCCCATGAACGCTTTTGTGAAGTTTCTGGGGGAGAGAACCGACGCTCGGCCGCTGGCTGTGGCTCGGATCGTGATCGGCGGCGTGGCGTTCCTTAGAGCACTGGTGAGTTATCACCTTTTTGATAGGGTTCTGATTTAGGGAGTGGTTCGCGCCCGGGAATACGAGTGGGTTCCCGATATGACGCGCGCGGCGATGCCCTGGTACACGGGCGTTTGGCTGTTGGTCGCGGCGGCGTTTGCGCTGGGCTACCGCACGCGCCTGAGCGGTACGATTTTGTTCGGTCTGATCGTTTATCACTTGGCGGCCGGCCAGTCGTTCTTCTGGAGTCACATCTACTTTCTGGGCTGCTTGGTTCTGCTGCTTACGGTTGCCGATGCGGGGGCTGATTTGTCGCGCGACTGGATGTCTAGAGGCGGAGGAAGGCGAACCGTGCCGCGGTGGGGCGTTGCGCTGCTCAAGCTACACATCACGATTGTCTATGGCTTCGCGGCGATCGCTAAGCTGAACCCCGAGTTTCTATCCGGCGCAGTGCTGGAGAGAGCCTTGCTGCGTCCCGAGTTCCTGAAGACTCCGGAAATAGTGGTTGCGTTGGCTTGGAGCTCAGTCGCGTTTGAGGGCTGCATGGCGATCGCGCTGTGGATGAAACCGCTCAGGTCTTGGGCGATCGTGGCGGGTGTTTTGTTCCACGCCGCAATTCCAGTGTCGATTGGACTGACCGGAGGACTTGTTGTATTCTCAGCGTCGATCGTCGGAACTTATGTCTTGTTCCTGGACAGGGAAGAGTTCGCCGCGGCAGAGAGCTTCGTGTTGAGGGCTTTGGATGCCATTGGGTTTCGGCGAGCCCGCATGTTTTTAGCATCGCCGCGAAACTAACCCTTGCGCAGGTTCGTACGTCTAGAGGTCGAGGCGCCCCATGGAAACCTTTTTTCAGGATCTCAAACACTCGCTGCGGATGTTCCGGCAGAACCCCGCATTCACCTTCGCTGCAGTGGCGGCGCTAGCTCTTGGTATTGGCGCGAATACGGCGATCTTTTCGGTGGTCAACACCGTACTGTTGTCGCCGCTGGACCTCTACGAACCGGATCGCGTTGTGCAGGTCCGGGTGACGTCGCCGCAAGGCAACAATCCTGGCGGTTCGCCAGCCAAGTTTGCTCACTGGAAGACCGTAGACGACGTTTTGGAGATGATTGCGGCTAACCGGACAGGCGTTGTGAACTACACGGGTGGCGATGAACCCGAACAGGTTCGCTCCGGTACTGTCTCCGCCGAATACTTCCGGCTTTTCGGCGCTCGCCTCATACAGGGCCGCGCCTTCACGCCAGAGGAGGATCTGCCTAATGGTCCTCGTGCGGCTGTTATCAGCCATTCGTTCTGGGAACGTCGTTTTGATACCGACCCCGATGTTTTGGGTCGGTCTATCGTGCTGGGCGGCGTGTCTTATACGGTCGTCGGCGTAATGGACCAGAGCTTTAGCACAGCTGATTTTGGGCAGACGCCCGACATTTGGCTTCCTTTCCAACTCGATCCAAATAGCACTGACCAAGGCCACTACTTCGGCATCAATGCCAGGCTGAAGCCAGGCGTGACGGTGGAGCAAGCGCGGGCGCGTTTGCAATCCGCCACGGAGGCGTATCGAGAGAAGTTTCCGCAATTTGGAGAGAACCAAGTCTTCGATGTTCTTCCTTTGCGCGAAGCGTTGGTGGCTAACTCTCGGACGACATTATTTGTACTGATGGGGGCGGTCGGTTTTGTGTTGCTGATCGCCTGCGCCAATGTCGCCAATTTGCTGTTGGCGCGGGCCACGGGGCGGCGGCGTGAAATCGCGATCCGCTCGGCGATTGGGGCCGGTCGCGGCAGGATCATCCGGCAACTGTTGACAGAGAGCGTGCTGCTGGCGACGATTGCGGGGGGTGTGGGCCTGGCGCTGGGCGCCGCGGGAATTCGCGCCTTGTTGGCGGTGAATACCGCGGGACTGCCGCGAATCGGTCAAGACGGCGCGTTGGTGAGCCTTGATTGGCGGGTCATGGGCTTTACTCTCGCCGCTTCGATTGTGACCGGAGTCTTGTTTGGGCTCCTCCCGGCGATGCAGGGATCCCGCGCGGATCTGAGCGGCGCATTGAAGGAAGGAGGCGGGCGATCGGGCTCGAGCTTCCGGCAGAATAAAGCGCGGTCTTTGCTGATCGTGACCGAGGTGGCGCTGGCGCTGGTGCTGCTTGTCGGATCGACGTTGCTGATCCGCACTTCTCTAGCGCTCGGCGAAGTAGACCCTGGTTTCAGCGTGACGAATGTAGTCACTATGCGCATGTCGCTGGCGGAGGAGCGCTTCGCGACGTCGGAATCGGTCGAGCAGCTGGTCGAGGAAGGCGTGCGGCGGATGGAGGCCTTGCCGGGTGTCGAGGTAAGCAGCGCTACTTGCTGAGTCCCGTTGCAGGGCGGGTACGGTTTGCCGTTCGTGATCGCCGGCAGGCCGTTGGAAGGTCCGTCCCATGGCGGCGGCGGATGGCTGACCGTTTCGCCGGGTTACTTCGACGTGTTCCAGATTCCGGTGAATCGCGGGCGGGCTTTTGAGATCCGCGACAATTCCGCCGGGCCGCCCGTGGTCATCATTAACGAAGCGATGGCGCGCGAATTCTGGCCCGAGGGCAATCCGTTGGAAGACCGGCTGATCATCGGCCGCGGCGTGATGCGGGAATTCAACGACGAACCAGAGCGACAGATTGTTGGGATTGTGGGTGACGTCCGCGACTCGGGTCTGAACAACGACCCACGGCCGCGCATGTATGTGCCGCAGGCCCAAATCTCCGACGCGGCGAACGTGCTCAACACCGGCATTATGCCCTTGTCTTGGGTGGTACGCACGGCCGGAAATTCGTCAGCGTTGACAGAGCAAATTCAGGCGGAGTTGCGGCAGGCCAGCGGCTTGCCAGTGGCGAACGTGGAGTCGATGGAAGAGATTGTGTCGAACTCGCTCTCGCGGCAGAAGTTCAACATGTGGCTGATGACGGTTTTTAGATTTGTGGCGATGTTGCTGGCGGCGATCGGCATCTACGGGCTGATGGCTTATTCGGTGCAGCAACGCACGCAAGAGATCGGTGTCCGCTTGGCGCTGGGGGCGCGCCTGGACCAGGTGCGCAACATGGTGGTGGCGCAAGGCATGAAGCTGGCTCTCGCAGGCGTCGTCATTGGTATCGGCGCTGCATATGGCTTGACGCAGTTTATCGCCACGTTCCTGTTCGGGGTGGAAGCGCACGACCTGGCAACTTTCGTTGCTGTTCCCGTTGTGCTCAGCCTCGTCGCGCTAGTTGCTGTCTGGATCCCTGCTCGACGCGCTAGTCGCGTGGAACCGCTGAAGGCGTTGCGCTACGAATAGCGGCGCGCCAAGTGAGCTATGATCTGCGGATCATGCGCTCTATCTACGCTCTGCTGTTTGTTGTTGCCACAGTCGCCTGTACCGAGGCGCCGCCTGAACCGGAATCCCTGGTCGGCGAGGGTGGGCCTATCGTCATCGAGGCGGAATCGTTCGACCGGCAAACTCACACGGACGTGCGGCGATGGTACGTCACGTCGGCAACCGTTGGCGCCCCGGCGGACCTGAGGGATCTGGATCCGTCTCATGCGGCGGCGGCGAGCGGCGGCGCGTATCTAGAGATCTTACCGGATACGCGGGCGACGCCTGAAGAAGAGTTGGTGGTGGGCGAGAACTTCATCAATGAGCCGGGACGCATGGCTGTCCTCGAATACGACTTGGAGTTTGATGCCGCGGGCCGCTACTACGTGTGGGTGAGTATCTATTCAACGGGCCCGGACGACAACGGCATCCACGTGGGGCTTGACGGCGAGTGGCCGGACTCGGGCCAACGCATGCAGTGGTGCGAAGGCAAGGACGCTTGGACTTGGGCCAGCCGGCAGCGGACCGAAGAGGAGCATTGCGGCGTACCCGGCCTGATCTACTTGGATGTCGCAACGCCGGGGCCGCGCGTGGTGCAGTTCTCGATGCGCGAGGATGGCTTTGAGTTTGATCGCTTTGCCTTGACCATAGACGCGGAGTTCGACCCGGCGGCGCTGAAGGAATAAAATAGAACCATGCAGTTCAAAGCCGTCCCCGAAGAGCAAGACCTCCAAAAGCTGGTCCGCCAGTTTCAGTTCTTCGAGAGCCGGACGACGGACCCGAAGAGCCTCACGCGGGCCGATATCGAAGCGTATAACCGCGACGGTTATCTGAAGTCGATCGGCGCACTCAGCGACGAGGAGGTCATGGACTTCCGCGGATACTTCGATGATTTGTTGGCCAAGGTGATCGCTGCCGGCGGAGACTCCTACTCGATCAGTACGGCGCATCTGAAGCATGGGCGCGTCTATGACCTGCTGACGCATCCGCGGATTGTCGCGGCGGTTCGCGACATTCTGGGTGACGACGTCGTCGGCTGGGGCTCGCACTTTTTCTGCAAAATGCCGCATGACGGCAAGGCTGTCGCCTGGCATCAGGACGGCAGCTACTGGCCGCTGACGCCGTCGAAGACGGCCACGGTTTGGCTGGCCATCGACGACGCCGACACCGAGAACGCTTGCATGCAATTCATCTCGGGCTCGCATCAGTTCGGGCACATCCCCTACCGAACCAGCAGCGACGCGGAAGGCAACGTGCTCAATCAGACGGTCGACAACCCGCTGCAGTACGGCTCGCTAGTAAACGATGAGTTGAAGGCGGGAGAAATTTCTATCCACGCCGACTTGCTGCTGCATGGTTCGGAGGCGAATGACTCGGACCGGCGCCGATGCGGTTTGACGTTGCGCTATTGCGCTGCCGACGTACGTGCGGGGTCGGGCTGGGAAGCGAAGGGCGTTGTTGTGAGTGGCCAGGATCCTTCGGGACACTGGGCGAATCCGCAACGACCGGCGGAAGACTAGGCTCCCGGCTCGGGATCAATTCCGTTACGGTGCGATTAGCGGACGCTAGGGGCAGCGGTGTAACGCCCGACGTATCAACGGGTATGGTGCGCTGGTCAGAGCCTAATCTTTTTGACCCCGTTCGTTTCGTCAGCCAGGGCTTTATTCTTGACTAGGGCTGATAACGAGGCGCGCGGTTTCGGCGCAGCGGCGGATGTGCCGCCTAGGAGGAGCAGAGCGACGATTGTTAGCCGCAGCTATGCTGCCCTCCGGGGCCGAGTCTGTAGATCCGTGCAGGATCATCGGCAAGCACAAGCTCATCTATGACTTGGCTGCTGTCGCCGCCGCAGTGCACTCGTAAGTCGCCACGACCGAAGGCGCCAGACGAGAATCCATAGATGATCAAGAGGTTCTCGCACGAGCCGGCTCCCGTCACCTCGACGGCTGTTACCGACTCGCCATTGATGGTCTTGTCGAAAACCTGTAGGACCTCGCTGTTGTAGTACGCTCTTGCAATACGCAATCTGCCAACCGTTCCTCGCGAGAACAAGGTAGTCGTCGACCCCTCCGAAACGATCCAGTCGTGCCGCGCCCCGATGGACGATCGAGTCATTCGACAAGTCATAGTCATGGTCTCCTGCGCCATATTGGCGGTTTGAATCCCCTCACTAACGAAAGCGGAAACTAGCGGCGAATCGGGCCATTGACGCCAAAAAGACGCGTATTCGCCGCAGAGAGCGTGGATTGGGCGCCGGCCCAACACGGTAAAATAGACCGATGGCCTTTCCGGGATTTGACGAGGGCAAGCGGAAGATTCTCTTCTTTTCGCGGGGGCGAGGCAGGGGACATGCGATCCCGGATATGGAGATCGTCAAGGAGTTGACGAAGGACCACGAGGATGTTCAGGTGCGCTTTGTCAGCTATGGGACGGGTGCGCGGACGATCGAGCAATACGGGTTTCCGCTCATTGATGTCGGCTTGCCGGATCAGGCTTCGCACACAGCGATGACGGTAATCGCGGGACAGTTGATCGGCTCGCTTGATCCGGACCTTGTCGTGTCACACGAGGAGTTTGCGGCACTGCCGGCGGCCAAAATTTTCAACAGGCGGACCGTTGGCATCACGGACTGGTTCGTTGAGCCCGGGCAGCTGTCGATGGCTTGTTTGGGTTACGCGGATAAGATTCTGTTTATCGATGAGCCGGGAATCTTTGAAGAGCCGCCCTCCGTCCAGGGGCGGGTCGAGTATGTCGGGCCGATTTTGCGCGAGTTTCAGTACGGTCCCGAAGATCGCGGCCGCGCGCGTTCAGAACTGAATATCCCTTCGGATGCGTTCGTCGTCGCCGTCCTGCCCGGCAGCTGGACCGAAGAGAAGGTTCCGATCTTTGACGCGGTGATGGAGGCTTACGACGCCCTAGACAAACCGTACAAGTTCCTCATCTGGGTCGCTGGCTCGGACCATGAGAGGCTCGGAACCCGGCTCGCAGGCCGGCAAGACGTCCTCGTTGTGGAGTGCGATCCGGTCATCGAACGCATAATGGTCGCCGCCGACGTGGCCGTCACGAAGTGTACCCGCAAGACGCACGTCGAACTGGCCGCACTGGGAACGGCCTCCGTGGGGTTGTACGGCGGACTCAACTCCGTTGATCAAGTGCGGGTGTCGAAGCTGGCCACAGTGCTGGCGCCGGAGGCGTTCACTCTGGACCGCGAATATCCGAGATTCGCCGGCCGCATCCAGGGCAGCGAGAGACCGGCGAGACGCATTGCCGAATCGTGTTTAGCTCTGCACGCAGGTCAGTGACTAGCTTCCCCGAAAGGCAGTTGGCGGCTGGCCTACTTCGGGATTACAGGCTCCCCGCGTCCGGGAGGGTTGCAAGGATTGTAGCCCGGCCGGTAGCCGATCCAGGGACACTCGTAGCGACCATCGACCGGGTCAGCACAGCAATCGGAGAGACAGCCCTTGTATGTGTCCGCGGTGAAGTCGTGCTCCAACAGGCTGAGAGCCGACCGTGTGCTGAAGAAGATCCAATAGATCTGCTCGGGGAACAGATACTTTCGACGAGTGCTGGCGTTCTGAAACTGCAGATTGGCCAAGCACCGGGCCTCTCCCGGCCGGCAGTCTCGAATCCTCTCCAATTCGGACCAAAGCCCGAGGATGTGAATGACTTCGTGGGCTAAAGCATCGACGCGCGGCGTTGACCCCAGGAAGATGCTGTACCACTCGTTGCTCCCTTTTCCTTTCGGGCAGGCCTGAGTGGTGTTTCCGACGTTCGGATAGTAAACGTTTATCGCAGACTTGTCGACGAGGCGCGGATCGATTTTGTACACGTCCGCACAAGAGACGGCAATCTGCTCCCCAGGCGTGGCGGAAACGACCTCGATGTCGGCTTTGAACGCCAGCCCGACGCTGTTCGCATAGAATACGTCGTTCAAATATGCGACGTCGCGCAGGGCTCTCTGCGTTAATTTCTTGCTCGGCCCAGTCAGCCAAATCTTCAGCTTGAGGGGATGAGAAAGCGACGGTTCAAGTTGAACCGTCGCTAGAGGCTCCACGGCGTCCCATGAGTCAGCTGCCAGCAGCTTGGGGTAGTAGCCGGGTGAGGTGATCAAGATGTCGCTTCGGCATTCGTCCTCTCGGGCAAGCAAGAGCGCGGATTGATCCTCAAGCCACTCAAAGGTCACCTGACACTGCCGGCCATCGTACGTGATCGGATCCGCTCGGATCGGATACTGGACACCGCCCTCAGCCTGAATGGGAATGAAGATCCGGCGTTCGGCCGCAATGCTCGTTGGCGACTCGACGCCGGAACCCCGCATTATCGATCCTATCGATCAGACGAATCGCGCCGGCGTCAACATTCGACGTGCCATTCGGAATGATCTTGAGGGCTACATTCTCCGTAGCCCTCGTGACTGAACTCAATAATCTGCGCCCAAGGCGACGTCTTGTTAGCGAACTTCTTCTGGCCTTTGGGGCGAGGGGCAAGTCCCAGCTCATCCTTCAAGCGCACGACTGCCGGTTTATCCTCGGCCACGACGTAAGGGTATTCGCTGTACTCCGCACTAAACGCCGCGGGAGACCCGTACAAGTGCTTCAGCTGCACCACGGAGCCCTCGCCGGTTCTATCTTCAAGCCGAATCATAATCGTCCGGCCTTTGGAGGCGTCGACTTGAAGCTCAGTGGCTTGTATGCACTTCCCGTTCTTTGGATTGCCCTTGGTGGCCCAATCGACTACAAGTTTCCAGATGTGTACCATCGTTGTTTTACCTACTCCTATTGACAATTATTGGGCCTGGAAGGGCCGACTAGCTGGAGTGTCCGGCTGCGATTAGGCTGCGCAGGGAGCCGTATCGACGGAGTGACTCTTCAGAAACGCCCTCGGCCAGTAGTTCGTTCACCAAATCGCGGGCCTTGCCTCGTTTGCCGACATCGAGGAGCGCTAACGCAATCGACGTCTTGTCTGATTGGGATAGTCCGGACAGTTGTAGCGCCTGTTGTGCGTAGCGCATCGCCATCTCCCGGTTCCCAACAAAGGCGTAGTTGTGAGCCAATGTGCTCAACGCATCGCGATCGGAGGAATTGAGTTTCAGGCGCTCAAGTAGCAGCGCATTTGCTTCAGCATACCAATGGGATGCCTCGTTCTTGCGACCGAGGATCAACAGAGCTGATGCGAGGTTCTGTCGGGCCCGCACGTTTCGCTGGTCTCGGCGTGCGGCTTCTGCCAACACATCGACTGCTTCTGCCAACTGCCCGTCATCCGCGAGGAGCTTGCCAAGGTTAACGCGATTAGGCACGTTCTCCGGTGCCAATTCGACTGCTTTCCTGAAGGACCTTGCGGCGTCTTGCCGAAGATCAAGAAAAACCTGCATCACTCCGAGGTTTCCGTAGCCCTGTGAGTTGTCTGGCGCCAGATCGATCACTTTCTGGAACTCCGTCGCCGCAGCCGCGAACTCGTTTCGCTTGTAATAGAAGAATCCCAGACGCTTGTACGCCACCCAGTCGCTGGGCCGCAGGGCTATCGCCTTGCGGTAGGCGGCCTCCGCCTGGCCGTACTCTTGGAGGGCCTCTAGCGCTCCGCCGAGGCCATCGTAACTTTCCGCGGACCTTGGCGATATCACCAGCGCCTTGCGAAATTGCTCGATTGCAGCTTCGGCATCGCCCTTCTTCAGCAGCACTCGTCCGCGCGTATTGAGCGCCTCGGGTAGGCCAGAGTCAATGCCGAGGGCGGCTTGCGACGCGTCCTCGGCAAGTTCAACGAACTTGGGATCTTGTTGGCGGTCGTAAAGGAATAGATACGCTTGTGCCAGATCGGCGTGGGCGCGGGCGTGGTTTGGGTTTAGCCCGATCGTCTTCTTGAACAGAGTGACGCCGTGATTCAAGCTGTCGACGTCGTCGCTGCGTTGCAGGTAACCTTTGCCTTGCAGGTAGAACTCGTCGGCGCCGGGGGAGGTGACGACGATGCTTTCCAGCTGGTCGGGCTGGGCTTGGAGGTCGAGCAAGGTGGCGATGCGGCGTACCGCGCCGTCCTCAAGATCGAGGATCCTGGCAAGTTCCCCGTCGACGACGGCGGAATCTTGCTGCACCACGCGCTCGGCGTCGATCAGCGTCAGCGTCAGCCGCGCGCGGCCGTCCTGGGCGGCGAGTCTCCCCTCGACTACATAATTCACACCCAGGACGCCGCGTGCGTTGGACGCCGCGTCAACTGATAGCCGACGAATCTCGCTGGTGGGCACGACGACGAGAAGCTCGTTGAGCCCTTCGTACTGCGACAACCTGCTGGAAATTGTTTCCGTCAATCCGTCTGCCATTACCTGCAACTCGGGGTCGTTACCGACGATGCCTATCGGCAAAATCGCCACACGCCGGTCTATGTCCGCCGTCGTCCTTTGCCCTGAGTAGCGCGAAGAGACGCCCCAGAGTGCCGCGACGCTCAAAAGAAATACTGCCGCCTGGACAATTTTTCGGCGAACCGGCCTGGCTGCGGCGACGGTATGGGCATCTGCGGCCTTGGTCCTGGCCGTATCCAGAGCTTGGAATACAGCGTCGACAGATTGCGGGCGCGCCCCAATATCGGTCTGGAGGCAACTTAGAATCAGGAGGTTCCAACGCCGCGGAATGTCCGGGTTGTGTATGCGCGGCTGTACCGGTTGCGCCGTCCGGTGGTTGTCGTCGGGAAACGGCTTTTCGCCGGTCAACATCTCGTAGAGCAAGATGCCGAAGGAGAATAGATCCGTCGCTGGTCCAGCAGCCTTGCCCGTGATCTGTTCCGGAGCCATGTAGGCCGGCGTACCCGTGATTTGGGCTGCTGCGGCGCCTGTGGCGGCTCCGTCGCCGATGAAGTGCGCAATGCCGAAATCTGTTAGGACGACTCGCGTCACGCCGGATTCATCGCGTTGCAGCAACACATTGCTGGGTTTCAGATCTCGATGGACGATCTCGCAGTCGTGTAGGGCCCCGAGCCCAGACGCAATTTGCAGGATTAGCGGTCGAGCTTGTTCGGGTGAGAGCGGACCGCTCCGCCGCAGATAATCGGCAAGGGTCTCGCCCTCGACGAGTTCCATCGTGAAGAAATCGACCGACCGCGGTCCGGAATCATGTCGGCCAATATCGAAAACGCGGCACACATTGGGGTGAGTGACACGGAGAGCAAGCTGAATCTCACGCTTGAACGACGATGCGTTCGCCGCCCCGTATCGCTCAGAAGGCCCGAGGGCCTTGAGGGCGACCCGTTGCTGCAACTCCTGATCTTCGCACTCGTAAACCTCTCCCATTCCGCCGCGCCCCACCAGGCGGCGCACTTTGAAGCGGCCCGAGACGATTTGACCCGCCGATAGGAGGTCTTGTTCTGGCTCCGCGTCGGCGAGCCACTCTCCCAAACTGCCGTCCGTGAGGATTCCGCCCGGGAGATCGTGCAGGCGAAGGAGCTTTTCTACCTCAGGGCGCAGATCGGTCTCGTCCTCGCATAGTCCCGAGAGGACGCTAGCGCGATCTTCAGGGCCGCTATCAGCAGTCATTGCGAATAGTTCGCGAACTCTCCGCCAGCGCTCAGAAGTCGACACGTTAGGCTTGAGATTCTAGCTCAGATCGCAGCCAAGCGCGACCAAATTCCCAGTCACGTTTGGCAGTTCTGACCGAAATACTCAGCGCTTCCGCGGTTTCTTCGAAAGAAAGTCCCGCAAAGAAACGCAGCTCGATGACATTGCCTACTCGTTCTTCCTCCAACGACAGCGCCTTGAGGGCGTCGTCTAGCTCCGTGATCTGTCCGCAGCGCTCCGGGCTAACGACCAGGCCCTCGTCGAATGGGATTGCCAGTGCGCCGCCGCCTCGTTTTCCTGCAGCTTGGGCGCGAGCGTAGTCCACCAAGACACGGCGCATTGTCCGCGCGGCGACGGCGTAGAAATGAGCCCTACTGCGCCAATCGATCTCGGCATTGCGGAGGAGCCGTAAGTAGGCCTCGTTAACCAAGGCAGTCGTCTGCAAAGTGTGACCCGCCCGCTCGCTTCTCATGCGGCGCGAAGCGATTCGACGCAGTTCGCCGTAAACGAGCGAAAGGAGCGTAGACTCAGACTCCCGGTCGCCGTCGCGCAGCTTCTCCAGGAGCACCGTAATCTCTCCTGGGGAAACGTTAATTCGAGCCATGCTATCACCGAGTCCGAAGCCGCAGTTAACGACATTCTAGCTTGTCCCAAAGTGCGAGCATCGACGGCCGGCTTGTCGGCGATGCTGTTACAGTGCAACAGCTACCTGCAAGGCACGGCCGGCGTGAACTGCCCAGATCTTCTAGTCCGGCAAGCCGAATGTGAAGAAGCCGACTTGGCCGGCAATCGAGACGAACTGCTTGCCGCCGACGACGTAGCTCATCGGCGAGGCCGACCAGGACTGATTGAGATCGACGCTCCACAGCTTCTCGCCGGTCGCCGCGTCGAGGGCCATGAAGCCGCCGCCCTCTTCACCGCTGAAGACTAAGCCGCCGGCAGTGGTCAACGTGCCGGAGCCGTTGCGGCCCGTGCCGCGCAGCGGGAAGTCCCACACTTTTTCGCCGGTCTCGATGTTGAAGGCGCGCACGTAGCGGGCGCGATCACCGGCGCGGGCCGCGGTGCCGCCGAAGTAGCGCCGCCCAAGCTCGAAGTCTTGAGTGATCGACTTGTAGTTCGCGCAGCCTTCAGTGAGCGTGACGTAGAAGAGCTTGGTCTGCGGGTTGTAGGCCGTGGACTGCCAGTTAGAGCCGCCTCCTGCGCCAGGACAGATGATGGTGCCTTCGGGCGTCGCCTCGGAGCCTTCCGTGAGGATCGGGCGTCCGGTTGCGTCCAGGCCCTTGTTCCAATTCACGCGGTCGAAGGTTTTCTCGGCGAGCAGGACTTTGCCGTCGGTCCGGTCCAGCACGTAGAACATACCGTTGCGGCTGGACTGCAGCATGAGCTTGCGTTGTTGGCCGCGCCAGACCGTGTCCACCAGAACGGTCGGCTGTTGGGCATCCCAGTCGTGGGTGTCGTGCGGCGTGAACTGGTAATACCAGACAAGTTCGCCGGTCGTCGGACGGAGCGCGAGAACGCTGTTGGTGTAAAGGTTGTCGCCGAGCCGCTCGGAGCCGTCGTAATCGGGGCAGGGGTTGCCGACCGTCCAATAGAGCAGGTCGAGGCTGGCGTCGTAGGCCCCGGTGAGCCAGGTGGCCCCGCAGCCGTGTTCGAGAGCGCTGCCGATCCAGGTTGCCGCTTCGGGGTCGTCGCGCGTGGGGATCGTCCAGAAGCGCCAGGCCAACTTGCCGGTCTTGGCGTCGTAAGCGTCAAGGAAACCGCGCACGCCTTCTTCGCCGCCGGCGATGCCGGCGATTACCAGATCGCCTACAACGAGCGGAGCGGCGGTGGCGGCGTACTGCTGCTTGTAGTCGGCCATCTCCGTATCCCAGACTCGCTCGCCCGTCCAGCGGTCTAGGGCGAGCAGGTGGGCGTGGTCGGTGACCATATAGACATGGTTGTCATCGAGTGCCACGCCGCGGTTGGCGCTGCGGCCCGCCTCGCTGATCAGGCCATCGGAACGATCCTGGCCATAATTCCAGATGCGCCGGCCCGTAACGGCGTCGAGCGCCCAGGCTTCGTTCCAGCCAGTGACGTACATGATGCCGTCCACGACAACCGGGGTGTTCTCAAGGCGCGCGTGATTGAGCACGGGGTACATCCAGCGCAGGGTCATGTTCTTGACGTTGTCGCGATTGATCTGCGTGGCGTCGAGATAGCGGTTGTTGTCGCCGTTGTCGTAATCGACCCAGTCTTTCTTGGGAAGAATTGAGGCACGGGAGAACGTCTCGCTTGTGCCCTGACGGATGAACCGGCTGGTCTTACCGTCGTCTGTGCGAATGTTGATGTCAAAGCTGGACTCGCCGATGACCAAGCCCTCGACTTGAGTGCCGTCACTGAGTCGGATCGTGCCCTGGCGCGGGCCGCGGCCACGGCGAGCGGCAGGCGCTTGCATGGTGCGCAAGTGGGCGATCAGGACAGCGAGTTCGGTGTCGGGCATGGTCTGCGGCGGCATACCGCCCTCGGTGCCCAGGCGGATGATGGCCCCAAGTTGGGCGTCGGTGGCGCGGGGCAGGGCGGAGACGATGCCGGGGGCGCGTTCAGAGCCGTTGCCGTCGCCGCCGTGACAGACGGCGCAGCGCGTGGCGTAGGCCGTGGGACCGTCGACCGGCGTTTGAGCAGCTGCCGTGGCCGAGAGCAGAAAAATGGCGAGAATGACGCGTTGCAACATATAGTGACTTCCGCGTTTGAGATTACACGATAACGATCACAAAACGGAATTGGCGTGCGGGTCGCATCACACCTTCGCTCTGTGAGGTTGCGGTTTCAGTGCAGCCGTTTCCGCTTAGACGTCCATAATTGCCATGGCTTGGGCGATGGACCCGAGGGGATCGCGGCCGGGGCTGGGGCGAAACTCGTGCGAGACGTAGCCGTCGTAGCCAGTGTCGGCGATGACTTGGGCGATGTAGCGGTAGTTGATTTCTTGCGAACCGTCTAGTTCTCCGCGGTTCGGGACTCCCGCGGTGTGGAAGTGAGCGATCCAGTCGATGTTGGCCTGGATGTTGCGAGCCAGGTCGCCGTCCATGATCTGCAGGTGGTAGATATCGCAGACCATTTTGACGTTGGGTGAGTCGACGCGCTTGCACATCTCGATGCCCCAGGAGAAGTGGCCGCAGATTTGATCTTCGCGGCCGAAGGCAGGGTCGAGGCGCTTGTTGTTCATGTTCTCAAGGGCGATGGTGACGTTGCGCGCTTGGAGTTTCGGTTGCAGGCGCTTGAGTACGGCAACCGCGTTGCGCAGGCCTTCTTCATCGCTCATGCCGCGACGCTGTCCGCCGACGGTGATGAAGGTGCCGATATTGTTGTCGGCAAGAGTGTCTATCCAGGCGCTGACGGATTCGACGAGCTTGTCGTGGCCCTCGGGATGGATGAGGCCGTTTTGGAAGTTGGCGCCGCCCGTGCCGCCCAGGGTCGGGACGAGCCCATGTTGCTTGAGGACAGGCCATTGCGCGGGCGGACGCATGTCGAAGCCGTGGGCCCCGAGGCGAGCGGCTTCGGCGCATAGTTGCTCGAACGAGAGATCGGTCTGGCCAAAGTTGGAAGTCCAGAGGCCCTGTTTGATGCGCCCCTTACGCTGGATCGTCGGTCGGGTTTGCGCCGCCAACGTTCCCGCTGCCGCGATTGTGCCTAAGAGCTCTCGTCGTCGCATGTGCAGCATTGTACAGGTGCAGCAGCGTACATGCAGAACCGCCCCCTCGGAGTAGGCCGAGAGGGAGGTTGGTGAATCGAGGCGGAGAGTGTTATCTAGCGCGCCAGCGGATCAGGCCGTATCTGGAACTTGACGAACTTGCCCTTCGTTCCCTTGCCGCCCTCGGTGTGCCAGATGTAGTTGGTGCCGTAGTTGGCCCAGAGCCCGCGGCCTTTCCAGCCCGCGTCCGGATCGTCGATGCGGCCGTCCATGCCCCGCGTGAAGAAGCCCATCGGGTAGGGCACGCGCAGAGTTGTCCACTCCTTCGTTTGCGGATTCAACGCCAACAGCGAGTCCGAGTTAGATCCTGTTGCGATCGGGGTGTTTGGACCGAATCCCGCTATGTTCTGCTGGTCTACCCAGTTGTAGTAGTGGAAATCCGCGCCGATGTCCGTGCCCTTCATCTTGGGGCCGGTGACTTCGTGCAGTTCCCAGCCTTCCGCGCATTGACTGCCGTCCGGCTTGCCCGGTCCGGCGAGGTCCTTGCATTTGCGGACGTCGAAGCTGGCCATGTGGCTGCTTCCCGCCAACGCCGTCCAAACCACACCGTTGGTGTCGATGTCGACGCCACGCGGATCGAAGCCCGGCTCGGGCACCTTGAAGACCTGCGTCACACAGCTTGAGGGAGCTTCGTTGCCCCGCTTCATGCGTATTACGTATCCAGGGAAAGCTTGCGACACGCCCCACACTGAATCGTCCACCGGACTCGGGATCACCGAGTACATGCTGAAGTTCAGCTGCGTATCCAAGTTCGGATCCAGCGCCGCTCCGCCTGCGCCGGCATCCACGCCGCCGTTCTCCACGCGGTAGAGCGCGCCTTCACGGCCAAGCACGTTCCAGGGCTTGGTGATCGTGCCGTCGCCATTAGTGTCGACTACCGTCGGACACCAGCCCACGGCCTTCTGCTCGTCCTTGGTTTCGTCATAAACCTTGGTGTCGATCCAGGCGAGTCCGGCGCCGCCGCCATTGAAGTAGACGGTTTCATTGGCATCCGTGTCGAATTGCAGGTGGTGCGTGCCGAAGCAGGTTTCGATCAAGGTGAACTGCTGCGTCTTAGGATCGTAGAAGGAAGCCTGACGTCCACCTTGACGCGGCGTGTACCATGCGGCGAACTTGTTGTTCGGATCACTGCACCAGGCCGGGTTTTTGTCGCGAATCTTCGATGTCAGCCAAACTCGACCCTTGCTGTCGAGCATCGGGTTGTGCGGATCGGCCGGGTTATTCGGTGGGTTCGACCAAATGTGTTCGTTGCCAAAATACATCGACGGACGCATCGGCGCCGGGAAGCGCGAAGGCACTTCGTCCCGCGGCTCTCGCGTCGGAATATCCAACTGTGTCGTGTAGTTCTCTCGCGGGTCCATGATCACCAGCTGGCCGTGACCGGAGCTCGCTGCATAGACACGTCCGCCCGGATTCACCGTCGGAGTGCGTTTGTCGGTCGACGCCAAATCGTGCATGAACGTGTGGTCGCTGCCCACATCCCACAGCGTCAGCACTAGATTGCGCTCGATGCCTTTGGGACGCTCAGGCACTGGCGGCAGTGCGCCTTTGGCGATGGCCTCAGACCACGCCGAAAACGTTTTGAGCGACTGCGGTTGCCCTTGGATATTCAGTACGCCGTACATCGACGTTCCGCGAACACCGGTGCCCAGCCGCCATTCCCAGGCCTCAGCGTGCGTCTTCAGGTCCGGCTTGGCGTCGAATACGTGCTGCAAGTCGCGGGTCTGAAGGTTTCCCAGTTGATGGCAGAAATTGCAGTCTGACTTCAACGAGTCGAGCCAGTGCTTCTGGGTCAGCATGGTTTTGCCCACGCCGTTGCCGCCGCTCTCCGTGCCCGTTCCGGGGAACATGCTCTTGGCTGGCGGCTCCATCAACGAGAGCCAGTAGCTGCCCGGATAATACTGTGCAGCTTCAGCGGGAGTTTTGGCCAACACCGCCGTCAATGCCACTGGTTCTGTCGTCGGCTTCATCACGATCTTCTCGGAATCGACGAGACCGTAGCCCCTGACCCAAACGCTATAGTTCGCCGTGGGCAACTCAGGCAGCATGAACCGCCCCTCATCGTCGGTGACGACGATCTTGACGAACTTCGTCGAAAGATCCTCCGTCTCGGCAATAACCCAGACCCCTGCTTCCGCGCCGTTGGCGCTCTTCACAGCACCGCCGATATAACCCTCCGGCGCCTGCGCCTCGGTTGGAAGTGCGCCGACTAGGGCGACAAGCGCCAAGGCAAGAAAACCAGCGCCGACTGCCAAGCCGCGCCGATGGTGAACGATGAATTTGCTCATGTGAAGCCCTCCTCAGGGAGTTTGGATGCTGGCGGTGACTATACAGGAGGATCGCCTCCGAAAGCAATGCACAGCGCTGGCCGCGTGTGACCCCTCATACAGCCCGTGGATCCGCACCGCTGGCGCGGCCCCGGCTCGCCTTCGCGAGGCTTGGGGGAGCGGGTGTCAGCTAGAGGGCCCAACAAACCTATTCGCGGTGGATGGCCTAGGCGCCACGGGCAGTAGTCGGAGCCGGCGGCGGGGACTTATAATAGCGGCGCAATATGAATGCACCTAGCACCTCGGCCGCTCCTCAGCCGGAAGCGGATTTCATGCATATCGACGAGACGGATTTCGCGTCCATGTCGAGACCCGAACAGATCAGGCACTTTGAGGTGGAGGGCTACGTCGTATTCCCTTCGATCTTGACGCCGGAGATTATCGCCAAGCTGAAGAGCGAGATGGCCGATGCGGAGATGACGCATACGAGCTACAGCACGCAGCAGCAGCGTTCGGTCGTGCAGCCACAGTGGACGAGCCGTACCGCGGCCGAGTTAATTGGCTATCCGCCGCTGATGGACTTTCTAACAGACCTGATGGGGCCGGATATCGTATTCAATCGCGGGTTCTTTCAACGGAGCTTGGTGGGCTGTCCGGGCATCTCGATGCACACTGATGGGCAGCCGCACGGGTCGAACTTGTTTGGCTACGAGGGGAGCTGTCCGCGGCTGGTGCGGGTGCTGTATTACCTGGACTACCTGAGCGAGAAGCGTGCGCCGTTCCGTCTGATTCCGCGATCGCATATATCGTTCCATGCCGAGGCGAGCCCCTATGTGCGCTACACGTCGCATCCAGAGGAGATCACGTTGATCGTGCCGGCGGGGTCAGCGGTGTTGATTCCTTCGATGCTGTTCCACGGGAGTCATCCGAACTTGGACGAAAGGCCACGGGAGTTGCTGCAGATGGGATATCGGCCTGCGTGGGCGGGACCGGTCCAGCCGATTGAAGATTGGGATCCAGCGCTAGTAGCGGCCGCTCCTGACATTGCCAAGCCGTACCTGCAGAGTCTCAATACGTCGGGCCAGGCGTTCGAGCAGGAACACAAGCCGGCGGGTATGAAGGCCGAGGCCCCGGGCATTAACCCCAGTCGTTGGGAGTCGCGCTAAGCCTCACCGAAAAGACCGAGCCTTTGCCGACGACGCTTTCGACCTTAATGCAGGCGTCGTGCGATTCAGCGATCCAGCGGGCGATGGATAGTCCCAGACCGAATCCGCCGTCGACTCCCCGTGATGAGTCGCCGCGGTAGAAACGATCGAAGATGCGACCTAGCTCGTCGTCTGGAATTCCGTTACCCGTGTCCGCCACAGATAGGCGATGAGCATCTCCTTCCGTTCTGAGGCTGATCGTGATGGACGCTTCGTCAGGAGTGTGCCGCACCGCGTTGTCCAGTAGGATGGCGAGCAATTGCCGCAGGGATGCTTCGTCGCCGAGAACATACGCGTATAGCGAAGGGATTTCGACCGCGAGAGCACGACTTGGATGGAGGCGACGGTGTTGGTCGCCGACTTCAACCACGAGTGCGAAAAGGTCTACCGGGCGCTTGTTGGGCGTCATTCCGTTGGCATCGGAGCGCGCCAGCGTGAGCAGGTTTTCTATTAGGGAGGTGAGCCTGGCCGCCTCGCGCTCGATCTCCTGCATATCGGAGCGCAACTGAGTGGGAGTGCGATCCTGGCGAAGGGCGAGCTCGGCGGTGGTTCGAATGACGGCGACGGGGCTACGCAGTTCATGAGACGCGTCTGCGGTGAACTCTTCAAGTCGGCGAACGGAGCCTTCAAGACGGTCGAGCATGCCGTTGAACGTCTTGGCGAGGCGTTCCACGACGTCTCCCGACGAGGGGGCGTCCAGCCTCTCCGAAAGCTTGCCGACGTCGATGCCTTGAGCGACGGCGACGACGCTCTCGATCGGCTGCAAGGCGGACCGGGCGACGTGATACCCACCGCCGAGGCTCAGAACGATGACCAGCGGGACGGCCCAGGCAAGATTCACGAGGAGTCGGCGTTTCGCGCTGACGATCGCTGCCAACGACGATGCCATCTGGATTCGGAAATCCAAACCAGCGAGCCGGATGTCCTGCTGGAGGACGCGATAGATTCCAGCAGGCTAGCTAACGGTCTCGGTGGCATTCCCGCCCGAGTGGCTGAGCCATGTCGCTGGACTCTGCGACGCTAGCCGCAGAAGTTCGGCGCCGCCGGCAGTTCGGATTTCGGTCCATTGGCCCTCGGGAACCGACAGTAAATATTCGAAGATTTCTTCGCGTAGTTCGGCCTCGAAACCGCTTTCGAGGGTGATTTCCTCGGCGATCCATTGACCGTCTCGTGGCGACAGCTAGATACCGATGTACTGCCCGACGGCGAGCTGCTGTGCGCCGAAGTCGCCTTCGAAGGTCGTCTGCGGCGTCATGATGATTTGAGTGCTGCCAATGAGGAGCGCTTGTGGTTGGACTTCGCGGACGACGCCACGAATCGCTGCCTCGCCTTCGCGTTCGGCGGGGGTACCGTTCCCAGTGCCAAATTCGCTCTCGACGAAGTCGACTAGCTTGGCGACACGTTCCCTGAGCAGCTCGTCGACCGAGGTCGTAAGGCTATAGTCGAGGCCCACCCACAGAGCGCCGCCCAGGAAGGCGATCCCGGCAAAAAGCAGCAGCGAGTACCACGCGGCAAGCCGGAACGCGATCGAACGCCAAGGCGACACTAGCGCGGCTCCCGGATTGAGAAACCAATGCCTCGAGCGGTGTGAATGAGGCGCGGTTGGCCGTTTGACTCAAGCTTGCGCCGCAGCCCGCTGATGAACGCGTCCACGGTGTTAAATTCGATATCGGATTCGCCGCCCCAGACAATGTCGATGAGCGCGTCACGGGGAACGACCCGGCCGGCACGGCGCATGAGCAGTTCCAACAGTTGGAATTCGCGAGGAGTGAGCTCAATGGGCAGGCGGCCTCTGGTCACCTCCCGCGAGGCTGGATCGAGAGCCAAGTCCGCAACGGTGAGCGAGACGCCGACGGGAATGGGTCCGCGCCGAGCCACCGCGCGGACGCGTGCTAAGAGCTCTTCGAAGGCGAAAGGCTTGGTGAGATAGTCGTCGGCGCCGCAGTCCAGCCCCTCCACCGCATCGCGGGGCGAATCGCGGGCGGTCAGCATCAAAATAGGGGTGCGGTTGCCAGCCTTGCGCAGCCGCTTGGCGACTTCGAATCCGTTGAGCAAAGGTAAGAGTACGTCGAGCACGATCGCATCGTAGGTGCGCAGTTCCGCGAATTCGAGTGCCTCTCTGCCGTCGCTTGCGACGAAGACGCGATGGCCTTCAGACTGCAGACCGCGATCGAGCAGCGCGGCCATTCGCGGGTCATCTTCAACGACGAGGATCTCCATGGAAACAGCGCCTGCCCGCAAGTTTAGTGGATCAGCCAAGTGAGCCAAGCGATCCCCTGCGGCGGGGCCTCCAAGGTGCGTCCACGTTTGCCGTGATTCGGACTGAGGACGCCGATCAGATGCTCAATAGCCGGCGGTATTAGGAGCGCGAACAAGCACAGCAGGACCGCCGCGTGAATGGCCGCTGCGAACGCACAGTCCAGAGCTGCGCGGTGCGCTGAGGGTCTAGTCGTTTGGCTTTTCACGTTCCACCAGTGTGGCGCGGAGCCGGCCGTCCGAGACGTCGAGAGTGGCTTCGACGAAGGACCCGCTTTGGATCGCCGACAACTTCTTGAGGCGGGTGGCGTCGTCGAAGTAGATCATAAGCGGGCCGATGGTGAATGAGCGGGCTGCCTGGTCCACCGCGCTGACGACGCCCTTGATTGAGTCCTCGGGGTTCTTCTCGTTGTTGATTTCGATCTCGGTGGCTGTCATTGAGCCGTCGGGCTGTACGGAGGCGATGATCTCGACGGCCGTCCCGCTCGTGAGGTCGGAAACGCCTCGGAGAATGTCATTGCCCGCCTCGAATTCGGCGCCGCGCGCTTCGAGAGCGACGAGCCCGCCGCTGAGTTCTATGCGTGTACCATCTACTCGCGAGACGCGGCCTTCCAATTCGATCCGCTGCTGGGCGAGAGATGCCTGTGGCGCGAGGATCAATGCGAGGAGCGCGAAGGCGGGTAGGAAGCGCTGGGTGTGTTGCATAGAAGCGTTTTCCGTGGTCTTGAGATCGGATCGGGTGCTGTCTCACCTGAATGTAGCGGTCGAATCTGAAGATTGCCTGAAGCCTCACAGGGCGTAACGGTCCATTCGAGGGCAGTCAATGGGAGAATGTCCGCAATGGTTCTTGATCAATTCAAACTGGATGGCCGTGTCGCTCTGGTAACGGGGGCTGGTCGCGGCATTGGCCAAGCGTTGGCGCTAGGCTTGGCGCAAGCAGGCGCCGACGTGGCATGCGTGACGCGTACGGGAAATTCTGCCGAGACAAGGCGCCTCGTGGAAGCCTGCGGCCAACGCTTCGCGGACCTAAAAGCTGACTTAGGCGTTGCGGAGCAGCGCAAGGGCTTGGCCGACCGCGTGGTTTCCGAGTTAGGCCAGCTCGATATTCTAGTGAACAACGCTGGCGTGACGGGGCGCTATCCGCCCGAGGACTATCCGCAGGACGCCTGGCGCAATTTGATGGAAGTGCATCTGCATGCCGCGTTCGACTTGGCAGTGCAAGCGTCGAAACACATGGATGGCGGCGGGAAGATCGTCAATATTGGCTCAGTGATGTCCTTCCAGGGCGGGTTGCACATCTCGGCGTATGCGTCGGCTAAGCACGCCATCGCTGGACTAACGAAGTCCTTGGCGACTTCTTGGGCGGCGCGAGGCATCAATGTGAACTGCATCTGCCCGGGGTATATCGAGACCGAGTTGGCCGAGGCGTTGCAGAAGGATCCAGTGCGCGGGCCGCAGATCCTCGAGCGCATCCCAGCGGGACGTTGGGGCAAACCAGACGAGCTGGCTGGGTTGTGCGTGTTTTTAGCGAGCGATGCTGCCAGCTTCATGCACGGGAGCTGCGTAGCGATCGACGGCGGCTGGCTAGCCAGGTAGAGTATTCGTCACAAGCGGAGATTGAACAAGATGAAACTTCTTACCTATGGGCTAGCGCTAGCGGCTTTGTTGAGCTTCTCTTGCTCGAGCGGGAGTTCCGGAAATCAGTCCTCGATCCGGCTTGTCGATCTGCTTGACCCAGGCGCCTTTGAATCGGCCGCTGCCAACGAATCGGCGGTCGAGCCGGAGGGCCTGATTCCTCTTTCGGCTTGGCGAGTGGGACAAGGCGTCGCGAACCTTGAGGTCAGGGACGGCAAGCTCCACGGAAGAGCGACGAGTCCGCATCCGATCATCTATGCACAGCTGCCGAACTGGGCGAATCCGTCCGGGTCCGTCGATTCGGTAGAACTCGGAATTGAGATGAGTTCGGGTTCAGAGGTCTCCGGCACGATCGTGGGCGGGGACAAGCCGGATGTCGCGCTCGCGGTCTATAACGCCGAGCACGGTGAACTCTTTCTTCGCTCCGACGTCGTTGCCAAGCTCGGCAAGCAAACGGTTCGGATGCCGTTCGGGTCGACACAGTCGCTGGCTGATGCAAAGTTCGTTCACATTTCCCCGACGAACGAAGAAGGCGCCGAGTTCGAGATCGAAACGGTACGAGTAGTGACCACGAAAGAGCGGCTATCCTCGACGCCCAGCGGCGTGAATTGGCAGGGCTTGGCAGATATTTTTCGGGAGTCGATCGTTTCCCATTCGCCTCAGTCGTTCCGAATCGACGTGACCGTCCCGGCAGGGGCTTGGCTCGATGTCAATTTCGGGGTCCTGGACGACCAGCCGGTAACGTTCGAAATTTCGAGCGTATCTAGTGACGGGGCGCTGGAGCAGGTACTGCGCCAGACCATCACGACGCCGAATCGTTGGGAGTCTTTCGCCGTCGACTTGAAGGCGCACGGCGGAAAGAACGTCACGTTGGACTTCGCTCTGTCTGCCGCTAAAGACAACGAGATCGGGCTATGGGGCAATCCGAATATCCGCGTAGACCGGGACGCTCCCAGCGCTAACGACCCGGCGCCGCGCAACGTGATCTTCATCCAGGCAGATACGCTTCGTCGGGATCATCTGCCGTTCTACGGATATGAGCGGAAGACTGCGCCCACGCTATCCCGGATGGTGTCGGAGGGAGTACTGTTTGCCGACAATGTATCGCCCGGCTCTTGGACCAAGGTGGCGACGCCCGCAATCATGACGTCGCTGTACCCGACGACCAATACGGTTGCTGAGTTTAGCGACCGCTTACCCGCAACGGCGACGACCATCGCGGAGCTTTACCGCGAGGCAGGGTACGCAACTCTGTCGTACTGCTCGATCATGTTCACCGGCAAGTTTTCCAACCTGCACCAGGGCTACGACGAGTTGCACGAGTTCGGCTCGCTGCCGGAGGACGGGCCGAAGACCGGACGCGAGTACGTCGACCGGCTAACGACTTGGATCGACCGCCATCCGAAGACGCCGTTCTTTGCCTACTTGCAAGTGTTCGATCCGCACAGTCCCTATGAGCCTCGCAAGCCATACGATACGCTGTGGGCCGATCCCGCCGGGCGAGGCAAACATCTTGAGACACTCGCCAAGCTGAAACCGTTCATCGGGAAACCGTTCCATTACCAGCAGCAATTGGCATCGAGTAAGGAGATGACGGCGGCCGGCATCGACCCTTAGCCTTTCTTCAACTATCACAAGGACTGGTACGACGGCTCCATCCGTGGAATGGATGCGGAAATAGGAAGGCTCCTGGAAAACCTAAAGCGCAACGGGTTGTTAGAAAGTACATTGATCGTGTTCTTTTCCGATCACGGAGAAGAGTTTCACGAGCACGGCGGCGTATTTCACGGGCAGTCGGTTTATGGAGAACTGACTGACGTTCCACTGTTCTTCTACTGGCCAGCGGGGCTCCCGAGCGGCAGGGTGATTCCGGAGACCGTCCGGTCGATCGATATCATGCCGACCGTCGTTGAGCTAAGCGGCTTGCCGGCGCCGGCAGAAATGCAAGGCCAAAGCCTCATGCCGCTCATCAACGGGGCACAGGGCGAGACCGAGGCTGATCAGGGTTGGCGGCCCGAGGCGGCCGTTTAGGAAAACGTAACGTCTCTATTGGGCGATGTCGTGGCAACAGGGATTAGTAGCGGCGATTGGAGGCTGATCCATAACACGGTGATTCCGAATGCGGATCGACCCGAGTACGAGCTGTTTGATCGTCGTGCCGATCCCTTGAACCTTCAGAACATCGCGGCCGAACATGCTGACATCGTCGAGCAAATGAAGCAAGAGCTCGAAGAGTGGCGAGAGTCCGCACTCGCGGCAAGGCTTTCTGCCGTAGACTCTACAGCGGATATGACCCCGCAAGAGATTGAGAAGCTGAAGAGTCTCGGGTACCTCCAGTGAAAGCGCGTTAGCTCAGCGGACGCGGCGGCGGTGATAGAAGGCTTTTTCCCGGATACCGAAGTGCGGCACGATGCCTTCGCCCCGTTGGCCATAGGCTAGATCTAGGCGGATCATCTGAATGAAAGGGATGATGACGCGCAGTCCGATGCCGACTCCGCCAATGAAGTTATCACTGAACTGATCGCCGTCGTTCCAGACCGTTCCGATATCGCCGAATACGGCTAGCTTGAGGCCGCCGTACATATTAGCGCCAAAGACCCGAAACGGCTTCGGTTTGAACAGATCGTAGCGGTACTCGACCGTGTTGATGAACTGGTTCTTACCCTCGCGGGCGTTCAGATCAGACCAGCCGCGCACGCTATTGGTTCCCCCAAGGTGCAAATCGCGGTAGATCGGGATGTCGATTCCCACGGTACCGGTCTGGAACGTGGAGAACGAGAAGAACGTGAGGGTGTGTTTGTCGGCGAGTGGCTGATAACGGCGCAGATCGACAACGGCTTTGGTGAAGTCGCCGGCGCCGCCCAGCAGTCCGCCGAACCGCGTCAAGGAAAATGAATTCTCCCATCCACGGCTTGGGTTGGACCAAAGGTCGCGCGTGTCGTAGGCGGCGACCATGCCGATGCCGGGGGTGGACTCGGTCGAGCGGCCGGTGAGGGTGACTTCGGGCAAGTCGGCGTTAACGGTGAGGAACTCCAGACGTCCGCCCAGTCGCAGGCTGGGACCGAATTGGAATCCGCCGCGAATTTCGCCTTCGATGGCTTTTTCCTTGAAGTCGTCGAGTTCATTGATGCGGCTGCGGGCGTGAATTTCGCCCCCGTACCAGGTCTTGTCGCGCATGCCCCAAGGCGAGTCGAGTAAGAACTCAAGTTCCTGTTGCCCGCCAACGCGTATATCCAACGATGCGGAGATCGCCCGGCCGAGCAGGCTGGAGGCTTTTACCCCGGCGCCGATCGAGACGCC
Organism: Acidobacteriota bacterium; assembly: GCA_027592785.1. GTDB lineage: Bacteria > Acidobacteriota > Terriglobia > Bryobacterales > UBA6623 > CAMPKL01. The sequence continues at coordinate 35,068 of JAQCLD010000032.1, forward strand.
GTTCTCCTCCACGAAAGAGAAGGCGGGGAAGGGAATAAAGCGGGCTGTTTCGACGACGTTGATGTCCAGGATGACTTCATCGCCTTCGAATGTTGGGGCCATTTCTATGCGGCTGAAGACGGCGAGCCGGTCGAGGCGTTCGCGGTCCTGTTCGATGAGTTCTTCATCGAAAGGTTGGCCCGTTGCCGAGGTAAGTTGATCGCGGACGAGTTGTTCGTGAGTGTTGAGGAGACCGTTGATGCGAATTTCGCGGATGGTCTTGTCCGGGTCGGCTTCCGCTAAGAGCATCGACGGCGCCGCGGAGGCGGCGATCAAGACCAAGCTAACGACAATTTTTTGCAGCAACTCCCCAGTTTATCGGCTCTTGGGGGGCGCCTAGCGGTAAGTTTTGTCGGTGAGCTTAGACAGGTCAAGGTCGTCGGGAAGGATGCCCAGAGTGACGACGGCAAAAGTGAAGACTTCGGTGCCGGGTTCGAGGTGCCCGGCGAAAGCATGGTCTTCATCGGCAAGGGTGAGGTGCGCGTGTACGCGCCCGTCCATGACCAGGCCGTTCATGCTAACCAGGTCGGCGGGGTGCGTGGGGTCCTTGACGTAAATATTCTCCGACGGAAAATCCCGGTTGCTGACGCTGTGAATTTGATAGCCCCGGACCGAACCGACGGCAGAGAGGATGACCGCGTTCTTGATCTTCTCGTCGGTAACGGCTTTGGCGAGCCCGGCCAGCAGATCGGCTTTGTGCTTGAAGCGCAGGATCACGACACGCTGAAACTCAGAGGATGTCGCATAGACGTCGGGCACGTCCGCGCTGTTGGGCTTGGAGTCGTCGAATTCCGTGGTGGGATTGGCGACTTCCCTGGTGCTCCGCTGGGCGTATAGCGGAAGGGCCAGGGCGGCTAGCATGAGGACGGCAATGATTCTGCGCATGGTGTTTCCCTAGGATCGCTGATCGGAGCGGAGGCTCGCGCTCGATTGTGACGGCTGTAGGCCGCCAAGGTCAACGTCGGGAATGATGCGTTCGCCGGGCTAGTTCTGGCCGTGGGGGACTTCGACGGTCGCCGATCCTTGGGTCGTATTCTCGGAGCCGTCCTCCACTGCGTAGGTCGCCGTGTACGTGCGGCCGTCTCCCAACCCGGAGCGTTCGGCGCGGACTCGGAAGCTCGTATCGGCAGTAAATGCATCGACATCTTGGATGTCGTTAGGGAAGTCGCCGTCGCCAGTTCCCTCGTCGGGCTCATCGCTGTCGACGCTCAAGAGCGTGAACCCGGTGACCGGACAGTTGTCCTGAACGGTGACGTTGGCATTGACGGTGCGCATCTTGTGGTTCGGCGGCCAGATGACGTTGGGAGATAGTTCGACGTCGATTGTCGGCGGCGTATTGTCGAATACCGCAACGTCGTAAGGCGCTTGCTCCTCGAGCGTGCAGCCGTCGGCTACGGTGATGAGCGCACGGGCGATTGCTGGGCTGCTAGTGAGATCCGAAACCAAGGCGCTGTCGGTCACGGTGACGGTCTGCGGATCGACTTGGTTCGCCTGGAACGTGCCGTTCGATATCGTTCCGATATCGCCGAACACGCTGAATTCGACATCGACGGTCGCAGCCGAAACGGAGCATTGATCAGTGACGGTTGCGGAGAATGCAAGCGTGTATTCGCAGGCGTCGTCGACTTCGCCCTCTGGGAACTCGGGACCGTCGAAGACGACTTCCGGGGGATCGGCTGCGATAGCGAAGTCGTTATCGGAGACGTCGAAGAAAATGTTGCCGTCTCCTTCGGCCCGCAGCCGCGCAGCAGTCGAAGCAAGGCAAGGAACGGAGAAGTCTTCGCTCCCATCGTTCGGAACCGCCGAGGCCAAGGTCTGCGGGAACGTGAGACCGGAGTCGGTAGAAAGGAGTAGATTGGCGTTAGGCGCGATGCTGCCGCCGCCGACTGTCCAGGTCGCTGTCTTCGTGCAGCCTGCGTTGAGCGTTTCGCCGCCATTCGGAGACGTCAGGAAGAAGGGAGTGCCGACGACGTTGACGATGGCAGTGTCGTAGTCGACGCCCCCGCCTGCTGGTAGGTTATCCCGGGCGGTGAAGCGAAACGTCATCGTCCGGTCGGCCTGCGGCAGCAACTCGCCAAGAGTAGTCGTACCGCTTAAGATGTCGCTGATCTGCGGGAAGGTCCGGGACGGACTGGAGCTAGGCGGAAAGGATCGGAACAGTGGATTGTCGCCATTGTCGAACAGCGGAGATATCTGGAACGGAGCGACGTCGTGTTGTTCCCAAACGTAGGTGAGAGAGTCACCGTCGGGGTCCGTGGCTGAGCCCGCAAGAGTGAAGGGAGTGTTTGCTGGAATCGTGTAGTCGGGGCCGGCGTTGACGGCTGGCGCCGAGTTGCCGGTGTTTTGCACTTGCGCGCACGAATTGCCGTTGCCGCTGACGGAGTAGTTCACGATTTGGTCGTAGCTGTGAGTGTGGAAGTAGGGATCGACCGGGCCTCCTGTAATGTTGTCACCGCCGCACGTGCCGGGGTAGGCCATGATGGTGGTGCCGCTTCGCGGCTCGAACGCGTTCGCCTGGCTGAATTGGCCCGCAGTGCAGTTGCCTTGCGTTCCGCTCCAGCTGTGGCCGGCGCTGAATTGATGGCCAATTTCGTGGGTTACGAGGCGGTAACCGCCAAACCCGGTTTCGGTAGCTGGGTCGGCGGCGACATTGAGGCCGCTGGCGCCGAGGGCCTTGCTCCCGTCTACGCAGACGACGCTGCCGGCTGCGTTGCCGCCTCCCGGGCTGGTGCCCAACACGTGACCGATATCGTAGTCGCCATCGTCGAGAATGCCGTCGATAAAAGCTTGGTTCTCCACTCGCATCGTAGCCGGCACCGAATTAGTGAAGTCGGTCGGGTCCTGAGAGAACAGCTGGTCGGTTTCGGGGATGAGGACGAATCGAATTGAGACTTCGGACTCGTAGATCGCGTTGACGCGGCTGAATACCGTATTGATTGAAGCGAGGATGTCGACGTCGTTGTTGCCGCGGGCCTGGTAGTACTCGGCCGTCGTAGCGACGGCCAACTCGTAGATGCGCAGTTGGGAACCAGACGCCAGGTCAGCGACAAGCGGAAGATCCTCGACGAGTTTCTGAAAGACTGCTTCATCGAGCGCGCCGCAAGCGAAGGGTTCGACGGTAGCGCTTGCATAGCTGCTGGAGTAATACGGATGTCCCCCGGACGGGTTGATCTCGATTGCCCCTTCGGGCGAGAGGATCAAAGCGTGCATGTGTCGCCCGTTACGCCCTAGACGGCCTTGCAAGGCCGTGTTGTTAACGCCCGCGAGCCGATAGTCACGAATGGATGGGTAGCGGACCGCCAGCGCCGGAGCCATGATTGGCGACTCCTCGATTCGAAAGAGCTCGAAGGTGCCGTCGGGCATGGGCAGGGAGAGCAGCGTTCGAGACGGTCGACTGAATTGGAGGTCTTCGAGGGGCGTATCGAGCAGGACTTGATCTAGGCGGGCGTCGTTGATTTGGTAGCGCGCCGGGGCCGCCGCAAGTTCGGCTGTAGCGCCCGCGTTCTCGACCGCCTGCCAAAGGTCATCGACGACTGACGGATTTTGAGCGCTGGCCGGCATGGCGAAGGCGACCCAACTCGCGGCCGCAACGAGAATTACGGTGGGATTAATGCAATTTAAGCGGAGACCTAGACGCATGATCGATAACCTCAAGCAGCAAACATTGGCAGTTAAGGGCCTCCTCGGAACGTGCCAGGACGAGGAGCCGGCGATATTGCAGCGACCCCGTCGAAAGGGACGCAACAGTTGTAAGAGAAGATACCCTCTGACGCGGCGTAGGGATACTAGGAGGCTGCCTAGAAGGGCATGCTGTGCGGCGGTCGGAAAGTAGGCGCGGGCTCTTCCTGGGAGTTCAGCAAGCGGCCTACTCCGTATCCATGAAGTGGTAGCAGAGCATGGCAGATAGTAGTTTAACCTGCGTAGTATCAATGCTATAGATATGAGTTCATCGATTGTGAGTACGTCTTATGTACGAATTCCGCTGCCGCCCCCGTTGGCTTGGCTGGCACCGTTTGGGCTTGTCTCAGCGTCACCGGAGCACAGTTCTACCTGTCGTGCCAACGCCCGCACTCTTGAGCGCTTCAGTGCCGCTCGGTGGCATGCCCCCCGGCCGGAAACCCCAGAGCGTTCAGTAGGTCTCGGCGACGCACTGCTTCACACGCAGGAGGTCCCCAGTTCGAGTCTGGGCGCGCCCACCATTAGAATCAATAGTTTACCGGGTACTTTAGGCCGAAGAGGCCGACTATAGTGGATTTTGTAGACATTGTTTCTGGGATTCGTTGATTGTAGTCGTTCCAAGCGCACGAACTGCGTCGCGCTTCGCTGCCAGGCGAACATGAGAATAGCGTTCCAGCATCGCCCGTGACATGTGCCCCATGACGGCCAGCATCGTGGATTCGGCGATTCCGGCTTCAGTCATATTTGTCGCTACGGTGTGGCGCAGGTCGTGAAACCGGCATTCAACTTTCGCCCGCTGCTTCAGTCGTGTCCAACCCTTCTTGATCGTCGTGATCGGCCGTGTTGGGTCTGTCGCTTGAGGCGTACCGAAGGGGAAGAGAAAATACTCGTCATCGACTGGACCGAATCGTAACTCGAACCAGTTTCGATGTTCGACCAGTAGATCGTATAACTCATCGTTCATCGGCATCGTCTACGACAACACGAAGATCGCCGTGGCGAGGATCCTGGGCGACGGTACCCGCAAACGGACGCAGGTCTTCTCCGAGCTGCAGTCGCATTACCTGTTCGCCGATCGTTTCGGGCGGCCGGGCAAGGGCAACGACAAGGGCAAGGTGGAAGGGTTGGTAGGCTACGCGCGGCGCAACTTCCTAGTGCCGATCCCGCGCTTCGCTGGTTGGGACGAGCTGAACGCTTACCTGGAGCGCAAGTGCGGCGAGCGCCGAGAACGACGATTACGGCGGCAGTCCGAGACAATCGGCGAGCGTTTCGAGCGCGACCGCCAGGCGTTTCTGCCCCTGCCCGCCGTTGGATACGACGCTTGTGACAAGCACACGACGCGGGTGACGTCCTTGTCGCTGGTGCGCTATCGCCTCAACGACTACTCGGTTCCGAC
>JAQCLD010000143.1 GCA_027592785.1 Acidobacteriota bacterium
AACAGTACCTAACCCTCGCTTCTACAATCAGTTGCAAGCCGCCCGCTGCTCGTCAACCGGACAGTAGTGGGGACATGTTTAGCGAGCCAACAATCGACGGGGTGCGGAGTTCTTAACGGGGGAACTTAACAAACAGGCAACTACAGTGTCCCAGGCACGGCCTTGCACCACAAGGACTAACATGACGAGCCGGCTTGCCGTCAATCGGCGAGCTGTTGGTTGGTTGCCGATGAGATGGGGCGGATGATGTGGTCTTCGAGAAGATCGTAGATGCCGTTGAGATGGCCGCGACGGTCCCTTCCGGTGGCGGTCGAGGAAGTCGTGACCACTACGAGATCAAGGGTGGGGACGACGAAGATGAACTGGCCGCCGTAACCCCAGGCGTAGAAGGTGCGCAAGCCGCCTAGTTCGCGGATCCACCAGCAGTAGCCGTAGAGCCGAGTCGGATCGCGCGTCGAGCGCGTGCGGGGCACGAAGGACTCACGCACCCAGGATTCAGAGATTACTTGCTTGCCGTTCGAGCGGCCGCCGTTGAGGTACATCTCGCCGAACGCCTGCATTTGGCGCGGCGTGAACTCCATGTCGTTGCCGCCGAAGTAGATGCCTTGCGGGTCTTTGGGCCAGCGCGGAAGATCGAAGCCCAGGGGCTCGGCCAACACTTCGTCGGCGAACTTCCAGGTGTTGCCGCCGATCTTGGTGATGATCGCGGACAGCAGATGCGTGTTGCCGGTGCTGTAGATCATCCTGGCGCCGGGGTCGCGAATGATCGGACGCTCGAGGGCGTTGCGGACCCAATTGGAACTAGCGACCCAAGAGCCGTAGTTGCGGTTGCTGGTCGTCTCAAGCCCGGAGCGCATGGTGAGCAAGTCGCCGACGGTGATAGCGCGCTTCTTCTCGTCGGCGCTGGCCCCAAGCAGCTTGGGGAAGAATTCAGAGATCGGTGTGTCGACGCTCTCGATCAGCCCGCGATCGACCGCGATGCCGACTAGAGCGGACATGACCGTCTTCGAGGCCGATTTGATATTGGCGGCACGTGAGGCGCGGGCGCCGTGATAGTAATGTTCGAGGATGGTCTCGCCGTGCCAATTGACGAGCAGACTTTTCAGACGCGGCAGCCCTTCGCCTGCTTGCTCGGCTCCGGTCAAGGAGACCGCCCCGGCAGCCAGCGATGAACGGACGGCAAACAGCGGCGCCGCGAGAGCTGCGCAGACGGACCTTCTGGTTGGGCGCATCCAGAGTTATTTTACCCGAGGTTTTCGGCACCAGCCGCGATCCGAGCCGCGAACGCGAGCGAGCGGTCTTTTCGAACCGCCTATGGCGACCAGCCGAGTACACGACAGACTGCTCCATGCGCAAAAGTGGTCGCTTGCCCTCTGTTTCTCCCCTTTTCTTCGCTCTTTCTGCTAAAAGGTCCTGTTGACGCACCGAAGCTCACACACAATCGAGGTTGTCCCGGTTCTCCCTGCGAGGACGGTTAGAATCGATAAGCCATGGCGACATTTTTTGTACAACTCAAGGTGGCTCCGGTTCCGGGCAGTCCGCAGGCCGAAATTGTTAAGGGTGCATATGCGTACTGCTGGATCATCGAAGCCTCTCCGTCGGCCGCATTCAACAAGGCCTGCTTTTACGTAACCAAAGTCGATTGGGAGATCAAGGAAGTGATTGAGCCCGCCGTGGAAGTCAAAGAAGAGGCTTGCCAAGAGTCGGAGTTAACACGTGACGGTTACCAAGCAGCCCAAGAACAAGGCCTGGCGGTTGTATATGAGGGCTGGTCGCTCGATGGGAAGACGGCGGCCGACCTGGCACCGCTAGAACAGGCAACACGGTTCGATCTGAATAAGTACCTAAGCAAACGAAAGCAACTGGCGAACAAGGGACGTTGCCTGCACTTTGAGAGTGGGGAGCGTTGCAGCGCGATCATAAAGGCCCATTCAATTCAGAAGAGTGGTCCGCTCGCAGTGATCGCAAGTGAGGGCCACGTCTACACACCCTCTGTCAGCGGAGGCAAATTCGACGCAGATCGCAGCCAGATCGTGATTGAGAAACGAGGAATCGGGAAGCTGTCCACATTCCTCGGCTTCTGCGAGAAGCACGACAACGAGGTCTTCGGGCCGATTGATACGCAACCCCTCATTCCAACGGGAGAGCAAGTACTGCTGTACGCCTACCGCTCGATTTGTAGAGAGTTCTTCGTCAAAGAGAACGCGCTTGCGCTAGCAGATTCCCAGCTTGCGTTGTGGCCGCCGGGCCATCCATTCACTGTGTTCGAAGACATCAAGGCTGGAAGCGCGCGCGCGTTGACAGGCCTGCGGCGTCACAAGGAGAATTTCGACGCCTCTTTGAAGTACGGAAGATTTGACGACGTAGAGTACGTACTATTCGTATCCAGACAAGGGCCGACGCACGCCTTCTCCGGCCTTATATACCCCCATTTCGATTTTCTCGGGCGCAAGCTTCAAGCCCTTGAAGACCCCTCCACGCCCATGGATCTGATCACATTCTGCTCGGCCCCTTTGCGTGACGGTTGGGGCTTTCTCTTTGCCTGGCACAAAGCTAGCGCGCCTTCCTGCCGGGAATTTCTAAGTTCACTTGCCCAGGGTGAGAGTGTTGCCGACGCAGCGTTTCGGTTGGTCATCTCGAACTGTGAAAACGTCGCCCTTGCTCCTGCCTGGTGGGAGGGATTGGAAGAAGACAAGAAGGCTGCAATCCGCGCAAGGGTCACCGAGGCAATAAGTCCCTTCGCCCCGATTGAGCCCGACTATCTCACAAAAGGACTTGAAGGACTTTCGGGGTGGGAGTTCACGAACGTCCTGACGAACGTCCCTGCGGGTGAGCGAAGTTGGAGTGACCACTAAGGACCGGTGACCGTGACCGGCGGCTGGCCGCTAGGTTGTGAGAAGACGCTGACGCGGGAAGAATGAAGAGGGCGCGGGATGGCTTCGTACCCACTGCTTACGCCGTGGGCTATTGGTCCACCGCCCCTTTGGGGCTGAAGAATCAGGCAAACAAATCGTGGAGTACGCGGCCGCCGACGTCGGTTAGTCGGAAGGGCCGGCCTTGGAATGTGTAGGTCAGCTTGGTGTGGTCGAGGCCCAGCATATGCAGGATGGTGGCTTGGATGTCGTGGACGTGGATCTTCTCGCCGACGGAGTTGAAGCCGAGATCGTCGGTCCCGCCGATTTGATGGCCGCGACGAATCTTGCCGCCGGTCATCAGCATGGGGAAGGCATCGATGTGGTGATTGCGTCCCTGTTTGCCGGGGGCTTCTTGTTCGCGAACTTCGGCCATCGGCGTGCGCCCAAACTCGCCACCCCAGATCACCAGCGTGTCGTCGAGCAAACCGCGCTGCTTGAGGTCTTTGATGAGCGCCGCGGTCGGACGGTCGATCTCGCGCGTGACCTTTTCCAGCGGGCCGCCGATGTCGGCGTGGTGATCCCAGTCGGCATGATAAAGCTGCACGAAGCGAACGCCGCGTTCGATCATGCGGCGGGCCAGCAGGCAGTTATTGGCATAGGACGCTTCGCCGGGCTTCGCCCCATACATGTCGAGCGTCTCTTGCGTTTCTTGGCCGAAGTCGATCAGGTCAGGACCGCTGGTTTGCATGCGGTAGGCCATCTCGTAAGCGGCCACACGCGTCATGATTTCCGGGTCGCCGTCGTTCTCGTACTGCAGCAGATTCATCTCGCGAATGGCGTCGAGGGTCTCGGCTTGCGAGGCCTTGGTCACGCCGGGCGCGGTGGAGAGATTGAGGATCGGATCGCCGCCGGAACGGAATGGCACGCCTTGGTAGGCGGTCGGCAAAAAGCCGCTTGACCACAGGCCGGCGCCGCCACGAGGGCCGCGCCCGCCGGACTGCAACACGACAAAGCCAGGCAGGTCTGCAGACTCGCTGCCAATGCCGTAGGTCGCCCACGAACCCATACTCGGCCGCCCGAAGCGGATCGAGCCGGTGTTCATGAAGCACTTCGCCGGGGCGTGATTAAAATTGTCGGTCTGGATGCCGCGAATCATGGCCACGTCGTCGCCCACGGAGCCGATCTCAGGCACCAAATCCGACGCCCACATGCCGCTCTGGCCGTATTGTTTGAACTCGCGTTTGGTGGCCAGCAGACGGGGCTTGTTCTCGGCGAACGTGCCCATGAAGGCGAAGCGCTTGCCGTCGAGAATCGAGTCTGGCGCGACTTCGCCATCATGCTTTTGCAGCACGGGTTTGTAGTCGAACATCTCCAACTGGCTGGGGCCGCCGGCCATGAATAGGTAGATGACGTTCTTCACTTGGGGAGTGAAGTGCGGCTCCTTCGCGGCCATCGGGCTCGGCGGAATGTCTTTGGCCGAGAGCGCGCCGTCGGCCATCATCGATGCCAATGCTACGCGACCGATGCCGACTCCGGCGTCTTTGAAGAAATGACGGCGCGTCTTGGCGCGAAGAATTTTATCGTCAAAAGTCATGTCATTTACTCCCGCGTCATGAAGTCGTCCAAGTTGAGCAGCACGCGCCCGACGGAGGTCCAGGCGGCTAACTCGGGGGCCTCGGCCAAGGTGATTTTTTGAGCGTCTGGGTCGGCTGACCCTGCGGCCAAGGTCGAAACCAACTCCAGGGCCATCGCCGGCTGCGCTTGATACTCCGCGCGTTCTTTGGCTAGATAAGTCGACAAACGGTCTCGCTCGCCCGCCAGCGGCACGCGGTTGAGCGCGAGCAGGAATGCGTAGTCGAGGCGGGCCCGGTCGTTGTCCGCGGGCACATCTTCGAGCGTGCGTTTGCCCAGGGCGATAGCGAATTCCAAGAAGGCTTGATCGTTGAGCAGAGTCAACGCCTGCAATGGACTGTTCGAGCGCACCCGCCGGGTACAAGTCTCGGCAGCGTTCGGTGCGTCGAAAAGCACCAGGCTCGGCGGCGGCGACTGCCGGAAGAACACTGTGTACAGCCCACGGCGGTAACGGTCTGGCCCGGTCGACGTGGGCCAGTCGCGGGTGATTTGGGTTGCCGCCATGGCGCCGGCAGGGATCGGCGGATAAACTCCGGGGCCACCTAACTCGGGGGCCAGCAAACCGCTGGCTGAGAGCGCCGCGTCGCGCACGATCTCGGCATCGAGCCGAATCCGGGATTGGCGCGCCAGCAGACTGTTATAGGGATCAACTTCTTCCAACTCCGGACGGCTGGCCGAAGATTGGCGGTAGGTCGCCGAAGTCACAATCAGCCGATGCATGGCCTTCTGGCTCCAACCCGATTCCATGAACTCAACGGCGAGCCAGTCGAGCAGCTCCGGGTGTGTCGGCGGATTGCCCATGGCCCCGAAGTCGTTCTCGGTCTCGACGATGCCTTTGCCGAAGTAGCGCTGCCACACGCGGTTTAGGGTGACGCGCGCGGTCAGCGGATTGTCGCGGCTCACCAGCCATTTGGCCAGGTCGAGACGGCTGCCCGTGACGGGCTTCGAACTCAGCGCGGCCGGAACGCCAGGTTCTACGCGCTCGCCGTGGCGCAGGAAGTCTCCGCCGACGTGGATGTAGGTTTCGCGGGGTTCACCGTCTCGTTCGCGAGTAATCAGCGACTGGGTGACGATGGGCTTCTTCCAGCGGTAGCTGGCACCGATACCGACGGGCCGCATGATGTTGCGCAGGGTGGTCATGCGCGCGAGCAAGCCTTCGTCCTTGTGCAGAGGCTCGCTCTCATTCCGCGGCCTAGCCTGTAACTCTTCGATGTAGTTGACGAGTTCAGCGCTCAACGCGTTGACTTGCGACCAGTAGGCCTTGGCCTCAGCGTCTTCCTTAGGCGTACGCAAGTCTAGCGTCGGCTCATAGAACTTGTAGCGGTCGTCGAGCGTCGAAATCTCGACGGTGTTGTTGTAGAAAGCGAAGAGTTGATAGAACTCTTTCTGCTTGAGCGGATCGTACTTGTGATCGTGGCAGCGTGCGCAGCCGATGGTGAGCCCCATGAACGCGGAACCAGTAGTGGCAACGCGGTCGGCGACGGCTTCGATGCGGTACTGCTCTTGATCGATGCCGCCTTCGTAGTTCAACGGCGTATTGCGGTTAAAACCGGTGGCGATCAGCTGATCGGTGGTGGGGTTCGGCAGCAGGTCGCCGGCGATCTGCTCGATGACGAACTCACTGAACGGCTTGTCTGCGTTCAGCGCATTGACGACCCAGTCACGGTACTTCCAAATGGGCCGCGGACCGTCGATGCTGTAGCCGTCTGAGTCGGCGTAGCGGGCCAGGTCTAGCCAGTGACGTCCCCAGCGCTCGCCGTAATGATCGGAGGCCAAAAGGCGGTCGACAACTTTATCGAAGGCGTTGGGGGAATTGTCAGCGACGAAGGCTTCGATCTGTTGCGGCGTCGGCAATAGACCGGTGAGGTCGAGGGTGACTCGGCGCAGCAAGGCGTCTTTGTCGGCCTCGGCGGCGGGCGCAATATCTTTGGCTTCGAGCTTGGCAAGGATGAACCGGTCGATCGGGTTCTGCGCCCAGTCCGCACGCTGGACGTTCGGCGCCTCTGGACGTTGCGGAACGCGGAACGCCCAAGGTTTGGCGTCGCCTGCAGCGGCCGTCTCTCCCCAGGGAACGCCTGCCTGGACCCAGCGTTCGAGCACCGCAACCTGCTGGGAATCAAGCGCCTTGCCCGGAGGCATTTTCAGCTCACCCGTGCGTTTGACGGCCTCGATCAGCAGACTCTGCTCGGGATGCCCCGGCGTCACCGCCGCCCCACGCGATCCGCCCTTGAGCAGAGCTTCGCGCGAATCTAGCGCGAGGCCCCCTGTGGCCAACTGCGAACTGTGGCAAGTGAGACACGAGTTGAGCAACGGTTGGACTTCTTTGGCGAAGTCCGGAGGCGCCGTCTGAGCGCTCAAACTGATTGAAAAGATGAGGGCGACGAGAGACCGTCGTGGCAACTTGGCAGACATAGGAACGACCCGCGGCGGCCGAAGAGCATGGGCCGCAGTGGTGTTTATTCTACACCTGCTAGAGAATAAGGAGGGCCAAAAAGCCCGTTTTCGGGCGGAGAAAGAGGCGTTAGGCGGCTTCGGAGAGTTCCAACTCATCCAGAAAGGTGAGCATCATGCCGATCTCGCGGATCATCGATTCGCGGTCGTGTCCGCGAACGAAAGCGCCCAATGCTTGGATCTTTCTTTCAACCGGCGTGCCGCCGGACTGCACCCAGGCGTCGACCCACGAACCGTTCACTTTCTGCCAGTCGGGCTTCTTCGTCGCCGTCAACTCGTGCAAAGTGCTCCAAAGACTATCCTTGACGATCCTCATTCCATCTAACTCCGGTTTCATTGAAGGAGCGGGTCCCCGATCCGTGGGTAAGCGAGGAGCAGCAGCGGCGTGGGAAGCGGAGAGTCTAGTAAGCAGGGGC
>JAQCLD010000033.1 GCA_027592785.1 Acidobacteriota bacterium
AACCGTTGCACCGGCGGGCAAGCTCTGCTACCGTCACCGCGTCGCGATGGCCAAAATGGAAATCCCGGCTTATAGTTCTCCTATTTCGTAATGAATTAATTCGGCCACGCCTATCGCGTCAACGGTCGTTCGACCTAGTTGAAAGGATAGCGCGAGCGCACAGCCAGCATTCGCGCCTTGCGCCCCCTAGCTGCATCCGCATAGAACCCCATCGTGGCGTTGAGCCGATAGAAATAGGCGTCGCCGGGCTTAGCAGGATGTTTCCCCTCCACGCCATCCGCTCCGCCTCCGGCAACGATCTCGCCCTCGCCGTCAAGCAACAGATATATCTCTTCCTCGGTCGCGTGATGGTGCGAGAAATTCGTGCCGCCCGGCTCGAATTCCATCACGAACAAACTGGTCACCGTGTGCCCTACCGCCAGCAAGTCCCGCTGTGACGAAGTATCGCCGACCAGCAGCTGATACAACGTCGACGAAGGATGGTTGCCGACCACCTGCTTGGCGGCCTCGCTCTCGTGCGCCATCGGCAACTTCACCGGGATGCCGTACTCCCCATCCGCCGGAACCTTGAAGCCCATGACGACGATGCGCAGCGTCGCACTGGAATCATTGGCCGCCGTATGCTCCGAGCCCGGTGCGAAATACATGAAGTCGCCCTCACGCACGGCAACCGGCGTGCCCCGATACATCGCCGCGCCCTGGCCCGCCAACACGTAGTAGATCTGCTCTTCTGCCGCGTAACTGACGACCTTGCACTTGCCGCCTGGCGCGATAGTCAGCTCGCCGAAGCGGGCCACGCCTCTAACGATGGCCGGCTCGCTGTCCGCCGCGCCAAACAACGGACGGTAGCGGCAAGTCGGTGTCGTCTCGTCCGACTCCGCGAACTTCGCCTCACCGATATTGCGATACAGGTAAGTGGGATCCACAGCCCGTTCAGCGCCAAGCGCCGCGATTGCCGATACGAATAAATACAAGGGGAGAAGTTTTGGCACAGCGTCTACATCCTAGCGTTAGCAGCCGGTTCGAACCAAGCCCGCGCTAGCGGGAATCACGCTACAATTCCCCTGTCTTGATCATCGGCTCCACCATCAGCCATTACAAGATCCTCGAGAAGCTTGGCGAGGGCGGCATGGGTGTCGTCTACAAGGCTGAAGACACCAAGCTTAACCGCCAGGTCGCCCTCAAGTTCCTGGCCGACCATCTGCTCAGCGATGGGGAAGCCAAGGAGCGCTTCCTCCGCGAAGCCCAAGCAGCGGCTGCCCTCCATCACCCCAACGTCTGCCCCGTCTACGAGATTGACGAAGTTGCCGGCAAGACGTTTTTGGCGATGGCCTTTCTCAAAGGGGAAACGCTCGAACAGCTCATCGCCAGAGGGCCGCTGCCAATCAAGGACGCTCTCGACATCGCTCGCCAAACGGCCGAAGGACTGCAGGCCGCACACGCTGAAGCCGTAGTTCACCGCGACATCAAGCCAGCCAACATCCTGGTCTCGCCCGAAGGCCGTCCGACAATCATGGACTTCGGCCTGGCGCGGCTGACCGAAGCCTCACGCCTCACTAAAGTCGATACGGCCATGGGGACGGTGGCCTACATGTCGCCCGAACAAGCCCAAGGCATGGAAGTCGATCACCGCAGTGACGTCTGGTCGCTGGGCTGTGTGCTCTATGAGATGGTCTCGGGCCAACGGCCATTCCTGGGTCAATACGATCAGGCCTTGTTCTACGAGATCGTCCACGAACAAGTCGCGCCATTGACCTCCGTCCGCGCCGGCGTGCCGATGGAACTGGAGTTCATCGTTGGCAAATGCCTGGCCAAAGATCGCGAGGACCGCCATCAAGCCGCCAAGGAAGTTGCTGTTGACCTGAGAAACCTGGCCGAGAAACTCAAGTCGGGCCGCTCGACGATTCTGCGAACGACGCAGATGACGGGCGCCGTCCCGGCTTTAGCCGGCGGCCAAACAGTAAATCCAGCGCAAGCTTTACCTTCCGACTCGGTTGTCGTCCCGAGGCGGCGGCAGCAGGTGCTGGTCGGCCTTCTCGCGATGGTGACGCTGGTCGCGGTTGTCCTCGCTCTACTCCACTTCGCGGCAACGCCTGACGCCCCAGAACGGGCAGTGGCACGCTTCTCTTTCACGTCCGCCGGGGCTTCTCAGACTGAAATCTCGCCAGACGGCAAGCATATCCTCTATGTGGCGGGAACGCGCGGCAGATCGACGCTATGGGTGCGGTCACTCGCGAGCGAATCCGTCCGCGAATTGGCCGGAACAGAGGGTGTCCTCGGCGCGTTCTGGTCGCCAGACAGCCGGATAGTCGGTTTCGGAACGAGTGTCGAATTGAAGCGAGTGTCTCTCGACGGAGGCTCCCCCGTAACTCTCGCCAGGCTACCCAGTATTGGTGGCGGGTTCTATGGAGGCAATCGTTTCTCCGGCGGCACATGGAGCCCTGATGGTCAACGCATTGTTTTCTCCGCCGGTTATTTGCTCTACGAAATCGCAGCCGTCGGAGGAGACCCCATGCTCCTATTTGAACGTGAGGAAGAGGGGCGTCGGTACTACTCGCATCCTCGATTCCTACCGCCCAATGAAGGCAAACAAGCGATCACCTACACGGCGGCGGCGGACGGACGTGACGTGATGCTGGCGGTCATGGACTTCGAATCCGGCGAGCGTCGCGAGTTGGTGGCGGGCTGGCAAGGATTCTATGCTCCTGTAGGTTTTTTGCTGTACGCTCCGGCGGACAACGACGGAGGCGATTTGAGGGCGCTACCGTTCTCCATCAGATCCTTATCGGCGACAGGCGAACCGTTCCCCATCAACGCGGCTGGCCTGTGGCCTAGCGTTTCTGAGAGCGGAACACTCACCTTCCTGGATTCTTCCAGCGCATCGGGCGCTCGGAGCCTGGCCTGGAGAGACCGGCAAGGCAGCTTGATTGCCCTAGTCGGCCAGCCGCAGGGATATATGAACATGCCTTCCCTATCTCCCGATGGGCGGCGGGTTGCGGTCCGGTCAAGAGAAAGCGGGGCCCAGGACATATGGGTTCAAGATCTTGTGCGCTCCACGAAGACTCGACTGACCTTCAACACAAGAATCAATGTCCAGCCTACGTGGTCCCCTTCAGGGCGGGACGTACTCTACGAAAGCCGGGCGACCGGCAAGGTAACGATTGAGAGTAAACCAGCGGACGGTACGGGGGAAGCAATCATCCTTGTTGAGTCGCCGTCGATACTGGCCAACCCCGCGTGGTCGCCGGATGGGCGATACGTCGTGTACCAGAACAATAACCCTGAAGGAGTGACCGATATCCATTATCTGGAGGCGCCGCCCAATGGGACGACGTCTGAGCCCGTGGCCTTCCTTGATACGCCGGCGCGAGAGCGTGTACCGAAGGTATCGCCCGACGGACGATTTCTGGCCTACCTCTCCGACGAGTCGGGGCGCGACGAGGTCTATGTCCGCCCGTTCCCTAGCGGAGCCGGTAGGTGGCAAGCGTCCGTGGATGGCGGAACTCAGCCGCTTTGGAGCCCCGATGGCTCCGAACTGTTCTTCGTCGACGATGGAGCAATGATGACCGTCCCTGTTTCTACTCAGCCCACGCTGACGTTGGGACAGCCGCAACTCTTATTTGAATCCGAGGACTTGCTGGGACCCTACCCTTCATTGACTTACGACGTATCGCCCGATGCTCAGCGATTCCTCACTATCACGCCCTTCCGGGACGAAAACGCTCCGTCCCCTGCGATCCGCATCGTCCTGAACTGGTACGAAGAGTTCCGCAACCGGGAGCAGTAAGTGTTGTCGATACCGTTAAAGCGCTTGGGCCTCGGAGGAATCCAGATGATGTCGCAGCGCAAGCTGTTCGGGCTTCTTTTCGTCGTTCTGTTTCCTGCTGGCGTTGCGCATTCGCAAGGCGTCGAATCTCAGGACTGGCTTACTTGGGGTGGAGATCCCCAGCGAAGCGGCTGGGTAAAAAGCGGCAGCGAAATCAACTCCAGCAACGTCGCCGGTTTAGGATTGGCATGGAAAACCCAGATTGAGCAGAACGTACCGATCGAAATTGAGTCGGGCGCCTCGATGCTGACGGCTCCGCTGGTGGTCACGGACGTAGCGACTGCGCAAGGGAACAAGGACTTGGTGTTTACTCTGTCGTTCGCCAATACCCTCGCCGCTCTAGACGCCGAAACAGGACAAATTGTCTGGAAACAGCAATTCCGCGACAGCACCGCGCCGCCAAGGGCAGCCAACTGGCTTTGTACCAATACGCCAACAGCGACCCCGGTCATCGACAAGGCCAGCAGCGCCATCTACTTCCTCACAGCGGACGGCACATTGCACGGCGTAAGCCTTTCCAATGGAGAAGACAAGATTCCGCCCACGGCCTTCGTGCCGCCTTTCTCTCGCAATTGGAGTCTGAATCTGGTCGACGGAGTGCTCTACACCACTGTGGGGCGAGGTTGCGGCGCCAAGCCAGGGGGCGGCTTGGTCAGCTCGCAGATGACCGCGATGGATCTTACGGATCCCGCGCGCCCCGTCACCCGCTTTGGCACAAGTTCAGCGCGACCTTCTGGCGTTTGGGGACGCGCCGGCCTAGCCTGGGGTCCGCACGGTCTGTACGGGCAAACCGCGGACGGGCCATGGGATCCGGCCGCTGATCAGTGGGGACAAACCCTCGTCGCGCTGGAGCCCAAAACTTTGGAATTGCTGGACTACTTTACCCCCGCAAACCTCGACATGATCAACAAGCTGGATCTGGATTTCGGCTCCAGCGGGCCGTTAGCCTTCTCGTTCGGCGACTGGGAACTTGTAGCGGCGGCCGGCAAGGAAGGCACAATCTACCTTCTCGACGCGAAGGAACTCGGTGGCGAGGACCACCGCACGCCGCTGTTCGAGCTAAAGGTCGCCAACGACGCTTACCTGTACGCTTCGATGGGCGTTTGGGGGGCCATGTCCACGGCGGTCGATGCTAGCGGCGACCGCTGGCTCTACGTTCCGATTTGGGGACCCGTATCTAACAACGTGTCCAACTTGACCTACGCCCACGGCCTTGCGCCGGACGGAGCGATCATCGCCCTCAAACTCGTGATGGAAGAGGAGAAACCGGCACTCCAGCCTGTTTGGATCTCTCGGAACTTGTCGAAGCCCGAACCGCCGATTATCGTCAACGACGTGGTGATTGCCATCTCGACCGGCGAGAACAGCATCCAAAGGCACACCGACCCGCGCTATTTGCAGATTTACCAAAAGGATGGCCAGCCGCTGTCGACGCGAGGAATCCTCTCGGCGCAAGAGCGAGGTCAAAATACGGCCAATACGGTCCTCTACGCTTTTGACGCCCAGACCGGCAAAGAGCTTTTTTCCAGTCAGGAGTTGGTCAATGAATGGACGCACCTGAGCAGCGTAACGACCGGCGCCGGGAAGATTTACGTGACCACTCGGGACGCAACCATACACGCCTTCGGGCCAAAGCAGTAGACGGCCCACGCGGCGCTGCAAGCCTCCGAGGGTCCCTCCCAACCCAGCCCTAAATTAATCTCATGGCCCTGCAGTTCACCACTTCCTACCTTGAAGACTCCCTCGCTGTCTTCCGCTACTACAAGTCTCTGGCCGATCGCGCCTTGGCCCAAGTCCCCGATGAGCACCTGTTCACCACGCTAGACGGTGAAGCCAACTCCATCGCCATCACCGTCAAACACATCGCCGGCAACATGCGTTCTCGTTGGACCGACTTCCTCACTAGCGACGGCGAGAAACCCTACCGCGACCGCGACAGCGAATTCGTCGACCCGCCCGATACCCGTGCCGACCTAATAGAACTCTGGGAGGACGGCTGGTCTCGCCTCTTTGCAGCCCTCGAACCGCTGACCGACGAAGACCTGGGACGAACGATCACCATCCGCGCCGAACCGCATTCGGTCACGCAAGCCATCAACCGCCAAGTCGCCCACTACTCCTATCACGTCGGCCAGATCGTCCTGCTCGCCAAACACTTCGTCGGTCCCGACTGGAAATCCCTCTCCGTCCCCCGCAACCAGTCCGCCGCCTTCAACCAACAGGTGCAATCCGGAGCCCGCAGCCAGCGCTAGATCGCTTGCGCCCGCGGAGGATTTGGACCCCTGTTGTAGCCTGAAGGAATAGGAGGCTCGCTAGCGCCGCGCCGTCCCCCGAAAACCTTGCCAAAAGTTGCCAAAAATCTCTCAAAGCCCCGGATAAGGGGAATTTCCACTCGGGCCGAAATGATCGAATCTCGTCCGAAACCAGCCGAAACGGCGTCACGATTGCCAAGAACGGACTGAAATCACTACACTCGGGAACCCGTGAACGCCAACTGGATCTCCACATACAAGACCTATCTGCTCCCCGGCTTCGTTTTCCAGTCGATCGTCATCGGCGGCGGCTACGGCACTGGCCGCGAGCTAGTTGAGTTCTTCTTGCGCGAAGGTGCGGCGCCCGGTTATCTCGGCATGGTCGCGGCCATGCTCATTTGGGGACTCATCCTGGCGCTTGGCTTTGAGCTGGCCCGCGTGGGTCGCAACTACGACTACCGTACGTTCTCAAAGGCCCTGCTGGGGCGCGCCTGGGTCGCCGTCGATGTCCTGGCGATTCTCTCGATGATTCTCACCGTTGCGGTCGTCGGCTCGGCGTCGGGTGAATTACTGCACGAGATGTCCGGCTCGGCCCCCATTGTCGGGACGCTGCTGGCCGTCGTCGTGATCGTTCTATTGGTCTGCTGGGGCAGCACGCTGATCGAGCGTGTCTTCTCTGTTTGGTCCCTCCTGCTTTACGGTTTCTATCTGCTGATGATCGTGCTGGTCATGCGAACGCAATCGGAAGAAATCCTGCGCAACGCGGCAATCTGGGATCCGGAGGCGCACTGGCTTTTAGGAGGCGTGCGTTACGCGGGGTACAACCTGGCAGGCCTCAGCGTCATGCTGTTCGTCGTGCGGCACATCAAGACGCGTCGGCAAGCCGTCACGGCAGGCTTCCTCGCCGGGGTCATCGCGATGTTCCCCGGGATGATGATCTATACGGCGCTCTTGGCTTACTATCCGTCTATCATCGAACAATCAATCCCGGCTAACTTCGTCCTCAGTCAGCTCGACTGGCCTGCGTTCCAACTCCTGTTCCAAGTCATTCTTTTCGGAACCTTCATCGAAACCGGCACTGGCACCATTCACGGCTTCAACGAACGCCTCGCTGGCGCTTGGCGCGAAAAGGGTCATGAGATGACGCGCCTACAGCGTCTTGCAGTCGGTGCGGCTGTGCTCGTCTCGGCCGTATGGCTCGCTGACCGCTTCGGTTTAGTTGCCTTGATCGCCGACGGCTACGGCCTCATCACCTGGGGGTTCTGGCTGTTTCTGCTGCTGCCGGTCTTGGTCTTTGGCCTGCGCTCCATCTTTCGCCGCACATAACAGCGCAACTAATTTCCGTCGGTCGTGTTTCTACTCACAGACCTCGGCCGGGGCGCTTTCACACATAAGAGAGGAATATCCATGCATAAGGTACTTAGCTGCATCGCGGCGACGATTCTTTGCGCCTCGGCGCTCGGAGCCCAAGACTGCCCGAGCGACTCATTCGGCGCTCTCGCCCAATACCTCAACCTTTCCGCGGAACAGACTGAGGAGTTGCAAACTCTGCAGAATCGTTTCGTCGAAGAGATCAAAGCGATTCAAGAAGAGATCCGCGAAAAGAAGGCGCGCATCAAGGCGGAACTAAAGAGCGAGTTTCCCGATGCGAACTTGATCGGTCAGTTGATGATCGAGATTAAGGCGCTCAACGAGAAGAAGAAGGCCGTCAAAGCCGAGTTCAACGAACCGGCATTGGCGATTTTGGAGCCCGAGCAAGTTCGGCTGCTTGGCCCGCTCAAAGTGGCGTTGCGGTTGATACGCGTCGCACGGCAAGCGGTGCACTTCAATCTGATCGTCTGGGGCGACGACGGCGAGCCCGACGACGGTTTGTTCTAGAGCTGCGGGGTAGGTCCGCGCTAGCGGACCTACCCTACTCGCCGTCACCCAGACGGCAGCGGATCAGGTTGAAGCTGGCGTACTCGGGGCGGCCGGAGTACGTCAGCCAGAACTCCCGGCCGTCGGCAGACACCCAAGGCGTAGGGATGAAGTAGCTGAACTTGGCTTTGTCGTCTAAGAAGTCGTCTTCGTAGTGAACTGTCGTCCATGGACCCCACGGCGTAGGAGCCTCAAACACGCCGAGGGAAGACAACCCTGACTCGGGTGCTTGGGTCGCCGCCGGGTTGTCGTGCGGTGTGTAGTGAGGCTTCGTCAACAGATAACGCCCTAGGGGCGCGATGTAAGAAACACCGATGTGCCACAGATAGCCGTTCGGGTCGTGGAACACGGGTTTCGTTCCGTCGAAACTCTCCGTCCAGCGGTCTCCACCCGCGAACCAGCGATAACTGGCAAACGATTCAATCTCCCCACGTGGGACGCGCGCCAAATAGAAGTCCGATCCTTGACTGCGCGCGAAGTAGACGTATACATATTCGCTTGATTCTCCTTGCACGACGCCGCTCACCATCAAGCCAGCCGGAATACCCGTAAAGCGCCGATACTCGCCCGTGTCCCAAGTCCGCCCTAAGTCGGCTGAGAATGCAAGATGCGTCGCGTCTTCCCGGTAGCGGCCGGCGCCCTTCTTCCAGAACAAGTAGAGAGCATCGTTGGCGAATATCAGCGACAACGGTCTATAGACGCCCCAACCAGGCCCGTAGTCCCACAGATCCTCAGCTTTCAAAGAGCCCGGCCTCGACGTGATGCGAGTGACGCCGAAGCCGCGCTTCTGATCATTACGTTGGCGGTTCCAACCCCAGCCTTCGCCCCAGACCGCATAGAGTCTGCCGTCGGGTCCGAGCGTCAACTGCCACAGGTCGCTGCCCAAACCAGATTGCTGCCGCGAACTCTCGTCGCAAGCCAACGTATACGCGCTCGCCGGATAGGGCGGGTCTTGCGCGAAGACGGCCCAAGCCGACGCCGCAGCGAGGATCAAGAAGCGAATACGCGTGTTCATCTCTACTCCCTGACCGTCGGGTATTGAATTCCTAGTTGTTCGAGGTAGGTGTCGAAGCGGGTTGGGTCGTAGCGCAGCTTTTCGAGTTCGGGGCGGTAGCGTTGCATTTTGTCTTCGTTGAAATGGATAGGTGGGGCGGTGTCGGCGGGGATCAGCGACTCCCATTTGACGTCTTTGGTTTGCTCGGTGAAGTAGGCCTTTGCTTGCTGGACCAACGAGGGGTCGGCGAACAGTTCGATGGCAGTCATGGCTTGCGCCGCCGCCCCGGCTGTGGCCCCCTTGTGGGCGATGGGCGTAGCCATGGCGATGCCGGATGACCAATGGTGCCCGGTGGCGCCGGGAATGTTGGATGGGTAGCGCAGGTTGACGGTCGGGACGGTCCAACTCACTTCGGCGATGTCGTCCGAGCCGCTGGAGGATTCCGCCGGACCTCCTAACTCTTCCACGCTAGAACGCAGCCCTTGTTCTTCTTGTTGAAGCTCGCGTTGTACGGCCTTGGCCAGGGTTTGGTCTGCCTCACTCCACCGGGGCATGCCGACGCGCTCGATGTTCCTGTGCAGCAGTTCGGCGAGCGGTTTATTGAAATGCCCATCCCAGGCGGCGCCGATGACGCGCTCGGTCATGGTGGTGTCGGTCATCATCGCCGCGGCGGCAGCCATCTTCTGGCCGATGGCGTGGAGATCTTTCACGTTCTTGTAGTCGGTCTCGCGGAAGAAGTACCACACGGTCGCTTCCGGCGGAACCACGTTGGGTTGATCGCCGCCGTGAGGGATGACGTAGTGCGAGCGTTGTTGGAGCCGTAGATGCTCACGGCGGAAGTTCCAGCCGATGTTCATCAATTCGACCGCATCGAGCGCGCTCCTGCCGCGCCACGGGGAACCGGCGCCGTGTGCGCTGACGCCGTGGAAGCTGAACTGCGTTGAGACCAGGGCCAGGCCGCGCTGTCCCCAGTTGGTCGAAAAGTCCGAGCCGACATGACAGCTCAACATAATGTCGAGGTCTTTAAACAAACCGTCACGAGTCATATAGGTACGGCTGCCCAACAGCTCCTCGGCGATGCCTGGGTAGACGCGTATCGTGCCGGGAAGGTTGTAGCGTTCCAGCAGCGTCTTGACGACGAGGGCCGCGGTGACGTTGACGGCCTGACCGGCGTTGTGACCTTCACCGTGACCGGGGCCGCCGGGGATGAGTGGATCGTGATAGGCGACGCCGGGTTTCTGGGACGTCTCGGGCAAGCCGTCGATGTCGGCCATCAAGCCGATAACAGGCGAGCCTTGGCCCCACTCCGCCACGAATGCCGTCGGCATTCCGGCTAAGCCTTCGGTGATGCGGAAGCCGTTGTCGCGGAGTATTCCGGTGACGTAACGAGCCGTCTCGATTTCCTGATAGCCGAGTTCGGAAAAGCTAAAGATCGAATCGGTGATCGTTTGTACGAGCTTGGCCTGAGCGGCTGCCCGCTCGCCTGCCTCCTGCCGCAGAGCGTCAGGCGACGGCTGCTGGGCGGAGGCGATCGCAACTAGCAGAAGAGCCAAGGGGATGAGAGTTCGGCGCATAACGACGCCAGCGTATCACGCCGGCCCGGGCGTGCGACAATGACCGGCGATGAGTCCTATGCACAAGGTTGGGCGTATCGCCTCGATCGCAACATCGATATTCGTGGCGCTTGCGTTCATCCTGCCCGGGACAATGACTGGCAAGGGCGGGGGAATGGCCGACGGCGTGATCGCGGCGGGTTACTTCTTGGTGTGTATGGCCGCTGCGGCGATGATCGCCATCAGCACCGCTATTTGGGGACGCGTTGAGGCTAGCCGTACGTCGCAACCGTATGACAGGATCCTGCTTGTACCGCTGATCATCGTGCTTCTGGGGGTGGTGATGCTGTTTGTGACCGCATTCCTACGCGGGTCGTTCGGTTAGGCCAGGTACAACGCCCGCCTTCAGCTTACGGCTGAATGCGGGTAGCGAAAAGAAGTCCGAGGCCGACGAATAAGCCGATAGATAAGAAGATTCCGCCGAGCACTCGCTCTTTATAGAGGCGGAACCACATGTAGACGCCTGTCGCGCCCAAAGTCAGCAGCGCCAAAGAGGTGAGAGCAACAAGGGCTGCCCACCAATCGGTAATGCATCGCTCGCGATAGAAGCCCGCTGTATGGTGGAGCCGATTCAACATACCCATGAATCCGGCAACGCTGGTCTTGACCTGCGCGGTCGGGGATCCGGCAGCATATTCGACGTCATGGGTGGTCCCTGCACGAAGGATGCGAAAACGAAAACCGGCGTCGTCTTGGGCGACGTTCTGCAATTCACCCCACATGCCGGCCTGCATCAACGCATGAGCGAAGGAGCGCGGGTTTTGGGAGTCGGCGGGGCTGACCGCGACGGTTTGTTCGCTGACGGTCGGATTATTCGAGAACCATTCGACATGAGACATCTGGACGGCGCTGACTGAGTACATCAGCAGGAACGAGAAGCACAGCAAACCGAGAAACAGATGGATGTTGCGGATAACGGTGTACATGACGGTCTAACGCATGAGCCAATACAGCAGGACGAATGCGCCGTTGCCTACCGCGAAGACGGCTCGCGCCCAAATGAGGTGTGAGCGGGAAGCGAGCCAAAGGACAAGGCCGGAAAGGGCCATAAAGCCCAGCGCCCACAGGCCGGCTTCGTTGTAGTAAGCCCAAGCCTGATTGAGAAATCGAGGCGCGGCGTAGCGCAGCACGGCGCCGTGCATGCCGGTGATGAAGCTGGACAGGCCGGCACTTGCACGGACGATCTTCAGCTGGCCCTGCTGTTCCAAGACGGTGACGGTGCGGACCCCGTTGGGCGTGTAGAAGCTGATGACGAGATTCTGCTCTGCGTCGCGGCGGAGGGCGTAGTCCTCAGCGGGGCCGCTTAGCGGCAGGTCGAGTTCTTCGTATACGATGTCGGCTAGTTGCTTGTCGCTGACGCTGGTCGGCGCGGTGAACAGCATGAACTGTTCTGTGGTCGGCGGGGATTGTCTTTCTGACCAAGCCGGGAGGACGGAGTCGATCAACCCCGACAGCCCGTAAACGACCAGTGCGGTAAAGGTAAACAGGCCCGCATACATGTGCAGCTTTCTGACTAGAGGCAGGAACACTCAGCAGATGCTAACGCAGCGGATGCTGGGAAGGATAGGCCTGGCGCCGGATGGCGCACTGCTAAGGAACAAGGCAGGGCAGGCGCTTCCCGCTATTCTGGTTAGGATCTGCTGCACTAGCACTGCGCGGTAATCGAGAAGACTTAGGCTGTTAGCCCGAACAGTCGCTTATGGGTTTTTTGTCTTGGTTCTTCGGACGACGTCCGACACCGGCACCGGCGCCACCGCCGAAGTGGCCGATCTCGCGACCCATCGCGTTCGAATGGCGTGATGCGGGCGGTTCGTTGATTTCGTACGAGACGCAGCTGTTTGTGGAAGAGGACGGCGGGATGACTACGGCGGTCCCGGCGGTCCCGGCAGGAGACCTGGGAAATGTGCGTGAGGAAAGCTCGTCGTACCCGGTCGAGATCCGGTCAAAGCGGCGAGTTCCTTCTGGTTTTGAACTGAAATTAGATTACCTGTGGGAGGGCCGGCGGCGCGAGAAGCGAATGTCGGCGTCCGGGCCGGCCTGGATCGAAAGCGAAGGCACGGCCGTGCAGGCCGAAGTGCTCAATGTGTCGTCCGGGGGGATGCAGCTTTTCCTGTCCGATCCGTTGAAGCCGGGCAATACCGCACGAATCAAAGGAGCCAAGACAGAGCGTCTGGCCTTGGTTCGCTACTGTTCGCCGGTGCCTGGCGGATACCATGTTGGATTGCAGTTCTTCGGCGATAACCATCCACAGGGGCGCTGAACCCGGCTGAAGCGATACCATCTATCGCTATGAAGAAACTAAATGGGAAGGCCGCTCTGGTCACCGGAGCCGGTCGCGGTATCGGCCGGGCGATCGCCGAGGCATTCGCCCGAGAAGGCGTCACAGTTGCAGTTACGGCGCGCACCGTCGCCGAACTAGACGATCTTGTCGCACAAGTCAGGGCCGCTGGAGGCAAGGCGACGGCCTTCCAGGCCGATTTGGCCGACCGTGCCGCGATTCCAAAGCTGCTCGCCGCAGTGACGGCTGCGATTGGACCGCTCGATATCTTGGTCAACAATGCGGGACTCGGCAGTAGTTCAGACCCGAAACCGGTAGTCGATTTCGAGGACGACTTTTGGGACCTCAGCATGGCCATCAACCTGACCGCGCCTTACTTGCTGACGAAAGCCGTTTTGCCGCCGATGATCGAGCGCGGTTGGGGCCGCATCATCACCGTAGCCTCGATCAATTCTCGGGTCCATTCTTTCCACGGTGCGGCGTACGCGGCAAGCAAACATGCTGTCTTGGGATTCATGCGGACGGTCGCTGCCGAGACCGCTGCGCAGGGGATCACTGCGAATTGTATCTGTCCTGGACCGGTCAAGACACTCATGAACACAAAGCGTATGGAGTATGACGCGGCGCGCCTTGGGCGCAAGTTTGAAGAGCACGAGAAGCTGCAAACTCCTATTGGCGGCCGGCTCATGCCTGATGATATTTCGCCCATGGCCGTGTACCTCGCCAGCGACGATGCGCGCATGGTCACTGGGCAGGCCTACAACGTTTGCGGCGGCCTGGTTATGTCTTAGCCGCAGCCGGCCGTACGGCACTCCCGGGGCTTCAGTTAAAGGGCGCCACTGAAAGGTCGATAGGTACTCCAGGACGGAGATCGGCTGGAGCGTTGTTCATTGGCCAAGATCCTATTAGTTGACGATTCGGCGTTCCAGCGGCGCACGCTCACCCATGTGGAGGTGCGAATGTGTGCGACGCCGTCCTAGGGTCCGGGGGGCAGCATGGAGGCCATTGCGGAAAACTGGCGCGACCTCGACACAGTCTACGATTACTTGCCGGTCGGAGTCATGGCCCTGACCCGCGATCGCCGGGTCACCATTTGGAACCAGCAGATGGAGAGCTGGAGCGGAGTGGCGCGGTCCAGCATCATCAACCGGAAGCTGGCTGAGCTATTTAGTAGTTTCGACGATGTCAAGTTCTCCGACCAACTGACCGAGGTGTTCGATATTGGGGCTCCCGCAACGCTTTCCGCGCAATTTCATGGGCAGGTGGTTCCGCTGAGCTTGCCCGGCGGCGGTGACAGGATTCAGCAGGCTACGGTCGTACCGATACCGGGCACGGACGGCAGTACATGGGCGCTGTTCGCCATACAGGATGTCAGCGATCTGACGCTCCAGGTACAAACCCACCGGGGCATGAAGGCGGGTTCGGTTCTGGAGACGCATCGGGCGGAAGCAGCCAAGCTCTTGGCTGAGCGCCACAACGAGCAGTTGGCCAAGCTGAAGCGAGACCTCGATCAATTCGCCTATCTCGCCTCTCACGATCTTCAGGAGCCGTTGCGCACTCTCACTTCGTTCAGCACGTTTCTGCAGGCTGACCTAGGAGCGGATCTTCCCGAAGCCGCCGCACGGGATCTGGAGCACATCGTTGCAGCGGCGGCGCGGATGCGTCGATTGATCGATGACCTGCTCGCTCTATCCCGCGTCAGCCGGGTGGAAATGTGGTGGTCGCGGATATCGCTCGAGTCCTGCGTGGCGGATGCCATGAAACCACTGGAACATGGCGCCCAGGAACTCAAGGCGACCATTGTCGGCGCTGAGAATTTGCCGACCGTGATGGGAGATCACAAGCTGCTGACGCAGGTTTTCCAAAATATGCTGGGCAATGCCATGAAATTCGCGGACACCTCGCGCCCCTGCGTAATTGAGATCTCCGCGGAACACGATGGCTCCGGATGGGTGATCAAGACGAAAGACAACGGTATCGGCGTAGGTGAGGAGTATCTGACCAAGATCTTTGCCCCGTTCCAACGACTGCACGGCGCTGACAAGTACCCCGGGAGCGGGATGGGATTAGCCATTTGTGAGCGAGCCATCGAACGGCATGGCGGCGCGGTGTGGGCCATACCGAACGAGACTGTTGGAAGTTGTTTCCAGTTCACGCTGCCGGACCGCCAAGATTAGCCATGATCAGTCACGACCCCAAAGACGCCATTGAGATCGTTCTGGTGGACGACAACCTGGCGGACCAAGAGATCGCTCGCCGCGTATTCGGATCGCAGGCGAACGTCCGCAAACTGAGCAACCTCTCGGATGGGTACCACTTGACCCGCGCGGTGATGCAGGTGCTGGTGGTCGACGACAGCCGCGCCGACTTCGAGATCATTGCCCGTCAACTGGGCGGTGTACAGGAGTTCCGGTCCGAAGTGGAACATTGTGCGGACGCTTCGGGCTGCTCGAAGGCGTTGACGTCTGAGATCGTTGACTGTGTGCTGCTCGACTACCGGCTTGGCGCAGACTCGGGACTGGAGGTTCTGGGTCGGATACGAGCCGAAGGCCATGACCACCCGGTGATCATGTTGACGGGGCAAGGCGACGAGCAAACAGCGGTGGGGGCCATGAAGGGCGGCGCACAAGACTACTTAGTAAAAGACGGCGTCACGAGCGCCGTTCTGGCGCGGTCGATCTCAAACGCAGTGCAGAAGGTGCGCTTGGAGCGCAGCCTGCGAGAAAAGCAGAATGAACTCGAGGGCTTCGTCTCGGTGGTGGAGCACGATCTGCGTAATCCGGTTTGCTCGGCGCTGGATTCCATCCAGGTCATCGGTGAGTTTTATGCGGGTAATCCGCTTGATTCCCGCGGACTCGATTTGATCGGCGGGGCCGTGAAATAGCTGCAGCGCATGTCGCAGCTGATCGATGCGCTGCTCGACTACGCCTGGACGGGACGCGACAATGTGCCTCTTGAGACGGTGGATCTGAACCAGGTTGCGGCGGAGGTGGCTGTGGATCTGAGGTCGGTAGTGGAAAGCAGTCGAGCGTGTCTAGATATAGGAGTTCTACCGGAGATAACCGGCGACCCGGTCGCTCTGCGCCAACTGTTGCAGAACCTCATCGCGAATGCACTGAAGTTCAGGGGAGAGGCGGACCCGGTCGTATCGGTGGTTTGCGGCGAGAAACCGGATGCATGGGTGCTGTCTGTCACGGACAACGGAATCGGTATCGCTGCCGAGCATGTCAGGAACATCTTTCAGCCGTTTCAGCGCCTTCATTCGCGCAACGACTTCGATGGTTCTGGACTTGGCTTGGCGACCTGCCAGCGCATCGTCACACAACATGGCGGCAAGATCTGGGTGGAGTCGCAGCCCGGCAGCGGGTCGACCTTCCGCTTCACATGCCCGAAGATGGATGCTTTAGCCGAAACCGCAACCTGTAGTCGGACGGCAGTTTAGCAGACAGGCTATTGTGAAGGTGCATCGCGGACGAAGGCGGCCGCCGTTTCACATAGGTAGGGGTTCCATGACGACAATTGCTTCCGCTTCAAAAGTCTGTGCCAGGTCTACGGGCCTGTTCCTCGCTGGATTGCTGGTGGGTTCGTTCGGTTCGGCGATGGCAGTTCGCCCAACCCGGGCATCCTCAAGACGAAGGTAAAACCCGATGATGCGGGAATTTATATCGACGGCGAGTACGCCGGACACGCAGACCGTTTCAATGGGCCTCGCGAAAACCTGTTTCTAACGCCAGGCGAGCACGAGGTCCGCGTCTCGATGGTGTACTACAAGGACTACACCACCAAGGTGACGATCCAGCCAGGCGAGAAGACGGTGATGCAGCACAGCATGGCGCCCTCAGGCGAAGCGCATCCCACCGGACCGTTTGGGCGCATCAAAATCAGCCCTCCGAAGAGTGAGTTGAACGCGGCCGTAATAGTCGACGGCATGCATATAGGCTACGCCGACCAGGTCAACAAGATCGCTCAGACACTGCTGCTACTGCCGGGCGAGCACAAGATCGAACTGCGTTACGCAGGCTACCAGCCGTACGTGACAACCATCACGGTTGAAGCGAACAAGAAGCAGATTCTCACGCCGACGCTGACGCCGAAGTAGCTTCGGCTAGCGAGTAGATAGGGCGCCGATAAGCGCCGTTTCCATAGCGGGCTGTGTGGCCCGCTGTTGGGCGTTGACTGCGGCCTCTAGGGCGGCATGTTGGACGACGACTAACCGCTCTTCGGGATTGACGTAGATGCGTTGTCCGAAGATGCCGGAGGCTGCGTAGCCGCCGTGCTCTTGGAGCCACCACATGTAGCCGTATTGTTCGTTAGCTGGCGAGGGGGCGGTGGAGGCATCCATCCAGCCGTTGGGCAGGGCACGGGTGCCGTCGGGCAACACGCCGTCTGACATGGCAAATAGCCCAAGGCGCGCATAGTCACGTAGTGTGGCATTGAGACAACAGCCTCCGAACTCGCCGCCGCCTGCTTCGGTGAGTGTCCATTTGGCCACGGCCTCCATGCCGAAGGGCTGCCATATCTTCTCGCTCAAGTAGGTTGCGAGGTTGTTGCCAATGGCGGCCCGGAGGAGCGTGCCGACGAGGTTCGTTTCCGCGGTGTTGTAGTTGAACTTCTGGCCGGGCGGAGCCACGCGAGGCTTGGCGCTCAAGTAACGCTGGACGAAGAGCGTGCTCCAGTCGTCGATAAAGACGTCGGAATTGGGGTCGTCGTAGGTCTCGTCCCAGGCGACGCCCGAGGCCATCTGGATGAGGTTGCGTATGGTGGTTTGCTCGTAGGCGGAACCGCGTAGACGCGGCAGATAGTCGGTGACCTTCTCGTCAATGTTGTCTATGTAGCCGTCTTGGATGGCGGCGCCGACTAGCATGGAGGTTACTGACTTGGCGACGGAGTAAGAAACCCAGCGGGTCGCCGCGGTGTTGCCTAGGCCATAGCGCTCGTAGACGATTTGGCCGTTCTTAATGACCAACAGCCCGGCGATGTTCCTCTGGATAAAGTAGTCGTCGAGCGTGAGCTGTTGGCCGTTGGCTTCAAAGCGCACGCCGCTGAGGTCAACAGGTTTGTAGGGCAGGGGATACGGTGCCGTTGAAGGCGCAACGTCTCGCGACGGAAAGATCTTGTCGTAGTTGCGGAAGCCGGAGACCTTCTGTTGGAGCGTCCAGGTGAGGGGTTGCGGTGGGCCTAGGTGCTGCGCGTCGTCGGCGGGATCGATCCAGGGAGCTTGGGCGTGGGCGGATGCACTGCAGAGCAAGAACAGTAAGCAGAGAAGGCGCATCGCGGCCCCAGTCTAGCAACTTGGACTGGAGGGACAAATCGTCGAGTCATAGCAAAAATGCTATACTACAAAAGTCTGCTATGACGTGGACGGTAGAAACCCTGAATGAAGTTGTGGACGCGGAGCTTGAAGAGCTGCCCGCCGACATGCGGGCCCGTTTTCACTACATCTCGCAACTCATCGAGGAGTTCTGGTTGGATCGTGTTCGGGAGCCTCACGTCAAGCACCTGCGCGGTCGCTTGTGGGAGATGAGGATGAAGGGCCAGGATGGAATTTCTCGGGCCCTCTACGTTACTGCCGTGGGAAAGCGCGTGGTGGTAGTCCGCGTATTCATAAAGAAGACGCGGACGACGCCAAGCCGGGAGATCGAGGTGGGCCTGAAGCGGGCAAAGGAGCTTGAGTCATGGCCAAAGTAAGGGACCTTCACCAGAAATGGATTAAGAACAAGGAGTACCGGAAGGCGCACGACGATCTCGCGCCGGAATTCGCGATCGCGCGAGCGGTAATTGAAGCCCGCGCAGCTGCCGGGCTCACACAGGAGCAGCTCGCGCAGCGTATGGACACCACGCAATCCGTCATCGCCCGGCTTGAGGGTGGACGGGCGCGGCCCTCGACGCAGACCCTGGAGCGTCTCGCTGCGGCCACCGGGACCCGGCTTAAAATTAGTTTCGAGCCTGCGGGGGTGCAGTAAAGATCTCTATTCCTGGCCGTTGCGGGTAAGCACCTGCTCCGTTCGGTCAGAGCCGATCACTGCGTTCACGAAAAATGGAAGTTGCTAGCAGGGCGCCGTGGGAAGCGGTCTGAATGGTCAGGAAGGCCCAAACAGGCACAATCAGCAGACCGGGAGGTAATGATCAGGCATGCCTTTGAGAACGAGAGCTAAACAGAGGGTGCTTGCTAGCGCGCACAGGCCATAAATCTTCATGAGCCGTTTGTGGTGGGCGATTAGCTTCGAGCGCAGTCTCTACCGCATCTTTCGACGGATACCTTCGATGTCTGTGCTCATCGGTGCGGCCAGCGTCACTAGATTTTAACTCCAAGACCAAGAAGGCCCGGACGATAGTCCGGGCCTTTGGTTTCTAGAGAGGAAGCGAAGGGTTAGTCTTCTTCGCCGTCTTCGTCTTCTTCTTCGGCGGCGGGTTTGCTGCCGCCCTTGGCTGCTTCGCGCTTTTCGCGCTGTTCGCGCAGGACTGCGCGGCGACTCAGTTTGATCTTGTTGCCGTCGAGCGCTAGGCACTTGACCAGGATCTGGTCGCCTTCCTTTAGCTCGTCCTTGACTTGGTTGATGCGCTGCTCGGAGATCTCGCTGATGTGCAGCAAGCCTTCCGTTCCGGCGAAGATTTCAACGAAGGCGCCGAAGTCGACGATGCGCGTTACGGTGCCGAGGTAGGTCTTACCAGGCTCGGCGCTGGCCGTCAATTCTTCGATGATTTCAATCGCGCGCTTGGCAGCTTCGCTGTCGGTGCTGGCGATCGAAATCTTGCCGTCGTCATCTACGTTGATCTGAACGCCGGTCTCCTCAACAATGCCCTTGATGGTCTTGCCGCCGGAGCCGATGACGTCGCGGATCTTGCTGACCGGGATGTGGATGGTCGTGATACGCGGCGCGTGAGGAGCTAGGTCCTCACGGTGAGTCGTGAGCGCTTCGGCCATCTTGCCGAGGATGTGCATGCGTCCGGCTTTCGCTTGGGCGAGAGCTTTCTCCATGATCTCCAGGGTGATGTTTGGAGCCTTGATGTCCATCTGCAGTGCGCAGATGCCTTCGGCTGTTCCGGCAACCTTGAAGTCCATGTCCCCGTAGTGGTCTTCCGCGCCGGCGATGTCGGTGAGCACGGCGAAGTTGTCTTTGCCGTCGGTGACCAAACCCATCGCGACGCCCGCAACTGGAGCCTTGATTGGCACGCCGGCGTCCATCAGCGACAGTGCGCCGCCGCAGACAGTGGCCATCGAACTCGAACCATTCGACTCGAGAATATCGCTAACGACACGGATGGTGTAGGGGAAGTCTTCGTGGCTCGGCAGCACAGCGGTCAGCGCGCGCTCGGCCAACATGCCGTGGCCGACTTCGCGGCGTCCCGCGCCACGCAGGAACGAAACCTCGCCCACGCTGAACGGTGGGAAGTTGTAGTGGACCATGAACAACTTGTTGAAGTTGGCGTCGTCGAGCTTCTCTTGACGCTGCGAGTCCATCTTGGTGCCGAGCGTGGTAGTACACAACGCCTGCGTCTCGCCGCGGGTGAACACGGCCGAACCGTGGGCGCGCGGCAGCTCTTTAACCGTGCAGTCGATGGCACGGATCTCGTCGAACTTGCGGTTGTCGGGACGGCGCTTCTCTTCGAGCACCCAGCGGCGGAAGATCTGCTCTTGCAGCTGAGCTAAGATCGGTTTCAGCGCAGCCGACTTCTCTGCGTCGTCGGCGTAGGCGGCTTTGATCTCTTTCTTGACTTCCTTGACCTTGATCTGGCTATCGAGCTTGGGATACTTGCCCGTATCCACCGCGTCCTCGAACTTCTTGCCGTACTTCTTGGTGACCTCTTTGAGCAGGGCCTCGTCGAGCTTGGGATCTTCGAAAGACCACTTCGGTTTGCCGGCCAACTTCTGAAGTTTTTCAATGCCCTTGACGATCGTCTTGCAGGCTTCGTGTCCGCGCTTGATCGCTTCGAGAACTTCGGACTCGTCGACCTCTTTGGCCTCGGACTCGACCATCACGATGCCTGCCT
Source organism: Acidobacteriota bacterium (assembly GCA_027592785.1). Classification (GTDB taxonomy): domain Bacteria; phylum Acidobacteriota; class Terriglobia; order Bryobacterales; family UBA6623; genus CAMPKL01. Next base: position 20,873 of record JAQCLD010000033.1, read on the forward strand.
TGGCGGCGGCTACGGTGATGTTCATTTTGGCGGTCTGGAGTTGCTCGTAGCCGGGGTTTAAAACCCACTCGCCATCGCACAAGCCCACCTGTACGCCGCCAATCGTATGGACTGTCGGGATCGGCGAAATTGCCAGTGCCGCCGAGGCGCCGATGATCGCCAGCGGAAACGGATCAAACTCCGGATCGGCCGAAATGACGAAGGCAATGATCTGCGTCTCGTTGCGGAAGCCGGCAGGGAACAGCGGGCGGAACGGACGGTCGATCAGGCGGCTCGTCAGAACCTCCTTCTCAGAAGGCCGAGCCTCGCGTTTGATGTAGCCGCCCGGAAAACGTCCGGCGGCGTAATAATACTCCCGGTAATCTACCGTCAACGGGAAAAAGTCGATGCCCTCGCGAGGCTCATCGGCGGCGGTGGCGGTCACTAGGACCCGCGCGTCGCCGCATCCGACGACGACCGAACCGCCCGCCTGTTTGGCTAGGCGCCCAGTTTCGAGCGTGATTACACGCTCGCCGAGCTTAATTTCTACTGTGTGTTGCATTTGCGATCTAACTTCCTTTGATCGTCAGCGCGGCTACGGCCGCGCGGCTTGTTGCAAGCTGGAAAGGAGAAGCGGAGTAACTGATACGTTCCCGAGACTGGACGTACAACTTCCGTACGTGCTCAGTCGAATCCGAGTCCGCCCCGATAGACGGGTGTGAGGTGAGGGCGAGCCCTCCTAGAAGGAAGTCTCGACCCTGCGGCATCGGTTTCGTGGAAATCGACTAGCCGCGGAGTCCGAGGGACTTAACGAGGGTGGCGTACTCGACAGGATTTTTGCCGCGCAAGTAGCGCAACAGGCGGCGTCGACGGCTAACCATCTTAAACATGCCGCGCCGGGAGGCGAAATCCTTCTTGTGATCTTTCAGGTGCTCGGTCAAATCCGCGATGCGACGCGAAAGAAGAGCGACCTGCACTTCCGAGGAACCCACGTCATCACTATGGATGGCGTAGTTCGAGATAATTTCTTTCGTAACCTGTACTTCTAGGGGCATTCAGCTACTCGCTGCTCCGTTCCAATTGCTTCTACTTTTGTTCGCTTACTCAGCGAAGTATAGCATAGGAACGGGACTCGACTCTGCAACATTTTCTAAATGATTTGTTTCCGAAAGATGCGGCCCCATCAGCGGTTGACGCGCTCCCAGATTAGGCGTAAACCCTTTAACGTCAGGTGCTCGTCGACTTCTTGCACGTATCTCGACGAGGGACAGATGACGTGCGCCTGACCGCCGGTCCCGACAATCTTAGTGTCCGGTCCCAACTCCGCCAGTAGACGTTCGAGGATGCCGTCCAATAGCCCCAACGAGCCGTAGAATAGTCCCGACTGCAGGGCGCTCACGGTGCTCGTGCCGATCAGCTTCGCCGGGCGAGTCACCTCGATTTGGGGCAGCTTGGCTGTGTTGCTGAACAGCGCCTTGGCGGCGACTTCGACGCCTGCGCACAACAGGCCGCCGACATAACTGCCGTCGGCTTGGACGACATCGAAGTTGATCGCCGTACCGAAGTCCACAGCCACACACGGCCCGCCAAAGCGCTTGAACGCGGCGACGCTGTTGGCGATCCGGTCGGCGCCCAGCTCGGCGGGGTTGTCGATGGCAATCGTCAGACCGGTATCCACTGTGGAGTCCAGCAGTAAGGGCGTCCGCTGAAAGTAGCGCTCAGCCATGCGCCGCAACGAGTTGTTGAGGCTAGGCACCACCGAAGCGATGACGATACCGTTGATCTCACTCGCCGATAAGTCGGCCAGCATCAGCAGGTTCCTGATGAGCACGCCCCAACCGTCGACGGTTTGATCACGATCCGTCTTCAGCCGCCAGTCGTGCAACAGTTCGTCGCCTCGAAACACGCCTAGCGTCAGATTCGTATTGCCTACGTCGATAGCCAGCAGCATCTAATCCTCTAGCGGCCGGACTCCGCCCGCCAAGACCGGGACGATTACGCCGTCGTCCCGCCTCACGAGCAGAATACCGCGTTCGTCCAGCCCGGCTGTTACTCCTCGGATGTTTTGGGCCGCGCTTTCCACCTCGACCCGACGCCCCTTGGCGTAACTGGAAGCTCGGGTGAAGGCCGCGACGATTCCGCTCGGGCCGCGATGCAAGAATACGTCGTAGTAGCGCTCAAGTTCTGTGAGGATCGATTGCAGGACAACGTCGCGGGCCCACTCACAACCGGTCTCGCGGCTCAGCGACGTGGCGATGTCTTCGAGGTCAGGCGGAAACTCCGCCTGGTTGACGTTCACTCCCACGCCGACTATCACGTAGCGCGCGAGGTCGCCGTTCGCCGTTAGGTCGACTAGAATGCCGCAGCACTTTTTGCCGCCGAGTAATACGTCGTTGGGCCAACGGATGTCTGCCTGTTGCCCGCAGGCGCGGCCGATGCCGCGGGCGACGCCGAGTCCGCACGCCAAGGTGATCGGCATGGCCTGCGCGGCAGACACGGGAGGCCGCAGAACCAGCGAAAAATAGAGCCCGGAGCGGGCGGGGGAGTGCCAATCGCGGCCGAGGCGTCCGCGGCCAACGGTTTGCTCGTCGGCGATGACCAGCGTTCCCTCCGGAGAACCGGCCTCGGCGCGCTCCGCAGCCTCGCGCATCGTCGTATCGATGGACTCGAAGTGAAACCGAGGTTGGCCGAGTCGGGGCAAGCGGGAACTAGGCCGAATCCTTTTCGTCCAGGTGCAGACGGGTCAGTACGTCGACCCGCGGCGCGATGATCGAGTTGGGGACAACCTTGGCAGCTACGTGGCGAGTTCCGGCGACGAACACGCCGCCCACGATGCACAACCCCGCCAGGATCAGGCAGGAGACAACGATGTCGAGCAACAACGTCCCCATATTGTCGTGGCGGCCCGGCTTCTGGTAGTTCGTCGTGACCTCACCGCGGTAGTGAACCTTGGAAAGTAACACTTGGGCTGCGTCAGGATCTGTCGGAGCCAAGACCGCTGCGATCATGGTGACGTCGCGCATGGCCACAACGTTCGGCAGCGTGCGGAATAGCTCGATCTGTTCACGCGCCATTTGCGGCGTCGGATAACTAAACAGCGCCAGCCGCTCCTGCTGCTCCCCGGTTCCGTAGGTCGCCAGGACCGCTTCAGTACCAAAGTGGAAGGCGGCGACGGAGGGAGGCACTTCCGGCGCAAGCTGAGACAGAGAAGTCGGTCCAAGAATATAGCGCTTGCTGCCGCTGTTCATGTTTTCAGGCGGCAGATAGTTAGTGACTGGCGGATCGGCGCTCAGCCGAACGTTGGGGAAGTATTGCCCCATCATCAGTTCAATGTTGTCGTCCTCCGGCATGTCGCCGAGAATTTCCACAACGTAATTGCCGAAGTGAATCCACATGCGGCCCGGAGTGGACCAAGCACGTTCGCCGTAGGTGTCTTCGACGCCGCCTTCAGCAAGCCCCCACAAGAAAGCCGCGTAGGCGCCGGTATCGTCGTAGAAACGGTAGGCAGTAATTTTCGCCTCGAGTCCGTTCTTGGTTTGAAAGACCCCGAGTTCACCCGCTTCGTAGTCAAACTCGGCGAAAAGCGCACTATCGGCTACTGGCGCGGCCTCAAGCGAAGTCCGGTCGAAGTCGCCAAGGCGTTCCGGCAGGATCTCGGCCGAGGCCAATAACGGGAGGAGAAACAACAGTGGGATCAGCTTCTTCATGGCGTCCGATGCTCAGGCGTCCGCTCCGCAGCACTTCTTGTATTTCTTGCCGCTGCCGCAAGGGCAAGGATCGTTCCGGCCGATCTTGTCGCCCTTAATGACTTGTTTGACCGAAGATGCCGATCCGTCGCCTGCTCCGGCCAACTTGACCTGTTCCAACTCGCGCTCTTTTTTGCGGCGAATGTCGCGGGTAAAGTCTTCGATCGAGGAGTCCTGCGCCACAGCGCTGGCCGTGCCGTTGGCCGGGGCAGGCTCCGCGGAAGTATCATCCAGGGGTTGGAAAGTCGCCGCCGGACGCGTAGGCGGTGCACCTTCCTTCGGTTGCAAATGGAACAAGAACTTCAACGTCTCTTCGTCGAAACGCTGCAGCATCTCTTGGAATAGTACGAAGGATTCCTTCTTGTACTCGATCAACGGATCTTTCTGGCCGTAGCCGCGAAGGCTGATGCCTTCCTTCAAGTGATCCATCGAGAGCAGGTGGTCCTTCCACTGCTGATCGATGAGTTGCAGCATCAGCATGCGTTCGTAGTAGCGCAGGCGTTCCGGACCGACGAGAGCTTCCTTGGCTTCGTACTCTTTCACCAAGTAGTCGGTGATCTCGTCAGCGATTTCTTGCTGATCCATGCCATCGAACTTCAGGTGCTCGATGGAAAGACCGAAGCCGTTGTGAATGTCGAGTTGTAACCCCGCCAAGTCCCAGGTATCGCGATGGGTCTTGAGCGGGCAGCGCGTTTCGACGATCGAACCCGCGATGTCGCCGGACAGATTGGTGATGTACTCCTTCTGGTCGCGGCCCTCCATCAGCTTGCGGCGCATGGTGTAGATCGCCTCGCGCTGCTTGTTCATCACGTCGTCGTACTCGAGAACGTGTTTGCGGGCCTCGAAGTGCTGTGCTTCGACAGCTGTCTGGGCTGCCAAAATACGCTTGGTAATCAAGCCTGATTCGATCGGGACGTCTTCTTCCATGCCCAACCGGAGCATGAGGTTCTGCATTTTCTCGCCGCCGAAGATACGCATCAGGTCATCTTGCAGCGAAAGATAAAAGCGAGAAGAACCGGGGTCGCCTTGACGGCCTGCGCGTCCGCGAAGCTGGTTGTCGATACGTCGGGACTCGTGTCGCTCGGTGGCCAGTACGTGCAGGCCGCCCAGCGCAATTACTTCATCCCGTTCCGCGTCAGTCTGATGCTTGAACTTATCGAGCATTGCGAGCCATTCTTCGCTGGGCAACAGGTCGGGGTTCTGTCCCTTCTTGGTGAAGTACTCGCGCGCCAGGAACTCAGGATTGCCGCCGAGCAGAATGTCGGTTCCGCGGCCGGCCATGTTCGTGGAGACCATGATGGCCCCCTTACGTCCGGCTTGCGCGACGATCCTGGCTTCGCGCTCGTGCTGCTTCGCGTTCAGGACTTCGTGTTTGACCCCGAGCTTGCCAAGCAGTTTCGAAATGCGCTCTGACTTCTCGATCGATACCGTGCCGACGAGTACGGGTTGCCCGCGCTCTTGGCATTCCTTGATCTCTTGCGCCGCGTTGCGCCACTTTTCGTCTTCCGTCCGATAAACGACATCCCGGAACTCTTTTCGGATCAACGGTTTATTGGTCGGGATGAGGAGGACGTCAAGCTTGTAGATCTTGGCGAACTCCGCCGCTTCGGTGTCCGCCGTGCCCGTCATGCCGGCTAGCTTGTCGTACATGCGGAAGAAGTTCTGGAAGGTGATCGTCGCTAGGGTCTGATTCTCGCGCTCGATCTTGACGCGCTCTTTGGCCTCTACGGCTTGGTGCAAACCATCCGACCAGCGGCGTCCCGACATCAGACGTCCGGTGAACTCGTCGACGATAATGACCTGTCCGTCCTTGACGACGTAGTCCTTATCCCGTTGAAACAGAACGTGAGCTTTGAGAGCTTGCTCGACGCAGTGCTTCGACTCGTAGTTGGCCAGCTCGTTGATGTTGTCGATGCCGAGCGCATTCTCGACCTTCACCTCACCCACTTCCGTTAGGAAGACAGTGCGGTGCTTCTCATCGATGATGTAGTCGCCCGTGTAAGTCGTATCGCGGGGTTCGGCGCCCTCGATGACTTCACCTCGCTCCAGTACGGGGATGACTCGATTGATCTTGTAATACTTATCCGTCGACTGCTCGCTCGGACCGGAAATGATCAACGGCGTGCGCGCTTCGTCGATCAGGATCGAATCCACCTCGTCGACGATGGCGAAGTTGTGATCGCGCTGAACGCAATCGTTCAGGTCGAACTTCATGTTGTCGCGCAGATAATCGAAGCCGAACTCGTTGTTCGTGCCGTAAGTGATGTCCGCGCCGTAGGCTTCTTTGCGCTGCTTATCGCTCAGGTCGTGGACGATGACGCCGACGGTCAGGCCCAAGAACGTGTAGATCTTGCCCATCCAGTCGGCATCGCGATGCGCCAGGTAATCGTTGACCGTGACGACGTGAACGCCCTTGCCGGAAAGGGCATTGAGGTACACCGCCAGCGTGGCTACCAGCGTCTTACCTTCACCGGTCTTCATCTCGGCGATCTTGCCTTGATGCAATACAACGCCGCCGATGAGCTGAACGTCGTAGTGGCGCATTTTCAGCACGCGCTTGCCTGCCTCGCGGCAAACGGCGAAGGCATCGGGCAAGATGTCGTCCAGGGTTTCGCCGGCTTCGAGGCGGGCTTTCAGTTCCGGGGTCTTGGCCTGGAGTTGCTCATCGGTGAGCGCGGAGATGGAGGGCTCAAGCTCGTTGATCTCGTCGACAAACGGCTGCAGCCGCTTCATCTCGCGGTCGTTCGCGGTGCCAAAAACTTTGGCTAGTACGGTGTCAAGCATGAATATGGATGTGGCGGGACGCTATGTTAATTGTAGCTTAGGGCGTCCCGCCACCCGGTCTGCTGCCGTACTTCTGTAGACGCCACCGGATCGCCATATGTTCCCGCCCGACGCAGTACTTGTCGAAGCGACGCTGGCCGATGTGCCGCTGCTGATGGAACTGATGCGGTTGTACTACGAGTAGGACGGCCATCCGTTCGTCGAAGACACGGCGCTTGCGCGGCGTCCAACGGCTGCTCAAGGACCATTCGTTGGGAGTCCTGTGGGTCATTTACGACGGGGAAGAAGCCGCTGGCTATCTGGTCGCCTGTTTCGGTTTTTCCCTAGAGTATGCCGGCCGTGACCCCTTCGTCGACGAGTTCTATCTCAAGCCGGAATACCGCGAGGGCGGCATCGGCTCCAGCGCGCTTTCCCAGGCCGAGGAACTGCTCGCGGGGATGGGCGTGAGGGCCATGTACCGGATGGTTATGCCGGGCAACGACCGCGCCGAGCAGTCCTACCGCCGCACCGGCTACGACGACATCGACCGCCTGTTGCTGTCAAAAGGCCTGGGCGGGGACGAATAGAGGCCACGAACACGGTGGCGTTGACGGAAGTTACCGAGCAGGAGGTCGCGGCTGCTTCTAATCCGTCGAGTCGGCTCTCTGCGGGTATAATCGCCTGAAGGGTTGGATCTCGTTTGAAGCGCAAGACGGACAAACAGGCCACGCTCGCTGTACACGCGGGGGATCGCAAGAAGTTGGGCGAATTCACGCCGACGACTACGCCGATCTACGCCACGTCGTCGTTTTTCTATGAGAGTTCTGAAGACCTCGAAAAGGTTTTCAACGACGAGAAAGAAGGCAATGTGTACTCGCGCTACGGCAATCCGACCGTCAGCGCTTTTGAGGATCAAGTGGCCGTGCTCGAGGGAGCGGACTACGCCGTCGCCACCGCTTCGGGTATGGCCGCCATCCACATGGCTGTGCTGGGTGGCTTGCTCGATCGGCGCAAATCCATCGTGGCCGCTGATGTGCTCTACGGACAAACCACCGCCCTGCTGCAAAAGGTCTTTGAGCCCTTTGGCGTGGAGACGCGCTATGCCGACCCTTGCGATTTGGCTGCCTTCGAGGCAACGGTCGTCAAAGCTCAGCCCGGCTGCATCATCGTCGAGAGCATCTCGAACCCTCTATTGCGTGTGCCGGCGCTCGATAAGATCGCCGACATCGCGCAGCGCCATGGCGCCCAATTGATTGTCGACGCCACGTTTACGACCCCGGTGCTCTCGCGGCCGCTGGAGTTGGGCGTGGACATCGTGGTTCACTCGGCCACGAAGTACCTTTCCGGACACGGCGACACGATGGGCGGAATTATTCTCGGGCGGCAAGACACCTACCCGACCATCAATTACTTACGCAAAACAATTGGACCCAATGCGAGTCCGTTCGACTCTTACCTGGCCATGCGCGGCGTCAAAACACTGTCATTGAGGATGGAGAAGCAGTGCCGCAATGCGGCTCTCGTTGCGCGCCAGCTGGCCGAATGCAGCGCGATCGAACGGGTCTATTTCCCCGGCAATCCAGACCACCCGGACTACGAGACCTGCGTCCGGCTCTTCCCCGAAGGACTTTTCGGCGCGATGGTCAGTTTCGATCTAGCCGGAGGCCGCGAAAGAGTGCTGGCCTTCCTTGACGCCCTGGAGATGACCGTCCCCGCCACCAGCCTGGGCGACGTGCAGTCCATGGCTCTTTATCCGGCGATGAGTTCGCATCGCGACCTGGCTCCCAAGCATCGCCAGAGGCTCGGTATCGGCGACGGCTTAGTGCGTCTTTCGGTCGGCATCGAAGACGCCTCCGACATCATCGGAGACATCGTTCAGGCGGTGGAACGCTCTGAAACGGTCGTCGCGCAGTCGGCAACCGACCAGCGATCCGGGTCGTAGCACCCACATCTCCCTCAAGTGCGGCACCCGTCGCTCGATAAGACCTAATAGGTCGAATCGTGAAGACGTTTTTACAGTTCCTAGCCGTCGCCTGCATCTGTCTGCTGACTTGGCACCAGGCGACCTTGCACCGCGATTGGGCGCCGGTTAGCACCGCCCTAGTCTTTGCCGGCATCTTGGCGGCTTACCTGACCGCGCGCGGACGGCGCCTGGGATACTCTGTAGGACTATTTCTAAGCGCGGGCTACTTGGCCGAAGTGTTCGTGCGCGTGAACGACCTGGGCGCCGCCTCGCCCTTGATCGCTTGGGCGCTCACCCTGGGGGCCTGTTCCATGGTTTTGCTTTGGACCGCTCGCCGCTCGTCGCAAGCCGACTCGCCCTACGAAAGGCACGCGCAGTTCTGATTTCTGCCTCGGTTATTTCCTATACTTTCGACTAGACGCGGGGTCCAGATAGTGAAAGTCATCGTATGCGACAGCGCTGAGCAACTCGGCGCAGAATCCGCCAATTCAGGCGCGCGGGCCATCGAAGCGGCCATCGCCGAACGCGGCCACGCCAACATCATTGTGGCCACGGGCGTTTCGCAATTCGCCACTCTAGGCGCTCTCATCGGCGAACCCGGCGTCGACTGGACCAAGGTCACCGGCTTCCATCTCGACGAATACATCGGCGTTCCGATAAGCCATCCGGCGTCATTTCGCGGCTACCTGGAGCAACGTCTTGTGGATCGCGTAACCTTCCGCGAATTTCACTACATTAATGGCGAGGGAGACCCCTTAGCCGAATGCGACCGGATCAACGAGATCATTCGCCGGCATCCAATCGATGTCGCCTTCGTCGGCATCGGTGAGAATTCACACCTTGCTTTCAACGATCCGCCCGCGGACTTCGCGACCGACGAGCCCTATATCGTCGTCGAGCTCGATGACGCGTGCCGGCGCCAACAGTCAGGCGAAGGTTGGTTCCCGACTTTCGAGGATGTGCCGAAGCGCGCCATCAGCATGTCGGTCCGCCAGATCCTCAAGTCCCAGAAGATCATCTGCTGCGCTCTGGACGATCGCAAAGCGGCAGCCGTCGCGGCATCGGTTGAAGGCCCCGTCACTCCGGAGGTACCGGCTTCGATACTGCAGCAGCACCCCGACACGCTGATGTATCTTGACCAGGCTGCCGCGGCGAAGCTGCAACGGCGATAAACCGCCGTGAAGCTAGGAGGGGACATGCTGGTTGACGGGAGCAGTGATCCAAGAGCTATTGGAGCGTCCGTCCTGTAGGCCCCTCCTGCTGCACAGGTTGTCGTCGGAACAGAACGGCATCAGGAAACGGTTGGCGCGAGCGACCGAGTTCCGATAAACGGTCGGCGACGGCGTGCTCGACGGGACCCGTGGGACCACCGCCATAGACTTGCCAGACGTGCTCGTAGCCATCGAGCACTGCGGCCACCTCCAAAGGATCACTGTCGACTTCGAGGAAAACCACCGGCAGGGATTCTGGAAGCTCGTAGACTAGCGAACCAGGGATCGCGTCTCCGAACTCGGTGCCAGCAAACAACACCGACGTTTCGGTTCCGATGGCTTCCACGGATTTTGCAAGACTTCGATAGTAGGCCGCGCGCCTCCCTATCGTTAGCTCGTAGCCCCAGTTCGCACAGAGCAGCTGTGACAACCACAGCGCCGCGAGCGCGGAGTAGGCGAGGCCCTGCAGCGGCTGCCGAAAACTTCCGAGCTTGTAGGTGATCAGAACCGCCACGGCGGGGACCGCGAACGCAAAGTACCTCCATTCAGTGAGGTGTTTGTCAAACAAGACATTGAGGGTCATTATTCCTGCGACGGGGGCGAGAGCCCATATCCAAAGCAGAGCCAAGAATTGAGGCTGCCCAGCAGACTTCGTACGGAGCAGAGCGAAAGCGCAAAGACAGGCCACCGCGATGATTCCAGCCACAAACGCCAGGCGCCCAATCTCCCCCGAAATCGCAGGGCTGAGTAAGTTGTTGGCGTAAGCGACTAGCTGAGAAGCAAGTTCGACGGGGAAACCTTTGAAACCAGCGAACTGACTCGGGCGCGCACTCAGTTGATTTGATAAAGCGGGAGCCCACACAAGGAGCGTCCCAGCACCGACAGCTGCGACGACAATCAGCAACGCCGCTCGACCGCGCTGAATCACGACGACGAGCCAAAGGATGATCGCCGCTGCCGGGATCGCCGCCATATAGTTGGTCATGAAGGACGCGGCGCCCAGCAGGGCTACACTCGCAAAGCCTAGGAATCTGTTCAGCGGACTCTTGGCCTCATGTTTCCAAAGCAGCAGCGCGACCAACGCCACACCTGCTACCAGCATCAGAGCCATGGAATTGGAGCGCGCTTGCTGGGCTTGGTCAGCAGTGGATGAGGCGAGGGCGAAGGTCAGGCTGGCTAGGACTGGATACCTGACTCCTCCGAAAGCACAAAAGGCATAGAGCAGACAGACGGCAGAGACTGAACAGACAAGCGACAGCGCCCGTGCGGTCTCGAGGGAGGGGCCAAAGGCTCGCCGCCAGTAAGAAAGCGTCCAGTAGTAGAGCGGCGGATGCACGTCCGCCCTTCGCAATGGAAGAGCTATTTCAGACAGCGAAACATTCCCGTGCAGTCTTGGTTTGAGCGTCCCGACTGGCTGTGGGGATGTTGGCCAGCCAGGATGGGTGCTGCTCGCTGCCCGGCCGAGGGCGGCGTTTCCGGCCACCTGTAGTAGCGTGATCGATTCGTCGTACGAGATAGCACGACTGAATAGGCCGGGGAGGCAAATCGCGGCGGCAAATACCAGCAGCAGAAGGTACTCGGCAATCACGCGGCCATGGGCAGAGAGATGGGAAGGTATTCGAGTGAAACCATTCACCTCGAATAGTCTACCGAGCCGGAGCCCACTTTGTGAGAAAGGCCAGGACCTTCTCAGGGTCGTGGTGATCGTCAGTCTCCAGCTGGCCCGTGCCTTGCGAGTGCAATAGCGAGCCGTCGGCATCCAACACGAAGAAGTGCGGATAGCCGGGGATCTCCGGATAGCGCGACAGCACCTGCCTGTTTTCGTTGTCGGGACTGAAGTTGACCTTGACCATCACGAAGTTCGCCTCAAGCTGCTCAGCGAGGTTGGGATACTCTTGCCACAAGGCGTCCAAGCGGTGGCACCAAATGCACCATTCGCCGCCGACTTCCAGCAACACCCGTCTGCCGCTGCGCGCCGCCTCGGCCACGGCGGCGTCGATATCCTTCGCTGCGTCGCGTGCGGGGTCGTAGTGGTGTACGGCTTCATAGGCGGGAGGAGGCTCCGCGCAGGCGAACAGCAGCAAGACTATGGCAACGATAGCGGTGCGCATGATTAGAACTTAGTCTAGTCCCGTTGCTACACTCCCAAAATGTCAGAGCCCTTCAGCGGAGTATTTCCCATCGCCCCGACGCCCTTCAACGAGAGCGGCGAGATCGACCTTGACGGCCAGCGCCGGGTGCTCGACTGCATGATCGACCAAGGCGTCGACGGCATCTGCATCTTGGCTAACTACTCCGAGCAGTTTTTGTTGTCCGACGCCGAGCGCGACCTGCTGCTCGAACTGTGTATGTCCCACGTCGCCGGACGCGTCCCGGTCATCGTCACCGTCAGCCATTTTTCGACCCAACTTGTCGCTGAACGGGGAGCGCGAGCGGCGAAAGCCGGCGCGGCGATGTTGATGATGATGGCCCCCTATCACGGGGCCGCGCTGCAGGCTTCAGAGAAGGGGGTCGAAGAGCATTTCGCGCGTGTCGCCGAGGCCGCTCAGATTCCGATCATGGTCCAAGACGCACCCCTGAGCGGAGTGAACTTGTCGGTGTCGTTCTTGGCGCAACTGGCTGAGTCGGTTCCGCTGGTGCGTTATTTCAAGATCGAGATGCCCGGCACCGCCGGTAAGCTGCGCGCGCTCATCGAAGCGGGCGGGGAAGCTATCGCTGGACCCTTTGACGGCGAAGAGTCGATCACGCTGATGGCGGACCTCGATGCAGGTGCCCGCGGCACGATGCCCAGCGCGCTGTTGCCCGACCTGATCAGGCCGGTCCTCGAAGCTCATCTCTCCGGCGACCGTGAAACGGCAGCCAAGCTCTACGCTCGGATCCTGCCGCTGATTAACTTTGAGAACCGCCAGTGCGGTTTGCGCGCTACTAAGGCCGTCATGAAAGAAGGCGGCGTCATCAAGAGCGACGCCGTACGGCACCCGCTGGAGGCGCTGCATCCGGTGACGCGGCAGGGGCTGCTGGATTTAGCGGCGGAGGTTCAACCTTTAACTCTGCGTTGGGGGAAGTGAGTAGCGGCTCAGTCTCCAATGATCTTGAAGTAGGTATGAACGTCAGATTCACACCGGCGGCAAAGCGCCAGAAGGCGTTCGATCAAATCCCGCTGGTCTTTTGAGGCTGCCCAGCCTTTGAGCTGGGTCCATTCCTCGATCAAGCGCGGCATCTGCTGCCGATTGAAAATAGTATCGCCGTAGAAATCGACACCCGACAATAGCGGCAGACGCTCTGAGGCTGCGAGTTGCAAGAGCCCATCAAGGATACGCTGGGGGTCCCCGACGGCCTTCTCTAGAGACTCACCGCCCTCGTCCTGCAACTCGTAATCGAGACCCATAATCGCGTGAACCTAACCCCAAGTATCCGCTACCCGATAGGCCTCAAAGCATTTCTCCAGCCCCTCGCGGCCCGGCACGGACAGCCCATGCTCCATGCCGATAATCCCCTCGTAGCCCTTCTCGTAAATACGCTTGAATACGTTGCCGTAGTTGATCTCGCCTGTGTACGGCTCCTGGCGGCCCGGCACGTCGCCCGCCTGGAAGTACCCAATACGGTCCCAGTGCTTCTCGATGTTGTTGATCAGGTTCCCCTCGGAAATCTGTTGGTGATAGATGTCGAAGAGGATCTTTACGTGCGTGCTGCCCACGGCATCGATAATCTGGACCGCATGGTCCGACGTCACCACGTGATAGCCGGGGTGATTGACCAGCACGTTCAACGGTTCAAGTACGAGCGTTAGCCCGGTGCCTTCGACGATCTCGGCTGCCTTCTTTAACCCGTCGATCACGTTTTGCGTCTGGCGGCTCAACGGCATGTAGTCAACGCTGAGCCCGCTGGTTACCGTCGCCCAACGATTCTTGATGGCGTCGTGGTATTCAACCGCCTTGCGCACGTCTTCCCGAAATCCCGCATGGAACTTGGCATCGACCAAGGCATCGCCCTGCCAGCCGCCGTTGTTCACCACGAAGACGCCCATCTCCATGCGCAGCTCATTCATCTTGCGGCGGATGCTCACACACTCTTCCAGCGTGTGGTTCTTGGGCAGCGCGTTGTATTCGAAGGCGGTAAACCCGTAGTCAGCGTAAACATCGAGATGCTGGTCTACAGAAACGTCTTCGCCCAAAAAGCCCATGCGCGGCGCATAACGCAGATGCCACTGATGAGTCCGGGCGGTCTCGGGCACAACCTCAGGCTCCTGACTACAACCGTATAGGCCTACACCAGCAAAGGAACCAAGAAGAGCATCGCGTCGTGTCATACGGCTATCAGGATACTCGTTGCGCCCTCAATCCAGCGCTTGAGTGCGACACACGCCCGTCCGTCGGGATGCGCTCTCTTGTTCGGGGGCTACTGCGGCGCCTGCAACCGTCGCACGCCTTCCAGCGCATCGGTGTTCGAGGGATCGAACTGGGCAGCCAGCCGGTAGTGATAAACCGCCTCAAGCGAACGCCCCAAGTACTCCAGTGCCACGCCGAAGTTGTAATGCGCGTCAGCGTAGCCTGGGGCCGCCTCTAACGCCGCCTCGTAGTGGGGGACAGCCTCGGCCAATCGTTGTTGCCGCAGCAGACAGTTCCCCAAAGCGTTCTGCGCTTGGGCAAGGCGCGGCTCGCGCTCGACGGCAGCGCGCAACGACGCTTCAGCCGCCGTCAGCGAGCCCAGCTGCATCTGCAGGCTCCCCAAGTTGTACTGTGCCTGGGCGTACTGCGGGTCCAGTTCCACGGCTCGCTCGAAGTGCTGCATCGCTGCCGCCGCGTCGCCTTCCGCCAATACTGCGCGTCCCAGGTTGTTATGGGCGACGATAGACAGCGGCTGGCCTTCGACGGTCCGGCTCCACAACGCTTTAGAATCGGACCAATGCCTTATCTGGTAGACCGTCAAGCCGCTCAAAACTGTCAACGTCACCGCCGCCAGCGGCAAGATTGACTTGTTGTGCTTCTCGAGTTGCAGCAGGCAAGTTCCGGCCACTAGGCAGGCGACTCCCAATGTTGCCAAGTAGGTGTGGTGGTCGGCGACTACCTGCTGGCGGTCAAGCCGCAGCAGCGACAATACGGGCAACAAGGTGACGACGTAAGCGCCCCAGACCGCAACGATCCAGGGGCGAGTCTTCCACTGCCAGATTGCCAACGCCGTCACAACGAGAACGAAGACAGCGGCTCCAAGGGTGCGCGGATCCGTAACCAGCGGCTCGAGGCTATAGACGTATTGCGGGTACAGCGAAATCGGAACTAGCGTCTTCAACAGGTAAAACGCCAACCCATAAACCGAGAGCCCGATGCGCAGATCCGGGTAGAGCCCCACGTCAGCCGTGGCGCTGCCGAAACTGCCGGTCGTCCGCGTCAGGGCGTAGAAACCGGCGACCGCTGCTAAGGCGAAGAACGGCAGCTTCTCTGACAACGTGCACCAGTTAAACCGGCGTCTAAGCGGGTAGAAGTCAATCAGCAGCAGTACCAGGGGCAGGGTCACGGCGAGAATCTTCGACAGCAATGCCCCTGCGAAAGCAGCGATCGCCCAGCTGACCTTGCCGCGGATGTAGAGCAGCAGCGTCCCGGCATAGAAGACGCCGCACAACACGTCGCGCCTCTCGCTCGCCCAAGTCACCGATTCCACGCGCAACGGGTGCAACGAGAACAGCAAGGCCCCGGCTGCGGCGGCCCAGACAAGCTGCGGCGACGATTCACGATTCAGAGCCTTCTTGAGCAGTTCCACGAAGAGCAAAAAGACCAGAACCGCCGTGATTGCGTGCAGTACGACGTTGCTGAAGTGATATCCGGCTGGGTTCATGCCCCACAGCACGTAATCCAGGCTCGAACTCAACCAAGCCAGCGGGTGGTAGTGACCGAGGACGAACGCCTGGAACGCCCAGGCGATCTGCGATGGCCCAAGACCGCGGTAATCAGGGTTGTCGAGGAAGTTGCGGTCGTCGTCCCAATTGACGAAATCGTTGCCGACCGAGGGCAAGAAGACGAGCAAGGTCAGCAGGCCGACAAACCACGGGGCCCAGCGCGATAAGTCGCTTTGTTGCTGCGGTTTCCGGCGGGCCATCGAAGTCACCATGATAAGCGTCCCGCGCTGTTAGCCTGGTAACGGTGGATGTGTTCGTTTTGAGGCATGCGATCGCCGAAGACGCTGGCGCGGGTCAAGCTGATTCCGAGCGCCGCCTCACCGATCTCGGCCGCGAGCGCCTGCGGTTGGTGGTCCAAAAGGCGATGCGGGCCGGCATGGCCCCCGCCGTCGTCTTGACCAGCCCCTACGTTCGCGCGCACCAAACAGCGGAAATCCTGCTGGAGGAGCTCGACCATCCTTGTGAGTTGGTGACTACGTCCAATTTGACGCCTTACGCCGCAGTCGCCGACTTGTGGCAAGAGTTGCGCGAGTATTCACGGCTCAGCCCGCTGATCGTCGTCGGCCACAACCCGCAGCTGAGCGAGCTCGTCTCGGTACTGATCGGCTCGCCGCGCTACGCAGTGGAGATTAAAAAGGCCGCCATCGCTTACGTCCAAGACGCCGGCAACGGGCCTCGTCCGACAGGGCGGCTGGTCTGGATGCTGACCGCCAAGTTGGCCGAGGCGTGAAGAAAGTACTAGGCTGAAGGCGCGAGTCGGTAACTATTGCCAAAACCGACACGCAGTTGGCGGCGATTCTGTGACTGGCGCGGTAATTGCTAGCGGAAGTAGAAACCATGTGGAACAAAGACGATCAACGCAACGAACCTGTCGCCGCTACGCCGGCGACGACGCCCCGGCCAGCGCTGTCATAGGGAGGAGGTCAGCCGGCTTACATCGGCAAATCCATCTCGATTGAGGGCACCATCACCGGGTCGGACGATCTGGTCATCGAAGGCCACGTCAAAGGGTCCATCAAGCTCTCAGACAATATGCTGACCATTGGCGCGAATGGGGTGGTAGAAGCTGACGTCGAGGCGAAAGAGATACGCGTTCAAGGCAAGCTCAACGGCGCCACCAAGGCTCGTGACCGCATCGAAATCGGTAAGACGGGCTCGGTTGAAGGCGAAGTCACGACCAGCAGAATCGCTGTCGAGGACGGAGCTGTGTTCCGGGGGAGCGTAAACATCGCCACCCCGGAAGGCAAATAGCTACTCCTGTGGCGGAGTCGGCATTCTCCGGTTGAAAATCATCGGTTCGACCGTCGGCCCCTCTTGGAGGTCAAAATCCGCTGGCGGTTCGAACAGACTCGGCAGCGGTTCGCTGCGGTTGATATTGGTCAGCCGGTAACTCGTCTCGCCGACCCGCGGGTCCTTGCGCTTGGTCAACACGTCGACCTTTAGCTCCGCGGAATGCCAGCGCTCGAAGGTGATCAAGATATCGCGGTCGGCCCCCATTTGTTTGGCGGTAATCGTCGTGGTCATCTTCGTCCCGACTGCGGTGACTCCTTCGATGTTGCGGGCGCCGAGGTCTTCTTCTTTTGTTTCTCCTGGAGCGGTCATCGACATTGTGCTGATGGCGCCGCTCATGCCCGGCCCAATGCCGCTCACGCCCGCCCCAACACTGGTCGAGACCCCGACTTCCCTCCTCATGACCACGCGCTTCGCAACCCTGGCTGGGCCTTCGCCCGGAGCCATCTGGAAGTGATCAGCCAGCATCGGCACGGGCAGTTGCTGTCCGGTGTGGTCGTTTGGATTGAGAACGTAGTGCGTGCCGGCGACCGGATCGTTGATGAAGATGGTCTTCTGTTGAGCATCCGTCGACCAGGGACCCAGGGCGTTGATGCTTTCTTCGCGGCGAGTGCGGCCCTGGCTGTCGCGGTAGATCAGCGAGCGGTTCTCACGACGAATGCGGTTGCCGTCTGAAAGTGTCTGAGTCGATTCGGTGATCGCCTCCGCGGAGTAGGGCGCATCCTTCACCGGCTCGCCCTCGAAGCGCATCCCGGGCCCGGCCAGCGCGGCGTCGAACCGAAAGAAGTTCCGAGTGACCGCCGGGCCCTCGACCCAGATGGCGTCGCCAGAGGGAGGCGCGGTAATGGTGAAGTCTTCTTGGGCTGTCGCGGCTGCGGCGCAAATCACGAAACAGGCGACAAATAACTTGTAGTTCATGGGGATAGTCTCCTGATACTTAAGACTTTAATAAACAAAGCGAACGGCGTAAATCGCACCGTCATCGCCGAGCAAGACGTCAGCCTCGACAGAGCCCTGCGTATCGGGAAGAAACAACCCATACGCTGCGGGGGCGCTGGAAGGCAACGTGGCTCGAACTAATCTGCCGCGGCCTGCGGCTAAGTCCGGACTCAAAGGATCCAGGACAAGGAAAGGTGTGTAACGAACAATACGCTCATCCGGCGCCGGCGCCGGCGGCGGCACGTCGGGTTTGCGCAAGGCGAACCACAGCGAAGGCCCGGCAATCAGAATCAACGCCGCGGCGAGCAGCAGCCATCGACTGGCACTGCGATGAGGCTGCAAGGCCGCCGCTAGCTGAGGGCTCAATGAGGCCCCGGGCGCATCGTACGAAGGAGTTTCGCCGAGCGCGGCGCCCAGACTTTGTTCGGCGCGGAGCCTGGCGCGGCAGGCGGCGCAGTTCTCCAGGTGTTGCAGGGCTTCGAGAGACAGCGCGGGGCCGATCATCTCCAGTTGCGTTTGGCGGCAATTCGTCATCTGCGCCTCCCGGCTCCTTGCTCTAGCAGCGAAGCCTTAACGGGTTGGTTGCGGGATAACTTTTCGAGCAGCAGAGCGCGGGCGCGGTGCAATCGCGAGCGGACGGTCCCGATAGAGACGTCGAGGACTTCGGAGGCCTTGTCAAGGGCGGAGTAAAAATAGACCAGGGCGGCGCCGGAAAACTAGACCAGCTTGGAGTGGAACGGC
>JAQCLD010000144.1 GCA_027592785.1 Acidobacteriota bacterium
CCCATCAACTCTTACTCGATGACTCTAACCAGCTGATTCTATTTGACTTCTAACCGGACAGTAGTGATTGAACCTATATTTTCCTTGCGCGCGCCAAGAGGCCCGTCGATACGATTATTCTTCGTCGCAACTGCTAGACGTTTTCCCAAGTACGGGACTTCTCGGAGCGGAAACTCGCGTCAACGATCTTCATCTGCGCCACGGCGTTCTCCAAGGGAAACTCTAACGGCTCGCCGTTGCGGATGTGCCGCGAGAAGCCATCGCCTTGCAACTCGTACTGATTGCAGATCGGTAGAAACTCGATGCGCGCTTCGAGGCCGCCGAGAACTTTGCCGGCGTCAATGAAGATGCGGCACGGCTTATCGTCCGGAGCGTTGAAAGGAATTTCGACTTCGATGCGCCCCTTGGTTCCGCAGATCTGCATGCGCTGGTAGGGGACCATCTGCGTCGAGTACATGAAGCTGGCCTGGCCAGCAGGGAAATCGTAGATCACGCTGCCCAGGCGGTCGGTCCTAAAGTTGGGGTCGCGGTCGAGCAAGGCGACGACGCGGGTCGGCTCTGCATCGAATAAGTAGCGCGAGACGACGGTCGGGTAAACGCCGATGTCCATCATGCCGCCTCCGCCGATGTCGGCGAGGTTGCGGACGTTGTTGGGGTCGACGTTGTGGTAGCTGAACAATCCTTGGATGCCGCGCAGTTCGCCGATCTCGCCCGAGCGCACGATCTCGCGCACCCGCATCCATTGCGGATGCCAGCGCACCATGAACGCTTCCTGTATCAGCACGCCGGTCCGATCGCGCGCGGCGATGAGCTGCTCAGCCTCGGCGGCGTTCATCGACAGCGGCTTCTCGCAAAGGACATGTTTCCCCGCCTCAGCGGCCTGGATCGACAGCGGCACATGCAAGTGGTTCGGCAGTGGGTTGTAGACGGCTTCAATATCGGAGTCCGCCAGCAGTTCCTCATAGGAGCCGTACGCCTTGGGAATGCCCAATTTATCGGCGGCGCGCTTGGCCTTCTCCAGATCGCGCGAGGCGATGGCTTTGATGTCGCAAAGCTCGCCCTGCTGCATCGGCCCGATGACCCGGTCCAAGCCGATCTTGGCCGTGCTGATGATTCCCCATTTGACTTTCTGCATAGCGGTTTCCTCGAAGAGAGCTAGCTTAGCAGCGCTAGCGCGCGCTTGTCCGGCCTTCGCCGGATGCGGCCCTTCGGGGGTGGCGGGGGAGTGGCTGCTATTCTTCGCGCAATGCCTGTACCGGCTGGATTGCCGTTGCCCGGCGTGCGGGAACCCATACCGGTTACTGATGCGTAGGGAGTTACGATACAAGGGGGTGACGAAATGGTTGTAACACGGCGAGTTACCGTTTGGACGTTCTGTTGCGCGGCCGCCGTCGGCAGCTTGTGCTCCGTCGCGTCGGCAAGGGATATTCGAGTACAGGGTCAGGCCGAAGTGCAGGTGCGCCCTGATCATGTGGTGCTCCAACTCGGAGTCGAGACCTGGAACCGTGAACTCCCGGAAGCTCGGGAAGAAAATGACCGCAATGTCGCGTCCGTGCGAGAAGCGGCCAGAATTTTAGGCATCGCCGGCGATGATATCGCCGTGGACTTCGCCCACGTAGAGATTCAGCGGAGCCAACAGTTGCGTACGGTCGTGGATCACTACACCGTGCAACGAACCGTAGTACTAACTTTGCGAGACGTGGACAAGTTTGAAGACACGTTGATGAGTGCGCTAGACGCGGGCGCCAACTACATTCACAACATCGATTTCCGGACGTCCGAGTTGCGCAAGTATGCTGATCAGGCACGTGCATTGGCGCTGCAGGCCGCGTATGAGAAAGCGCAGGATCTGGCCAGCGTGGGCGGGTTCTCGGTGTCGGAGCGGCCGTCGGACGTTTTCTCCGCGGAGACGAAGTTGCAGACTTGGTACGAAGTTGGCGGCGGCAATGCGCGACGCTCGCGCGGTCAGCCGTCCGTAATGCAGAACATCTCCGTGAGCTACGCAGACTCGACTGGGCAATCGGGACAGAACTGGTCTATCCCGAATAGTGGGGTCGGTTATCTAGCAGTGCAGGCGACTTTGGATCTCGAGTTCGAAATCGAGGAACCGGGTGAGTAGGCACAAGGTGCCACGCGGCCATTCTTGGCCACGCTATTGGGCAAGAAGGGACAAGCCCGTCGCGGCTAAACTGAAGGTCTATGGACTATCGCACTCTTCGTTCGGCGCCGCTGGGCAGTCTCAGAAGCATCGAGGCCGACTCGCTTGATTCGGTTTTGTTGGATGAGGAAGAAGCGCGCGTTTTAGGTTGTCTGCTCGAGAAGGAGATGACCACGCCGGATTACTATCCGCTGACGCTGAAGAGTTTGATTGCGGCCTGCAATCAGAAGTCGAGCCGCGACCCGGTGGTGGAGTACGACGATGCGCTGGTGCAAGCGGCGCTGGACCGTCTGCAAGAGAAAGGACTGACGCGGCGCATTACGAGTTCCGATTCGCGCGTGCCGCGCTTTCGTCATGTGGCCAACGATGCGTTGCGCTTGAACAAAGAACGGGCGGCTGTGATCTGTGTGCTGTTGCTGCGGGGTCCGCAGACGCCGGGAGAAATTCGCCAACGGACGAACCGCATGTATGAGTTCGTTTCACTCGCGGAAGTCGAAGAAACGATCGAAGAACTGCGTACGCGAGAGACGCTGGCCTTGGTGGCGCAGTTGCCGCGGCAGCCGGGTACGAAAGAGGCCCGCTATGCGCACTTGCTGATGGGTCCGATCGACGAAGCGGAGTTTGCGGCAGGCGCGGCGGCGCCGGTCAGACGCAGCGGCCTGGAACAACGCGTTACCGAATTGGAAGAAAAGATCGCGCAGCTTGAGGCGCAGTTCGAACAGTTTAAGTCGCAGTTTTAGCCAGCCAGGAAAAGCCCTGCACTCCCGCGCCGCAGAGCCTTCCCTGGCGGGCGGCGCGTTGCTGCATGCGTTCGACGATCTGCTGCTGGAACGCGGGGTCAAGCCATTCTTCGAGGCCTTTGGCGGCGCACAGGCGGTGGGCGGCGTCGCGGGTCGTGGCGCCTTGGCTCTTGGTCGCGCGAACGTGGAGCGGGTCGACGATTAGCGCTTCGTTTGAGGCCGCCATCGCTTGATCGACGAGCTGTTCGGGATCGCAAGGTAACAGCGGGGCGAGCGTGGCGTGAACGCGGAGCCCGGCGTCGGCGAGTTCCTTCATTACGGCGAGGCGTTCGGCGACCGGCTCGCAGTGAGGCTCGAAGATGCGGCGTATATCTTCGCGGTTAGTGGTGATCGAGAAGCTGATGCGCAGCAGGGTTCGCTGGGCGAGTTCTAACAGGAGATCGAGGTCGCGGAGGATGAGCGGACCACGTGTTTGGATGACGAAGACTTCCGGCGGCGCGGCGCTGAGTTCGCCGAGAACTTGAGGCATCAACGAGGCTTCGCGCTCGGCAGGCTGGTAGGGATCGGTGAGCGGCGAACAGTAAATGCGCTGATCGGGGCGCAGTTGTTTGGCGAGCAGTGCGGGAACATTTTCTTTGACCGTGCTGAACTGGCCCCAGCGCTGCCAGTCTTCCTTGCGCAGACCGCCGTGGATTCGCAGCGTCGGGACGTAGCAGTAAAGGCACCCGTAGGTGCAGTTGCGCGCGGGCGTCAGCGAGTGCGTGAAACCGGCGTCGGCAATGAAACCGGAGGTCTTGCTCAGCGCTGTGGTTGCCGGGGCGAAGCGGAGTTCGCCCGTACTTGCAGTTGGGGACAATCCGACCGTCATGGTAGCGATGGGAAGCGTCGCGGCGCCGAATGAGTCCACGGGGGCGATGTTAGACTGGGTGTTCTCCGCGGGCCTGTTCGCCGATATGTTCTCCGATGCCTAACTTACTCAATACTTTGCAACTTCCGCCGCGCTGGGAGGCCGACTCGGCGCTGATCGAGAAGTGGCGGAGCGGCGCCTTTGTGCGCCGCTTGTGGGAGGGCGATGCGTCGGTATGGACGGACAGCGACGAATCAAAATGGGTTGCTTGGCTGGACATTGCCGAGCAACAGTTGGCCCGCCCGGATCAGTTGATTGAGCTGAAACGAGACATTGGCCAGGCAGGATTCACGGACATCCTGTTGTTGGGGATGGGCGGATCGAGTTTGTGCCCGGATGTTTTGTCGCGGACGTTTGGGCAACAAGAAGGGTTTCCGAAGCTGCACGTGCTCGACTCGACCGATCCGGCGCAAGTGCTGGCGACGGAGCGGAAAGTCGATCTGGCGAAGACGCTATTTTTCGTTTCGAGCAAGTCGGGAACGACGCTGGAACCGGACATCATGCGGCGGCACTTCTTCGAGCGAGCGGGCGCGGTATTGGGCGGCGCCCCGGGCGCCCACTTCATCGCCGTGACGGATCCGGGTTCGGAGCTGGAATCGATTGCCGATCGCGACGGCTATCGCAAGATCCTCTACGGGTTGAAAGAAATTGGCGGGCGCTACTCGGCACTGTCGAATTTCGGCATGGCGCCGGCTGCCGCGGCAGGCCTGGACGCGCTGGATTTTTTGAAGCGCGCACAGCAAATGGCCGAAGCGTGCAAGAAGGACGACCCGGCGGAGAATCCAGGCGCGAGCTTGGGATTGCTGCTGGGCGGCTACGCAAACGCGGGCAAGAACAAGCTGACGTTGGTCGTTTCGAAGGAGCTGGAATCGCTTGGCGCTTGGCTGGAGCAACTCGTCGCCGAGTCCACCGGTAAGTTGGGCAAGGCGATCATTCCGGTCGACATGGAATCGCTGGGCGCGCCCGAGGTTTACGGCGCGGATCGGGTCTTTGTGCAGATCGGGCTGGGAGCAGATCGGCCCTCCGACCGTGCGTTGCAGACTCTAGAGCAAGCGGGTCACCCGGTTGTGCGCATCCAGTGCCTCGAGGCGGCGAATCTCGGTCAGGAATTTTTCCGTTGGGAGTTTGCCACTGCCGTGGCTGGCTCGGTGATGGGGATCAATCCATTCAACCAGCCGGATGTGGAAGCGAGTAAGATCGCCAGCCGCAAACTGACAGAGGAGTTTGAGAAGACCAAGTCGTTGCCTGCGGAGGCGCCCTTCTTTGAGAACGACGGCGTCAAGTTATTTGCCGATAAGAGCTATGCCGCGACGCTGGCGCAAGCAGCTGATACGCCAACGCTTGTGGGCTACCTCAGGGCTCATCTGGATCAGATCGGCGCTAACGATTACGTCGCTCTGTTGGGCTACATCGAAATGAACGATGCACACGAGCAGGCGCTGCAGGCTGTGCGCATGAAGATTCGCGACGCCAAGAAGACGGCAACGTGCCTGGGCTTTGGGCCGCGCTTCTTGCACTCGACGGGCCAGGCCTACAAGGGCGGACCGAACCAAGGCGTGGTCGTGCAGATTACCTGCGACGACGCAAACGACGTCGCCGTCCCGGGCCGCGACTATAGCTTCGGCATCGTCAAGGCAGCGCAAGCACGCGGAGACTTCACCGTGCTGGAAGAGCGCAAGCGTCGTGCGTTACGCGTCCATCTATCGGATGTGGAAGCCGGCCTCAAACGTCTCGCGGCCGCAATCGGCCAAGCCCTTGTTTAGAGTTCCTCGTCAGCGTTTAGGAGAATAGGGTTTATGGCCGACAACGACGGGCAGCGTGCAGCTCCCAATGCGATGGCGATCTTCGGCGCCTCGGGCGACCTAACGAAGCGCAAACTGATTCCTGCCCTGTACAACCTGCGCCAGGACGGATTGCTGCCCGATGACTTCGCGATCATCGGCATTTCTCGGCGGGAAATGAGCGACGAGGAATTTCGCGAGAAGCTGCGCGAGGACATGGCGAAGTTCGCGACGGTCAAGACTGACCCGGCGATCTGGGATTGGCTGGCGGACCGGGTTCACTATATGGCAGGCGACGCCGCGGATCCAGATACCTACCGACGGCTCCGCGAGCGCCTGGAAGGATTCGGCAAGACGGCGGGCATCAAGAACTACTTCTTCTACATGGCCACGGCGCCGCGCTTTTTCGGGCCGGTCTGCGAACAGCTGCGCGAAGCCGGCCTAACGCAGGAAGAGGAAGTCGGCGGATGGCGGCGCGTGGTGTTCGAGAAACCCTTCGGGCACGACCTGAAGTCGGCGCGTGAGCTGAACCAGCAGCTGGGGCGAACGCTGACCGAGGATCAGATCTACCGTATCGATCACTATCTCGGAAAAGAGACAGTGCAGAACATCTTGGTATTCCGTTTCGCCAATGGTATTTTCGAGCCGCTGTGGAACCACCGGTATATCGACCACGTGCAGATCACCGTGGCCGAAAGCATCGGAGTCGGAGATCGCGGGGGCTACTACGACAAGTCCGGCGCGCTGCGGGATATGGTGCCGAACCACATTTTTCAGCTGATCTCGCTGACTTGCATGGAGCCGCCGATTTCGTTCGAGGCGGCTGCGGTTCGCGACGAACAGGCCAAAGTACTGCGGTCACTCGCACCTCTTTCGCCAGAAGAGGCGTTGCAGCTGGCGGTGCGCGGACAGTACGGGCCCGGAACAGCAAACGGCGAGAAGGTGGAAGGTTATCGCGGCGAGCCTGGCGTACCGCGGGACTCCGGCACCGAGACGTTCGTGGCCATGAAGTTGACGCTCGACAACTGGCGCTGGGCGGGCGTGCCGATCTACTTGCGGACCGGCAAGTGCTTGCCGTTGCGCGCCACGGAGATATCGATTCAGTTCAACAAGGCGCCCTTCACGTTGTTTCGCAAGACCGAAGTATCGCGGTTACCGTCCAGCCGACTGGTCATCCGCTTACAGCCGGACGAAGGCATCTCGCTGAGTTTTGGGGCCAAGGTGCCGGGACCGATCTTGAAGCTGGGACAGGTGGATATGAACTTCCAGTACGAGGACTACTTCGGCACGACGCCAAGCACAGGGTATGAGCGCTTGCTCTACGACTGCATGTGCGGCGACCAGACTCTGTTCCAGCGCGCAGATATGACGGAGGCGAGCTGGAAGATTGTGACGCCGATCCTCGACTTGTGGGAAGCGCTAACGCCGCGCAACTTCCCGAACTACGCTGCCGGGACCTGGGGACCGAAAGAAGCAGACGAACTGTTGGGGCGCGACGGCCGCGAATGGGCCGGCTGCGGAGAGTGCTAAGCCGCTAAAGGCGCCGTTGAGCGGCGCACGACCAAAGTTGTCAAGGGCGGAGTAAAAATAGACCAGGGCGGCGCCGGAAAACTAGACCAGCTTGGAGTGGAACGGCA
>JAQCLD010000145.1 GCA_027592785.1 Acidobacteriota bacterium
CATCCCAGTGCGGAGCTCCCAACCCCACGAACGCCGGCACCAGATGCACCCCCGCCGTATCCGGCACGCTTTTCGCCAAAGTTTCCGACTCCGCCGCGCTATGGATCATCTTCAGCTCGTCGCGCAGCCACTGGATGACCGCGCCTCCGACGAAAATGCTGCCTTCCAGCGCGTAGCGCGCCTTGTCGTCCTGAGACGCGGCCGTGGTCGATAGCAAACCGTTCTTCGACGTCGGCCGCTCTTCGCCCGTGTTGAGCAACAGAAAACATCCCGTGCCATAGGTGTTCTTGGACAACCCAGGCCGGAAGCAGGCCTGCCCAAACAGCGCTGCTTGTTGATCTCCGGCGATGCCCGCAATTGGGATCTCAGCCCCCAACAGATCGCCGTTCGTCGTCGCGATCACGCCGCACGATGGCACGATCTTCGGCAACATCGCCTTGGGAATGCCAAATAGCTTCAGCATCTCGTCGTCCCAAGCGCCATCGTTCAAGTTCATGAGCAAAGTCCGCGACGCATTCGTTATGTCGATGATGTGTTCGCGGCCCCCGGTCAGGTTCCAAACCAGCCACGAGTCCATCGTCCCGAAAGCCAAGTCGCCATTCTCAGCCCGCGATCTTCCATCGTGAATGTGATCGATGATCCAAGCGATTTTCGTCGCCGAGAAGTACGCGTCGATAACCAGCCCGGTCCGCTCGGTGACTTCGTGCCCGTGCTTCTCCGCCGTCAGATGCTTGCAGACTTCCGCCGTCCTGCGGCATTGCCAGACGATCGCCGGACCCACCGGCCGGCCCGTGACGCGATCCCAAACGACCGTCGTCTCACGCTGGTTCGTAATGCCTATCGCCTGAATGTCCGCCACCTTTAGATGCGCATTCTCAATGGAGTACTTGGCGGCGTTCAGTTGAGATTTCCAGACCTCCCGCGGGTCCTGTTCCACCCAACCCTCTTTCGGGTAGTGGCAGACGATTTCCGATTGATACGAAGCCACGACATTGGCGTCGTGATTGAAAATCAGCGCCCGAGCACTGGAGGTTCCTTCATCGAGGGCGAGAATATGCGACATAGCTGCCGCAAGTTTAGCAATCGCGCCGCGTCACTTTGAATCCGAAACGTCGCGAAGCTCGCGAATCCAAAACTGCTCCATCGTGCGGAACAAGTGCAGCCGATCCTTCTCGCTCGATATGCCGTGCGTTTGCCCCGGGTAGAGCTGCAAGTCGAACGATTTCCCCGCATCAATTAAGGCGTCAATCATGGCAATCGTGTTCTGCGGATGCACGTTGTCGTCCGACGTGCCATGCATCAACATCAACCGCCCCTGCAGCCTGTCCGCTTCTTCTAACGCCGACGTTCTGCGGTAGGCCACTGGCTCGTCACTCGGCAGCCCCATGTAGCGCTCCGTGTAGATCGAATCGTAGAAGCGCCAGTCCGTTACCGGCGCGACCGCAATCCCTGCCCGAAACACGTCGCTATGGGTCAGTGCGAAGCAGGTCGCAAACCCGCCGCCGCTCCAACCCCAAATGCCGATACGGTCCGGGTCCACGAACGGCAACTGCTTGAATCGTTCCACCGCAATGAGCTGGTCTGCCAACGCCGTCGGGCCGTAGTTCTTTGCCGCGGCCGCTTCGTACTTGTGACCCATGCGCGACGACGCCCGGCCATCCACGTAGGCCACAACGAATCCCTGCTGCACCAGCCGTTGGTGGAACTGGTAGCGTCCCCGCGTATCCCAGGCGTCTCGAATCGTCGGCGCGTGCGGGCCGCCGTAGACGTAAATCACCAGCGGGTACTTCTTGCCCCGCTCTAGTCGCCGCGGCTTCAGCAAGAGCGTGCGGATCTGAGCCCCGTCCTCAGTCTCGATGACGCTCAGTTCCGGCTCCGCCCAGGCCGACCGCTCGACCGCTTGCGGCTCGTGAATCACCCGCTCAGGTTCCCCGCCCGGCGACCCGATGACGACCGTCTCCGGCGCCCGCAGCGTCGAGTGTGCATCCGCATACGCCGTCGGCCCTGGGTTCATCGTCACCCGGTGAACGCCGAGACCACTCGTCAAGCGTCGTACCTCGCCGCCGGTCAATTGCACCGCGTAGAGGTCCGAGCCGATCGCATTGTCGCGATTGGCGGTGAAATAAACGATCCCCGCCTCTTGGTCGACCCCCGCAACCGCCGAAACTTCCCAGTTCCCTTCGGTCAGCTGACGCACCAGCGTTCCGTCGCTTTCATACAGGTAGAGGCGTCGCAGCCCTGACCGCTCCGAGCTCCACAGAAACCCGTTGCCGCCTGCGAGAAACCGTAAGTCGTCGTGGATGTTGATCCAATTCGCATCCCTCTCGCCCAGTAGCGCCGTGCGCTTACCCGTCGACGTATCGATCGACTCGACCCGCAAGTTCTTCTGGCTACGATCAAGCGACTGGACGATCAAGCGCTGATCGGGCGCCCAAGAGAATCGAGGTAAGTACTCCGCGCCTGGGTCGAACCAGCTCACTTCCGAGCGGGGGTCGCTAATCTCCAACACTCCCAAGCGCACTTTCGGATTCGGATCGCCCGCCTTGGGATAGCGCTGCATATCGACGGTCGCCTGCGCCGTCGTCAGTGCGGTCAGCGGATACCTGGGCACCTTCGATTGATCCGTCTCAAGGCACGCAATCCGCTGCGAATCCGGCGACCACAGGTGTCCGTCTCGGACGCCGAATTCCTCGGGGTAGACCCAATCCAGATCGCCGTGCAGCACGTCAGGCGAGCCGCCTGTCGTAAGCCGTCGCAATCGGCGGTCCTCCAAATCCGCGAGCCACAAGTCGTGTTCGTAAACGAAGGAAACGAACTTCCCGTCCGGAGAAAACTTCGGATGCTTGACCTCGTCCAGCCCCGGCGTCAGCTCCCGCGCGCGACCGCTTTCCAGCTCGTACAAGAACAAACTTCCAGCGCTGGTGAACAGTAGGCTCCCCGAATCCGGCGACCACAGGTAGCTGGCCACCGCGTATCTGCGCCGCCTCTCGCGCTCGCGCTCGTCCCCGGTGGCATCGTTCAGCGCTGGGGCGAGCGTCGCGAGCTGTGCGTGACTGACCAACACTCGCGGGCGTCCGGCCTTGGCGTCGGCAACCCACAAGTTCCGCTGGCCGTTGCCCGCATTCTCCAGAATGTAGGTCAGCGAAGCGCCGTCGGGACTCCACTGCAGCTGTTCCGGTCGCGAACCGGCGAGTCCGTCAGCGGTGAAGATTTCCTCTAGGCTCAGTTCTTGTGCGGCAGCCGCGAACGGCAGGCACAAGAACGCCAACAACAAGCAGCCGCGGCGCAGCATGCTTTCCATGCTAGTGGAAGTTCCCGTAACAGGGGGTATCAGGACGCCCGGCGGGCAGTGCGCAGTGCGCGATCAGCGGCCCTAGAGGCCAGCAGATCCGTGATCTCGGTCAGCAATTCGGGCACATCCACCGGTTCCACCAGGAACTCGTCCTGGTCACTGGCGTCGTCTCCAGTAATTTGTAGAAGTGCCGTCGCGGGGCGGTATTCTTGCCCCTTGGCCATAGTGATCAGGCGATCCGCCGCTGGCTTGTCATTCCTCATGTCGCACAGGACGAGGTCGAACTGGCTGTTCTCAATCTTGTCCATTGCTTCCGCATAAGAAGCTGCAGAATCAACAAGATAACCGCTTTTCTCGAGTACGGCCTTCAGCGTCAACCGCGCCGCAACGCGATCTGCCGCCACCAATATCCGTACCGCGTCCCTGCCCCCCAGGGGCCGGACCGCCGGCGATGCTAACAACTGGGTCTGCATTCCGAACTCCTATGAATCATCATATCCCTGCCATGATGTATCGCCAAGGAGTATTTCCCCCTAGAGGTAAATTCACTGGGGCTGGGGCAATTCAGTGGACTTGCCAGGACGCTCCTCCGTAAACCAGTGGAACCCGCGCCCTCTTTCCATCCGAACCCCAAACGCAAGTGCGGGGCCGCGGCCTTCCATCCGAGCCCCAAACTCAAGAGAGGGGTCTCTTCACCCGCCGACAACCGTAACCCACACCATCTCCCGCGCCAGCGTCCACCTCTTGAGCCCCAGCAGGGCGACGTAACGTTGGCCCAGGGCGGCAAGCCGTGGGCGTCGGGAGAAGCGGGCGGGGGAGAAGCGTTCCGGCGGCATTCCGATTGGCGCCGGGGACTTCCCTCAGGCGCCGCGCATTTCCGCGCCGTTCCGTTGATTTCCGCTTTGTTCCGCCGCCAAATTGGCCTAAGTTGTTGATTCGATTACCAATCGAAGGTTTTGGGGTCGAATCAAGCGGAAATTCTTGCCGAGTCGCGGGCTCGCTGGGGCGAGGCGGAACGTCCAACGGCGAAGGGTACGGCATGGGGATGGCTGCGAACGCAGAACGGCCCGCTCACAGAGCGGGCCGTTCTGGTTCTACGTTAGCAGGCGGGTGCAAGCGGGCCTATTCGCTGCCTGTGGCCAGACTCTTCACCAGACTCTTGTCGATAGCTCCCGACGACGAACCTCTAATACCTCAATACTTCATAGTTCGCTGCGCGAGGCGCGATCGAATTTTCGCCAACTCTTCTTCCAATTCTCGGGAGCGATCCTGCCAACTGAAGTCGCTCCCTTGCAGTCCCGCCGTCTCCCAAATCCCCGTCAGGTACTTCGAGAAAAGATCCACTCGGCGCACTCTGTCAACCATCGCCACAGCAAGGCCGCCGCTGCGTAGAGCCTGACGAGCGGTTTCATCAAAAATAGGCGTATCAACAATCACGGCGTCAAGATAGGTGAACATTCCGCAAAGACGCGAGACCTGATAGTCCCCTCTAGACGTCACCCGAAAAGCTGTCGACCTGGCAACATCTCCGTCCCCAATTCTTCGACCCACAGTTTCTACTAAGCCCGACTTCATAGACTTCAACAGTGCGTGATCGATCTGATCAGGGGTGAAACCCAGCGACTGGACCCTCTCGTAAATCGGTCCGCTCTCAACGAATCCGTTGTCGGCCCCAAACGGGCCTGGCTGGCGGAGGAACGCCAGCAATACTGGGAGCAGGAAATGCTCTTTGGGGTCATTGCGGTGCACGTCGAACAGGTTGGCAACCGGCGATCGTTCGGGGTCGTAGTACTCCGTATCGCCGTAAATGATCGCAGCGAGCAGTTCCCACAAGGGAACGACGTAAGTCCCAGATTCTCTGGCAATCGAAAGCATGCGATTCGTATCGACATGCGCATTCCCGAAGAAGTCGCTCAGAATCTGAATCGCCATCCTAACATTGCCTCTCGAAATGCACTCGATACAGGAAATCAGTTCACGACCTCCTTCCAGTGATTTCTCGACAACCTCTAACAGGGTATGGAGCGACTCGAGTTGAATTCCGATACGCTCTACTTTTGCTAACTCTAAATCGCCACGCGTAAGTTTCTTGGCAAATCGTATTCGGGCCCTCAGCGCCTCGTCGATTCTCGGTGGCTCTATAGTGAACGCCTTGGGATGGTATCCACTAAGTGCGCCACGTTTGGTGGATGCATGAAACGTCTCAGGTCTGAGTGTTAAGAATACAGTCACGGGCCAGCGATCAGCCAACTCCTGAGCCACGAGAAACGCTTCTTGCTGGACGATGTCATCCCTTTGGTCTGCGTTATCGATGAACAAGACAACTTGTTTCCTTCGAGCCTTGACCAGATGTCTGACTGTGGCAGCCAAGTGCTCTGAGAGATCGTTAGTCTTCCCCTTCAAGAACGCGAGTTCTTCTCCGGCATATCCAGCAGGGTCTGACTTTGCGAGACTCTTGTAGATACTTTTGGCGAACCGTTTGAGTTCAAGATCGTAGATGCCCCGGACGATCCGATCTTCGAACGGATCCGTGCCCTGCTCTGGAGTTGGCGAACGATCTCTTGAAGGACGAACTGAGAGACTCCAGTGAGTGTTGCACCGGCCCCCAAATCGATATAGAAGGACATCGACTCTTTAAAAAGATCTTCATCGTCCAGGATCATCAGGTTGCGGATGAAGGTTGTTTTGCCAACGCCCACATCCCCGATCAACAGAACCGGCCTTCTCGAGAGACCGCCCTGAAGGTCCACAAAATCCGGGTTCACTCCTTTCTTCGTTGTCGCGGAGTCGAGCGTTGGCCGAGGCTGGTTGGTGTCGAATAACCCCGCATAACGCGTACGGAGAATCTGCTTGCTGGCCAACGCATATTGCGAGAGGGCACCTGTAGGGCAGTAGCACTCTTTTAGGAAGTTAGCTTCGAGCTTTCGGTCCTTGGATACGCCCTCAAACACTAATTCGCTAACAATTCGGAGATCGGCTTGGAGAAGATCACGGTCGCGGATGCCTGGGTACTGCGGAATAGTTGTGGAAAGTTTCGCTGGTACGGAGCCGGTGTCACCCGAAACCAGCGCCTTCGAGAGCGCTTGCTCAGCGATAGCGGGCTTCGCCAAGAAGTTCCAAAGGGTCCGAAACTCCTCCAGCATCGCATCGAGCGATCTGAATACGAAGGCGTAACCTTCGTCTGGAGGAATTCCGTCGATCCTTATCGCAGCAAACAGTACGAGCTGCGGACCGTTGGCAACTGCCGCAAGAGGTACACCGCGCTTTTTGCAATAGTCGGTGACCTGATCGATTGCACTACCAAGACCGGGGTTATCCCTGCGTAAGCTACGAAGCCTGTGCTTCAGTCCCGACAGTCCGAGAGGAACATCGAACGGGGCGCCGCTCCTCTTGGCCTCGACGATAAGGAAGCGCCGGGGATAGGTGAATTCGTAGTCCGTGTAATCTCTATCGTGATGTCGTTCTATTGAAAAATCCTGCCGATCCCACCTGAGAACATCGAGGAATAGCCGGTCGATAATCTTGAATCTCGTCTCAGCCTCGTTGAGATCCCCGTGCAAGTTGCCATAGTCCCCCACAAGCTGTTGCAGGGAAGAAAAGGCAGCATCGTACTCCGCAGAATTGACCATTAGTCTCGCGGATTTTACCACGGGGCCAAAGAGGACGGGGGAGATCGAGCGGGCGCAAAGGGGACGGCGCAAAGGGACGGCGCAAAGGGGAGGCGCAAAGAGCGCAAAGGGAGCGCAAAGGGGACGGCGCAAAGGGGACGGAGCCCAAAGATGGCAGATCGGCGCGAGATCGGTCAGGCACGAACCCCCGCCCTCGCCCAGCAAATTAGGAGCCCCATGCTACAACTGAATCAGAAGATCCCTGGCTAGGCGAGATACGGCCAGGGGCTCCACTGCAGTGG
>JAQCLD010000146.1 GCA_027592785.1 Acidobacteriota bacterium
GCCCCTCTTGCGAGGGGCCCTTTGGGCGTCGGCCTTCAGTTCAACAATTCGCCAATCCGGCGCCCAACCCCTCTTCGCAACGCCAAACTACGCCCAGCCCAAACTCGGGCGTTGCCCCCTTTTTCTCTCCCATTTTCTCAAACATTCTTGTAAGTTATTGTTTTATAGCATCCAAATGGCAGCCAGACGGTTGCTAAATGGATGCCGATTGCTTATGCTTACAACCGCTGTGCCACGTGCCGCTCAAAACGAACGCATATACCTCCGGCCCAATCGTCAGATCCTCAAGGCGCTGGATCGAATCGTCAACAGCGGCTTGTTAGGCACGACACGGGCGGAAGTCGTAATGTATTTCGTCCAGAACGGATTGCTCAAGAACTTTGAGTCGGTAGCGAAGACGGAGGAGAGTATCAGCCAGTAGTCAGAGACGCAAAGTGGCGGGCGGCTACAGCGCGACTAGCGGTACTCCCGCGCCCTGGTCGGTCTCAGCGGCTCAGGCAGGTCAGCCGAACAAATCGGAGGTGCGGGATGTCTCTATCGGAAATCCTGCTCCCATGCCTGGCCCTCGCCGCACGAATTTGGCCCCAGAATGGAGTTTGGCCGTTCAAGTCACGCCGCAAAGAACTGGCGGAGGTGAATAGACGGGGTCGCGAGGAACTACTGCTTCGGCAAGCGCTATTCATGGCCGGTGCGGAATCAGTTCGCGCGAGCATCTGCAGGGAATGCGTCGGCAGTCGCCATCAGAGCGCTATCCCTGGATTGGAAACGCTTTCGAGAAATCTGGTCATACTCACTGAACTCATAACCCCATTCGCATCTGCGAGCGTGGTTTCTAATTTGCGAGCAGAGAACAGTGCGCTCACGACCGAGCTTGATCGCATCTCACACGTACCCCGCCGAAAAGGCATCACGTTACAGGAAAAGGAGATCAACCGCACCCTGCGTCGGATCGAGGGGCTCGTCTCGACTTGGGCGGCAAGTGTAACAACAGCAACGGACTGACCTCCTGCATGGCCCTGGAACCATACATGGATTGGGGGCATCGCGATTGCCAGATGAAAGGAGCTATCGCCGACGGCTATACCGGCGCACGCCAGCCTTCGACCCAGTCACATAAATGTCATCGCCCGACGGGCTGACGTTCATGCCGTGTCCTGACAGACCCTCGATCGTTTCGATCACTGTCAAACTTTTCGCGTTGAGAATCCAGATCTTGTTGTTCTGGGCATCGTCCACGTACAGCCGGTCGGAGGAATCGACCGCGACGGCGTGCGGCACGAGCACTCCGCTAGGTGGCTTCCACTCCGCCAAGTAGCGGCCGTTTGTGTCGAACACTTGCACCCGCCCATCCGTGCAGCCGGATGAACCTAACCCGCAGCGGTCCGCGACAATGATGCGCCCGCTGCTGTCTTGCGCGATGCCATGCGGAATGCGGAACTCGCCAGGCCCAGTCCCTTGCTTGCCCCAAGCCTTGATGAACTTGCCGTCTTTGGTGAAGTGGACCACGCGCTGGTTGCCGTAGCCGTCGGTCACGAAGATCGAATCGTCGTCAGCCACAACCAAGTTCGTTGGCTTGTTGAAGGTGTCGTTGGTCTCGCCGGCAACGCCTTGCTTGCCGAGCGTCATGAGCAGCGTACCGTCGGCGGAATACTTCTTCACCGTGTGCAGCATCACGTCCGTGGTCCAGACAAAACCGTGACGATCAATCTGCAGCGCGTGACCTTCCTTCCACTTGCCGCCCGATTTCGGCTCCCACTCGCGCAGGTACTTGCCGTTCGCGTCGTACAACAACACCGATCCTGGAGGATCGTTCGGCCCGGGGTGCGGCGCGTCCGAACACTGGATCGGACAGCGACGGAACAGGTACAGCAGCCCCTTTGCATCGATGTCCATCCACGTCGGGTAGGCGATCGGAACCGACTCCAACGCTTCAGGCCAGGACGCGACCGGCTCAAACGGACCTTCCGCGGCCGAGACGCGGGGTTCGCAGATCATCGCCGCAGCAACGGCGACAACGGCGGCCAGCGGCCGTCTAAACCTAGACCACACCATTGGCCCTCCAATCGGCGATCTGCCCGCGAATCGCTTCCGCCGTGGGGCCGTCCGGAGC
This sequence comes from Acidobacteriota bacterium, assembly GCA_027592785.1. GTDB lineage: Bacteria > Acidobacteriota > Terriglobia > Bryobacterales > UBA6623 > CAMPKL01. Next base: position 2,111 of record JAQCLD010000146.1, read on the forward strand.
TATTTCCAAAAACCGCTCCAACTCCGTGACTGCCTCGGCGTACTGACCGCGCTGAGAGTAGATCAGCCCCTTAATGTGGTGGGTCTGCGGATATTGCATCGCGCCAGCCTCGTCGGCTTCTACTTTGCCGAAACCGCTCAGAGCCTCATCGTGATTGCCCAACTCAAAATGGCTGACAGCATTCAACCACTGCAGCTTCACGTTCGATTGGTCGAGCCCCAAGGCGATATTCGCTAGTTCAACCGCCCGCTCCCAATCATGCCGATTGACGGCCAGCAGCACCATCGGCTCGTAGGGACGCAGATATCGCGGGTCCGCTTGCATGGCGCGGCCAAACGCTTAGGCGGCTCCGTCTTGATCGCCCATTCGCTGCTTCGTCTCACCCATGACCGTCCACGCTGCGGCGTAGGTCGGATACTCGGTCACCGCCTTCTCAAGTTCGCCAAGCGCCTTTTGGGGATCGGCCCGGGCGCCTTTGTTGAGTTCTTTGATGGCCTTCTCAAAAGCCGCCTTGGCTTTTTTTGGCGCGGCCAGCGACGTTGCGCTGACGAAAATATCCGGAGAACCGCCGTGCGGCGTCAAGGTGATCGTCCCTACATCGGGGCGGTCAAAACTGCGGCGGCGGGACAGAAAGAGCGAACTGGAGCGATAGCCGGGCGCATCCGCAACCAATGTGCAGCCGGTCAGGTCGATGCCCAGGCCAATCTCGCTTTCCGAGCCGCTGAAAACGCTACTGGCGCTGCCCTGCGGCATGCCCGGCGCCGCCGAACCGATCGAGGCATCGGTCATCGCGAACGCCGTGTTGCCTCCTACCTGGAAGCTGAAATTGCCCTTCTGGTCCGTGTAGCCCTCCAAGTAAGACTGCGGCCCGCAGAGACGCTTAATGGAAACCGGCTCGAGCGGAACTTCGCCCGAGGACACGACGACTTTGCCGGAGATGAAGAGCGGACGCGCGGCGCGCGAAGTCGAAGGCCCGCTGTTGAAACCGCCTCCGCTGTTCATGCCGGGTTGCCCGCCAAGATCGCCCCCGACTCTTCCCGTCGCGGCGCCGCCCGGCGCGCTGCGTCCAAGTCCGGTGTTTTGAGCCGACGCGGAACTGACGAACAACAACACCGCGAAAATCCAGTAAGTACGATTCATACAGCTAGCCTACGTGCCCGGCGATCAGTCTATCAGTCGTCCAGCCCGTGTGCGTGGTCACAACCGGCTCAATTGTGTGGGCCGAAAGCTGACGACAGCAGAACATCGCCTAGCGCAGCTCTGTGAGTAACCAGAATCTCTAATGTATTCTTACCGCAGGTGCTTCGATTCTGGGCCAACGGCAGCGACCAGGCCGCCACGGCGCGGCTCCGCCGGAGACTCTTCCGCTTGCGCTGCCTAAGACTCCTTACGCGCGACGCCCAGCGAGCCCAAGAACTCCGCGACTTAGAAGCCCGTTGCGCCGCGGAACTCAAACAGCATCTCCACAGGCTTCATTTCGATCTTTAGTATTGACACCACTATTTAGTGGTGTTATTCTTTTCGAGTTCGGAGGCCACTATGTTGTTTCACGCCAATAAATCGGGGTTCCCAAGTCCCCATTGGTGCGGGCTCTTTGAGTTACCGTATGCCGGCGGGGATCAAGGCTCTGAACTCCAAACCTGGATATAGCTCAGTGGGTAGAGCATCAGCCTTCTAAGCTGACAGCCACGGGTTCGAATCCCGTTATCCGTCTGATTGCACATCAGGCCAAAACCGAGTGAACCGGGCCGCGTTCGGCCTTCCTGCAGCGCTTCGCGGTGTTGGTTCGGCAGCGCAATCTCGGCCTTGAGCTTCCGTTGAAACTGCCGAGTGAACCATAAGGATGCGTGCGTCCTTGTGCGTCGGCTTGGCTCTAGCGGTCGCCCGCCAGAGAGGGCGTGAGCGCGTCCCGGGGATCTTCTAACTCAAGCAAGTAAGGAATTAAGGGAAGGAGGTGTTGTGATGATTCGTCGATTGATTGTGACTGACAACGAGCGCGTTGTTCTTACCCGTAAGGGCCGTTTCGCGGCCATTCTTGAACCGGGCGCCTACTGGCTGTTCGGCCTCGGCATGGAGACCGAGTCGCACAACACCCGCGAGCCGCAGGTCGTGAGCGCTTGGGCCGACTTCATCGTCGCCCAGCGCCCGGAGGTCGCCGCGCAGCACTTCGTCATCGTCGAAACCGGCGATGCGGAGGTGGCCGTGGTCTACTTCGACGGCAAGCTCGCTCGCGTCGTGGGCCCGGGCCAGCGCGTGCTCTACTGGCGCGCCTGGATCGCGGTGACTTGCGAGTTGATTGACGTCGTCGCCGAGCCGGAAGTCCCGGCGCGGTTGGTGGCTCCGCTGGCTCGATTGGGCGCGCGTTCGCTAGCGCTGTTGACGATGGTCGAAGACGGCAAGCGCGGTCTTGTCCATCTGGATGGCCGCCTGATTCGCGAACTCGAACCGGGCGCCTACGCCTTCTGGTCGGCAGTCGCTCAGCCGAAGGTCACCGTCGCCGAGTTGCGCCGGCAGACCCTTGAGGTGAGCGGGCAGGAGATCCTGACCGCCGACAAGGTGTCGATTCGCGTCAATGTCTCGGCGGTCTTCCAGGTCGTCAACGCGGCTGCGGCTCGCGCGGGCGTGATGGACGTCCACGAGCATCTTTACCGCACTGTTCAGATCGCCGTGCGCCAGTACCTGGGCAAGCGGACTCTGGAGGAAATGCTGGCCGAGAAGACTGACCTCGACGCTGCGGTTGCCGAAACCGTACGTCGCGAAATGGAAGGCCTCGGCGTCCGCGTCGGCGTCATCGCCATCAAGGATGTCGTGCTTCCGGGCGATGTGCGCGAAGTCCTCAACCTGGTCGTGACGGCGGAGAAGCAGGCGCAGGCCAACTTGATTCGCCGGCGCGAAGAGGTCGCCTCGACTCGTTCGTTGCTCAACACCGCCAAGCTGATGGGCGAGAACCCGTTGCTTGTTCGCTTGAAGGAACTCGAGTCGCTCGAGAAGATCGCCGACAAGGTCGACAAGATCACCGTCGTCGGCGGCATGAACGCGCTGTTGGAGCGCACCGTGACTATCCAGTCCGATTAACCGGCCGGCGCCTCAGCGGCGCCGGTCTTTTCCCGAAACGCCGGAGTCGTTCAAAGAGAGGATCCCGGGCTACGAACTCAGAGACGCGGGTTCAAGTCCCGCCTTCGATTCCAATCTCCCTGATCTCCGATCCTAGGGACCGTTGGCGCAGTCAGGCAGCGCGCTCGGTTGTCAGCCGAGAGGTCACGGGTTCAAATCCCGTACGGTCCGCCAACTCTTGCCGAACTTTGTCTGCAACCAATTCGCCCGCCCGGCATCAATAAGAAGAACAGCACAGAAGCCAAGGACCGCTGCAGGAAACTAAAGCTATAGGCAGTCGCCATCGCCCCCAATCCCAGTCGCAAATGTTTATCGTCCAGGCTCGGCATAACCTTTCAGCCGAACCCATAGAACTAGAAAGGCAGGAGAAGAAATGCCCAAAATTGATCCCAAAGGCTCCGTGGCACTCGTCACTGGCGCTAATCGCGGTATTGGCCGCGCCTATGTGGAAGCGCTCGTCAAAGCCGGAGCCCGCAAAGTCTACGCCACCGCTCGGAAAGCTGAGTCGGTGCAGTATCTCGTCGCCGCCCATCCAGGCGTCGTCGAAGGTTTCGCTCTCGATATCTCCAATCCCGCTCAGATCGCGAGCGCAGCCTCGAAAGCGACCGATGTAACGGTGCTGATCAATAACGCCGGCGTCGCCAACGGCAGCTTCCTGTTCGCGGAAGCCGGCGCCTCGGGCATGCGTCAGGACGTCGCAGTGAACCTGTTCGGGACGACCGACGTGATGCGGGCCTTTGCCCCTGTGATCGAAGCCAATGGCGGCGGAGCGATCGTGGTCCTAAACTCCGTCGCGAGTTTGGTTAACTTTCCGCTCTTCAGCGGGTATAGCGCCTCCAAAGCGGCGCTTCACTCCGTGACTCAAGTGGTTCGTGCGGAACTAGCCCACAAGGGCATCCTGGTCACCGGCGTCTACCCCGGTCCGATCGACACGGAAATGGCCGAACCGCTCGATATGCCCAAAGAGCCGCCCTCCGCAGTCGCCGACGCTACTCTTGCCGCCATTGCCAACGGTGAAGAAGAAGTTTTCCCCGACGCCATGGCGAAAGATCTCGCCAAGAACTTCAAAGCCGACTGGAAAGCAGTGGAGAAGAGCATCGCTGAAATGATGGTGCCAGCCTAATCAGCGGGGGCAGTCTCGGGGGATTGGGCAGCGGCCTGGCGGCGCGCCCGATCCCCGATTCACTCATGCGCCGATCCGATTGATATCCGCCGACTCCAAGATGAAGCGGTCGGCACGCCCTTGGACGACGCGCAACATCGCCCGCCCCAACCGCTCCGACGTCGTCGCCATCGACGGTAGAAGACTCACCAGCAGACCAGACACCGGTTTGACCATCACGATGAACGCCTGGTAGAGCTTCACCTTGCTTTTGATGCCGGGGCCGGGTTGGATATACGCGGGACGCACTGCGCCGACATGGCGAAACGGCATCGTTTGCAACTCGCATTCGACGCGCTGGCGCACGCGCGCCCACATCGCCGAGCCGTCCGCGCCGGCGGCCGAGCAGTAGCAGAAGCTCAGGTTCGGATTCTTCGCGAGCAACGCACGGGCCCAAAGCAGCGTCAGTTCCTCGGTGACTTCGGCGTAGGCGGCTTCGCCGAGTCCGACGGTGCTGATGCCCAGGCCCCAAATGCAGGCGTCCCAACCGGCGAGGTCTTCGGGCGCGGCGGCGAGGTCGAACAGATCGGGCATGAGCAGTTCGCGAAGCTTCTCATGCTGCACGCCGCAGGCGCCTCGGCTGATCGCCAATACCTTTTCGACTTGCGGGTCGGCGAGCGCCTGACGCAGCACCCCCGCGCCCACCATGCCAGTCGCGCCGAAAAGGATCAGTTTCATGGGATATGGAGCGCCCCTCAATTCTACAGGTCAGACTTTTCTCGACGCTGTGCAACTGCCGGGCGCCTTGCCCCCGATCCGTGGGTAAGCGAGGAGCAGCAGCGGCGTGGGAAGCGGAGAGTCTAGTAAGCAGGGGC
>JAQCLD010000147.1 GCA_027592785.1 Acidobacteriota bacterium
TGGTTTTCCGGCGCCTTCCGACGCCTTCACTCCGCCGCTTTGTGGTCTAGTTTTGCAGTGCCGTTCTCATACAGGGAATCCGAGCCGTACTAGAATAACTGCCGTGTTTGACTTTTCCAGACTTGAAGCAGTGCAGCAAGCTGCAGAACGCAACGACTGGGACGCGGCGGGCGAGGCTTACATCGAGCTTTCGCTGCAGATGCGCGGTACGCGCGACCGGTTCCGCATCGAAGTGCTGGCGCCTTATGTCAGGTTGAGAGACGCGGAGCGCGTCGCCGCTATCGCAAGAGACCTTTCGGCTGCCGACCACCGCCCTGGTTAGTTTTCTGTCGCACTTCTGCTGGTGTACGCGGATACCACTCGGGTACCGGACGTTAGACTTTGGCTGATGCGGTCGAGTCTCATCTTGAGCGGGACGACAGCTCAGGCCGCAGCGCCAGGAGATCAGGAGCCACGGCCTATAGTCGGCGTGAGCGATCAGTCCGATGCAGACTAGATGACAGTTCAACATGGGTACTGAGCCCAGAGAAAAATGGCCTGACACGAGTATCGGCATCAAAGTGGTAAGTAATATACTTGTTATCGTACACGTGGAATCGGTAGCAGCAACGGGGGAATGACAGATGGCGTATATGCCCGCAGGTAGACAACTCGGGCGAGCGATCGTGCTCGCGGCAGCGATAGCGGCAGCAGCGACGCCGGCCTTGGCACAGGAGTCGCTGCAGGCGTCCCGGTGGGACGAAGCGATCCGGATGCCGGAAGCGCCCGACCTCAATCCGGACCCGCACATCGTCGAGATCGAGCTGGAGGCCCGCGTCGAGCCGTTCGAGGTGGAGCCGGGTCTGATCGTTGACGCGTGGACCTACAACGGGATGATTCCCGGGCCGATGATCCGCGTCAACGTGGGCGATCGGCTGATCGTGCACTTCACCAACTCGCTGCCTGACCCGTCGACGATCCACTACCACGGCCTGCGGATCCCAATCGCCATGGACGGCGTGCCTGGGTACTCGCAGGACCCCGTGAAGCCGGGTGAGTCGTTCACCTACGATTACGTCGTGCCCGATGCGGGCATCTTCTGGTACCACCCGCACGTCATGTCGGCGATGCAGGTGGGCTTTGGCCTCTATGGCGCGTTCTGGGTCGAGGATCCGGCCGAGGCCGAGACGGTGGCCGTGGAGGACGAGCTGGTGATCCTGCTGAGCGACATGGCCGTCAACAAGCAAGGCGAGCTCGAGGACCCCAACTCCGGCGGGTCGGCGGGCATGGCCTTCGGGCGCGAGGGCAACCACGTGCTCGTGAACGGGAAGAAGACGCCGCAGCTGCTGGCCCGCTCCGGCGCCCCGCAGCGCTGGCACATCATCAACGCTGCCAAGAGCCGCTACTACAAGCTCGACCTGGGGGCCGGGTTCACATTCACACGGATCGGCGGTGACGGCGGTCTGCTGGAGTACTCGGTCGAGGAGGACTTCCTCGTGCTGGGCGTGGGCGAGCGCGCCGACGTGATCATCACGCCGCGCGGGGCGTCGGGCGAGGAACTGATGCTGCGATCGCAGCTCCACGATCGCGGATACGGCAGCACGGAGTTGCGGAGCATCCAGGACCTGGTCGCCATCACGATTACCGACCAGCCGGAGTACGCGGGCTCGCCTCTGCCCGAGGTGCAGCTGACGATCGTGCCCTACAGCGCCGAGGGCACCATCCGTCGCGAGATGGAGCTCACGCTGGATCAGGACGCGATCACCAAGCGCTTCGAGTACGGCTTCGACAAGGTGCCGTACTGGAAGGCGCGTCCAATTCTGGCCGACCTGGGCGACACGCAGATCTGGACGATCAACAACACGACTCCCTGGTCGCATCCGCTGCACCTGCACGGGTTCTTCTTCATGGTGCTCGACGAGAACGAGGAGCCGGTCCGGCCGTACGAATGGAAGGACACGGTGGATGTCCCCTTCAAAGAAACCCGGCGCCTGCTGGTGCGGTTCGGCGAGCGCCCGGGGACCTGGCTGTTCCATTGCCACATCCTGGACCACGCGGCCGGCGGCCTGCTGACTGCCGTGCACCTCGCGTTGCCGATCGAGGACTTCAAGCCCTTCGGCGCCGGCGCGCACTAGGCGCCACGCGGCGCCGCCGCGGCCAGAGACCGACGGGCAGGTTAGGGAACCGCGACCTGCGCCGGAATTGTCAGTCCGCCTGTGTGGTTCCCCACATCCCATGGAATGAGATACTGGGCCGTACCGTTTCGCCCGTGGGCTGAGGATCACGTTTGAATAGGACGTCGCCCGGTCGGCGACGTTATCAAACAGCCGGAGTGAGCCATGATGTTAGGTAGGCAATTCATCGGGATACTCGTGATGACAACTGCTTTTGCATGTGGGTCCGCAGAATCCGTGCCCGAATCGCTCAAAGCGGAGATTGCACCTAGCGGCACACTGCGGGCTGCCATCAACTACAACAACCCGCTGCTGTCGCGGCGCGATCCCGCCAGCGGCGAACTGCGCGGCCTGGCAGTCGATCTGTCGCGGGAACTCGCGCGGCGTGTGGGCGTGGATGTGGAATTGATCCCTTACGGCTCCGCAGGCAAGATCGCAGCTGATGCCAGTACCGGCGCGTGGGATATCGGCTACCTGGCGATCGATCCGGTGCGCGCTGAAAGCATTGATTACTCGGCCGCTCACAGTGAATTGGAAGGCACGTACCTCGTACCGGCAGGTTCGCCCCTGCGGAACATCGAAGACGTGGATCGCCAGGGCATGCGCATCTCGGTCACCGCGAGAAGCGCTTATGACTTGTTCCTCAGCCGGGAGTTAAAGCACGCACAGTTAGTGAGGGCCGGCTCTACACCGGAGTCGTTCGACCTAATGATCGACCAGGAATTAGATGCCGTGGCTGCGGTCAAGGCCGCACTCGCGCCGCTGCACCAGCGCTTGCCCGGCTCGTTAATCATGAGCGGCAACTTCATGACCATTCCGCAGGCGGCCGGAATCCCGAAGGGTCGCCCGGAAGCAGCACGTTATGTACACGACTTCATCGAGGAAATGAAAGCCTCCGGATTTATAGCCGAAGAATTCGAGCGGCATGGCCTGGGACCGGATGACGCCATCGTGGCGGGCCCCGCGCCGGTCCGTTAGCCTCGACAAGCGCCTTGAAGCATGCGGGTCACGGAACTCTGAGCACTAGTTCTCACCGCGTAGAGCCTTTGGCGCTCGTGCGGTCTAAGCAACCTGCTTGGCGCCGCGGATCACCGCGGCGATGTCTCCGATGCCGACTCCCGGACCTTTCGGTACGCTCATGCGGCCATCGCTGATGGTCAGGTTCGGCTCGAACCAATCTCCGTAGACTTCGATGCTGCGCTTGTACTCCTGGTACCGGCCAATACTCTTGGTCCGTGAAGCGAAGTGCAGCATGTAGACGAAACCGAAGCCGCTGGAGATGTGTACGGTGGTCGGCATGCCAGCCAATTCGGCCATGTTCGCCACGCGTGCTGAGCGGATCAGCCCGCCGTAATATTGCAAGTCTGGCTGCACGATGTCGACGCCGCGATTGGCGATCATCCAACGGAAGCGTCGTTCGCTAAACTCCTGTTCGCCGCCGGAGACCGGGATCGTCAGCGCGTCCTTCACTACCTTGGTGTCCTCGAGGTGGTCGAACGGACAGGGCTCCTCAAAGTAGACGGCGTTCACTTCTTCGAGCACGCGGCCGATCGGGATGGCGTGTTCCGGATCGTACGAGCTATTTGCATCACCATGAAGATCGATCGCGTCACCGAAGGTCTTTCGCGCTAGGCGAATCAGGCCCTCGGAACGGCCTGGCAGCGCGTCTGCATTGCGGCTCATGCGTCCGCCTAAGCGGAACTTCACGGCCTTTGCCTGTGTTTCGTCCAGCAGTGACTGCAAGTACTCGACCTCCTCCTCAGGCGTCGTGTCCCGGCGTCCGCTAGCCACGTAGAAGTCGATCTCGTCGCGGATGACGCCGCCCATCATCTCGCCAATGGACTTCCCGGCCACCCGGCCCAGCATGTCGAGGATGGCGAACTCCACCCAAGCTTGCGCGGTCCAAAAGGCCAGCCCCTGCAATTTGTAATTGCTGCCGTCACGGTAAAGATCCCACAACATCTCCGTTTCCCACGTCCGGGCGTCCTTGCCAATCACAAACGGGAAGATGGTCTCAGCCAACATCTGCGACACGTACTCGCGTCCATTGGTGAGCGACAGCCCTTCGGCGCCATCTTTGGAGCGCACGTGTATGAAGCGCTCGCCATCTTTTTCGAGTAGCCGGATCGAGTCAATGATGAGCGGATGATCGATTCCCGAAACATCGAGCACGGGCTGCGCCGCTGCCGCATCGAGGGCTTCGATGGAAGGTCCGCTGGCCTGATTCTGCGGATCCACGGCGGCGGACTCAGCGGAGCAACCAGCGAGAGCCACTCCGGCTCCAGCAGCGGTGAGAAAATGACGACGATCTAGTTGGGACATTTCGAGCTCTCCTTACTTGGCTAACGGATCCGGGCGCAGTTGGAAGTGCATGACCTTGCTCGTCGTGCCCTTGCCTCCTTCCATGTGGAAAGGCGTGCGGGTGCTAATGGTCGCCCACAGGCCTTTGCCCTTCCAACCGGCGTTCGGATCGTCGATGCGGCCATCCATCCATTTGGCATAGAACCCCGTTGGATAAGGCACGCGGAGCACGACCCATTCGCCGTCTTTGAGAGCCAATAGGCCTTCGGCGGCGTTGCCGGTGTTGATCGGAGTGTTGGCGCCCAGTCCGAAGGTGTCGAACTGATCGACCCAGGTGTAGTAGCTGGCTTCGGCGCTACCCGATTCCGAGACGCCTTCAATTTGCGGCACCGGTTCGGGATAGAACGTCCAGCCTTCGGGGCAATGCTGTCCAGTGGCTTCCGGCCCGTTGAGCGGTCCCTCGCACATGCGTCGATCGAAACTGGCCATGTGTCCGCTGGCCAAAGCCACCCAGGCAACACCGTTGCGGTCGACGTCCATGCCGCGGGGCGAGTAGCCCTGCTCTGCGGGAAGCTCGTAAACCTCCGCCAGGGCGGTCTCGGGCGGATTGGTTCCGGGATCAAGTCGGACGACAGACCCGGGGAATCCCAGGACCGATCCCCAGACCGAGCCGTCCGGTGCAGGAGAGACAGCGTAGAAGGCTGCGCCGAAGCGCTTGTCCTTGGCCGGGTCGACAGCTTGGTTGGGCTCGACATAGGCGTCGCGCTTGCCGTTGCCGTTGGTGTCCATGATGAGCGCGGTCCAGCCTTGCGACTTCTCTTCGTCGCCGGTCTCATCGAACATCTTTCTGTCGACCCAGCCTACAACCTGGCCGCCGCCGCTGGTCCATAACGTGTTGTTGTCGTCTTCGGCAAACATCAGGTGGTGCGTGCTGAAGCAAGTGTCGACGTGCGTGATCTCGCTCGTTTTGGGATCGTAGACGGCGAGTTGGCGCCCCGAGCGTTCGAGCGGAAACAACTTGGCCGACGGATGGTCCGATCCTGCTCGGCAATAGTCCGGGTTGGCAGGCGGTCGCACCGCGGAGGTGAACCAGACGCGGCCCAGCTCATCGAACATCGGGTTGTGGACGTTGTTCTTACTGTTCCAGATGGCTTCGTCGCCCCAGTAAGGGGAGGGCTGCGCAACCTCTCCCGAGACAACGGGCGTCGCGGGATCGCGAACGGTTAAGGGGACCAGGCTGGTGGTGTGGGTCATCGGGTCGAGAACGGGGAGGTAGTCGGCGCTGAGCTCAAGCGCTCCATAGATCTTGCCGTTGGCGTTGAGCGCGGGATTGCGGCGATCGGTGGAAACCTCGTCGTGCAGATAGGCTTTAGGATCGGCCCAGTCCCATTGGGTAATCACGACGTTACGCTCTAGGCCTTGCGGTCGAGGAGGCGCGGGCGGCAGCTCTCCGGCGGCGATACGATCGGTCCAATCGGCGAAGACTTGGAGCGTGCGTTCGGCGCCCATGCCGGTGAGACCACGGGCCATGCTACCCCCCGCTTGTCCCGACAGGATGCGGCGTTCCCAGGCGGCGGTGGAGGACGTGATTTCTCCGAGACCAGGAGGAATTTCGCGGGTGCCTTTGGTGCCGAGTTGGTGACAGGCGGTACAGCCGCCGGACTTGAGTCTGCGCAGCCACTCCGATTGGCTCTTGATGGTGGTTGGGATGCCGTTGCCTGAGGGGCCGGTACCGGGGAACTCGCTCTCCGCGGGCGGGTGAAGTAAGGAGAGCCAGTATGCTGCCGGATAGTATTGAGCCGCGGCGGCAGCGTCAGGCGCGACAACCGCGGTGAGGTCGAGGTTCGCGCCGGGCCGGGTCTCAGTTTTGGGCGAATCGACCAATCCGTAACCACGCACCCAGACGGAGTAGTTCGCGTCAGGAAGGTCAGGCAAGACGTAGCGTCCGTTGTCGTCGGTGACCACGATCTTGGCGAACTTGGTCGGCAGATCGGTGGTTTCCGCGATGACCCAGACGCCGGCCTCCGGTCCCGAGGGACCAGTGACAACCCCGCCGAGGTCGTTACTGCCGACAGCAATCTCCGGACCGGACTGGCATCCCGTCAAGGCGAGCAAGACGCCGCATAACGCGGCGACGCTCAGGGCCAGCATTCGCCGGTACGTTAAAGACACTGTCATTGATGTGCTCATGTCCCCGCTCCTTTCGCCTTTCTGACCCAATACCTAAAGCCGGACCAACTAAACCTGGGCAGATTGTACCTCCCTGGGGTTGCTGGCGCCGGAACCAATACTGTGGACAACGACGCCGGGGTTGTGACGCCAGGTGCTGGCTGGGAGGGCTGCCAAGCAATGCTCTTAGTTACATTCCGACTATGGAATGTCGCGGCACCAACCGGATTTGGGCTCCGAGAGAGCGACGAAACAGCCTGTTTCGAGGGGTCACTGCCGCGATGCGGACTTGAACGGTAGCGGCCTGCGGCCGCGGACGCATGGCGTAAAGGACTGCACATGAACACCTAAA
>JAQCLD010000148.1 GCA_027592785.1 Acidobacteriota bacterium
CGACACCTTCGCTCACCCCTACCGCGCCCTCGCCCTAATCCTTACCGACGGATTTGGGCCGGGGGGCTCCGGTGAAACTAAAGTACCCTGCGTGTTAAGTGCCGGTCTACTGTGATCAGTCCCAGTTCTAGACTGGGTGGATTCTCGATGTCGCTGGATACCTACCGCCGCAAGCGCCGTTTTGGCGAGACAAGCGAGCCGCGAGGCACGGACGCCCGGCCTTCGAGCGAGGGCCGGTTTGTCGTCCAGAAGCACGCTGCGAGCAGGCTGCACTACGATTTTCGCCTGGAGATTGGCGGCGTCCTGAAATGTTGGGCGGTACCGAAAGGGCCTTCGCTCGACCCGGCCGACAAACGCCTCGCGGCGCGCACGGAAGATCACCCGGAGGAGTACTTGGCCTTCGCAAAGGTCATACCACCGGGGAACTACGGCGCGGGCACGATGATCGTGTGGGATACCGGGACTTTCGAGACCGAAGGCGACCTCAGCGGGCCCGAGCAACTCGAAAAAGGAGAGATCAAGTTCGTGCTCTACGGCACGAAGTTGGGCGGGGGATTCGTCTTGGTTCGCACGACGCGCAACAAGAAGGCTGAGGAGTGGTTGCTCATCAAGCACCGTGATGCGGCTGTCGTCGAAGGTTACGACATTAAGGCTTACCCCGAATCGGCGCTGAGCGGAAGAACGCTAGCGGATGTCGCCGCGGGACTGCCGCCGGGGCAAGGAGCGGCGGCAGGCGCGGCAGTATTGGAAGGCGCTGTTCGGGCGGACATGCCGACGAATCTCAAGCCGATGCTGGCGTCTTCGCGAGAGACGGCGTTTAGCGATCCGGCGTGGGTGTATGAACTCAAATGGGACGGCGTACGCATCCAGGCGCAGATCCGCGGACAACAGTTGCGGTTGATTTCGCGCAATGGGCGCGACGTGACCGCACACTACCCCGAGCTGCGCGACCTGCCGTTCTTGGTTCGAGCGAGAGATGCGCTACTCGACGGCGAGATCGTGGCTCTCGATGCCGAAGGCCGCTCGGATTTCGGCATCCTGCAAAGCCGCATGCACGTCGACCGTCCGTCGACGGCGCTGATCGAGGCGACCCCGATCTATTGCTGGTTCTTCGATCTGATTTACGCGGACGGCTATGACTTGCGCCACGTCCCGCTGGTTGATCGCAAGAAGTATCTGCAAGAGATTCTCAGGCCGGGCACGGCCGTGCGGTACTCCGACGACGTCGCTGAACGCGGCGAGGAGTTTTTCGACTTAGCGCGCAGCCACGGCGCAGAAGGCATCTTGGCCAAGCGCGCGGATAGCCCCTATGTGAACGACCGCTCCGCCGATTGGCTGAAGATCAAAATTGTCCACGAGGTCGATGTAGTCGTTGGCGGATGGACAGAGCCCCGCGGCGGCCGCGAGCACCTCGGCGCGCTGTTGGCGGGGTTCTACGACAAGGGCAAGCTGCGCTTTCTGGGTGGGGTCGGCAGCGGCTTTACGGACTTTAATTTGCGATTCCTGGCCGACCAGCTCGACCCGCTGAAGACGAAGCAATGCCCCTTCACCGTCGAGCCCGCCACCAAAGAGACGGCTCACTGGGTGAAGCCGCAGCTGGTCGCTCGCGTTCGTTACGGCGGCTGGACTCGCGACAACCACCTACGGCATCCGGTCTTCCTGGGGTTGCGCGACGATGTCGACGCCATAGAATGCAAAGATCCGCGGGAGCCACAGGAGGGCGTCGTCGTTCATGCGCCGCGGGCCGAGGGACTGCCGTTGATTCGAAGCGTCGGCGAGTTAGGGAAAGAACTGCGCGAGGGGCGCAAGGAATCGTTGCGCGTCTAGTTGGGCGGCAAAGATTTTCGACTGACCCATCTCGATAAGCTTTACTTTCCGGAGCCGGGCTACACCAAACGCGACTTGCTGGCGTATTACCTCGGCGTTGCGGAGTTCATTCTGCCCTTCCTCAAAGACAGGCCGCTGGTCTTACATCGCTTTCCAAACGGGGCAGCGGGCGAGAGCTTCTATCAGAAGGACATTGGCGAAGGCGCGCCGGAGTGGGTACACACGTTTGTTATTCCATCGGAAAGCAGCGGACGGGATACGCGCTATTACGTATGCGACGACTTGGCGACGCTGCTGCACCTGGTCAACCTCGGTTGCATCGAGCAGCATCCATGGCCCAGCCGCATTGATTCGCTCGAAAAGCCGGACTACGTTTTCTTCGATCTCGATCCGACGGAAGGTTACGAGTTCGACACGATCGTGGCTGTGGCGCGGCGCTTTCTCAAGGAGCTCGATGCGATTGGGCTGCGAGCCTTTGTGAAAACCTCTGGCTCGCGCGGCATTCATCTTTGGCTTCCCCTAGAGCGCCGCTATTCTTATGAGCAAGTAAGGACGTTTGCCGAGATAGTGGCGCGTGTCGTGCACGATGCCATGCCGGAAGAAACGACGCTGGAACGGATGGTCGACAAGCGACCGAAGGGATCGATCTCTTTGGATTACTTGCAGAACTCCTTTGGCAAGCCGTTGGCTACGGTCTACACCGCCCGACCGAGGCCGTCCGCGACGGTGGCGACTCCGCTCAGTCCCGCCTAATTGAGAAAAGGCCTGCGGCCTGAAAAGTTCACGATCAAGACGCTGCCTGCGCGGCTGAACAAGAAAGGCGACCTGTGGGCAGATTTCTGGAAATCGCGGCAGAGAATCGAACCTGCCTTGAAGGAGTTGCAGAAGAAGCTAGGGAAACTCAGTTAGATACCTACTAGCGCTCGAGCGCAGCGCGTGGGACATTATCGGTAGGCCGCTTATGAGCATTGCTAAGTCGCTTCGTGATAACGCCGCTCTCGTCGCCGGCATCCTGCTGCCGGTCCTCGTCGTCATCCTGTTTCTGCTGTCGAGTTGGGTGCCGCGGATGCTGGTCGATCCGCCGCAGTACGATTTCCTCTACTCCGAAGACAACAGCTACTACGGCAATTCCTCGCCTTGGCGTTACAACATCAGCCTTGACGCCCAGAACCATTTACTCGTCAAGGCATTCTCCGCCAAACCGGATGTTTATACGCCGGGCGCACGGCTGTTCTTGTTCGAGCACGCAGACGGCAATGTCCGAGAGATCAGTCTTCCCGCGCCCGAGAGCAGCGAGGGCGGTGAAGAGGGCATCGTCGTCGAAGTCCCGTAATTCCGGAATCAATTCATTGATCCCAGTCGGATCGCGCCGGACGGCTATTCACTCGTGGACAACACACGAGGTTCGCGCGGTCTGTTCGGTTTGTTCTACTCCGGCGGCCGCCGCAGTCTGGCGATCAGCAAGAACGGAGCCGTCTACGAAGCTGCCCAAGGCGGTGAGCAGTATTGGTACGGCGCCAGGTTGATCGGCTGGATCGGGCCGCCGCCGGAGCGCTAACCCATGACGCCGAAACAGGAAGCGCTGGGACAAATCGCGGAGATCGCCCGCGAGCACGGCATCACCGCCGAAGAGATTCGCACCCAACTCTCCACGCCTGAAGAAACAGCTGGTTCGAGGACCTCAGTTCTGACGAGCCTGCTGAGTTACCTGGGCGGCATTTTCGTACTTGCCGGATTAGGCGTGTTCATTGAGATGCAGTGGAGCGACATGAATTCGTTCGCCCGTGTCGCAGTGACGCTGGGTTCGGGCATCGCAGCGTTCTTCATGGCCTGGTTTGCCGCAGGCGACGAACGCCGCGACAAGATAGCGACGCCGTTATTCCTATTGGCCGCCTTCCTGCAACCAGTCGGAATCCTAGTCGCCCTCGATGAGTGCTCCTCGGGCGGCGATGAGCGTTACGCATTCCTGTTGACTTCGGGCGTCTTATTGGTCCAGCAAACGCTGGCCTTTTTCAGCAAGAGAGTCACGTCCCTCCTATTTATGTCGTTCGTATTCGGCCTGTGGTTCTACGCGACGGCAATGGATTTGATGGATGTAGACGAGGATCTCATCGCCTTCGGCTTGGGGCTGTCGATGCTCTTCGTACTGAAGCGGATTGATAAAACGCCGCATGCATCCATCACTCCCTTCTGGTATTTCTGCGCATCTTCAGCCATGCTGGCGGGTTTGTTCAATCTCGTTCAGTACTCGCCTCTGGAAATCTTATTCTTAGGCGCGGCTTGCGGCGTTGTTTTCTGGAGCACCTGGGTAAAGAGCCGCAGTTTGCTGTTTGTGGGCACGATCGCGATATTGAGCTACGTCGGCTACTACACGGCCCAGCATTTCACCGATGCAGTCGGCTGGTCGATCGCTTTAATCCTCTTTGGCCTAATGCTGATCGGGCTGAGCGCCCTCGCCTTCCGCATCAACCGCAAGTACATCGCCCAGAACTAGGGCTTTCCGGTTTGGCCTATTCAGGGACTGCGTCAAAACTGCGCGCGGTAGCAACGTTAATCCGGCCGTAGTCGAGGTTTTCGGCCGTGAAGAGGTGCGGAATACTCTCCGACTCGACAACCCACTTCAGGGTCGAGCCTGGCCCCAGGTCAACCGCCGCCAAGTCGCCAGCGCGAAACGTCAGTTCGCCCGCGGTCGCAAACGTCGTTTGGACGGTGATTCTCTCGAAGTGCTCCGCGCCGGCCCGAGTCGCCTGTAGACGCACGCGAACAACGTCTCCCTTGCGGTAACCGGAGCCGTCCCAGGTGAGAGTCAGATCTTCGTTTAGACTCACGGCTGACGGCGGCTCCACGCTCGGCAGAGGCGCAATCCAAAAATCCGTTTGGAAGAAAGGAGTGCCATCGCCGCCCGGGAAGCGTAGCGTCCATTCGCCTCCGATCCATAGATCCTCATACGGCGAGTCGCCGGGGAAATAGGTTCCGGCAGCTTCGTCGCGAATAAAGCGAAAGTTGCGTCCATCCGGACCGACGAACAGGATCTCTCCGTCCAAGTCCACTCCAGTCAGCGCCAGCAGGGAATCAGGCCCCCCTGCCGACGGTTGACCCGGCCAGGAAGGGATGCTGGTTGAGGGTTCGCCGGGCAGCAATTTGCGACCGCTCAAAAAGAAGGGCTGGATCCCCAGCGCATCGGTATTAGCCAGTCGAGCGTAGCCGTTTTCATCGCCGATTTGAATCTTTAAGAAAGAGACATTGCCTCCGTTGTCTAAGTCGGCCAGCTTTTCTGTGGAGAGCCCCCAAGGATGATGACAAGTGCCTGGAGTTTCAGTAGTTGAGATCGTGGCGTCGGAATAAAAAATCGAATCACCCACCTCAACCGCGAGCCGCACGTAGCAAGCCAAATCCACGCTGCCGTCGTCGGGAAGCAGGGCGTTAATTTGATCGACGCCCGGTAGTCCTGGCGCACGCCCGGCATAGGCGACAGGAATAGAGATCGGCGGACCAGGCCCACCCAGCATACGAACGCGAATGTCATCCCGCAGATTGCCGACGGGAGGCGCGATATTGTCCGAGCCAACTATCGGTCCAAGACCCGTCGCCCACAGGATGATGTACTGGCCAGGCATGGCCGGTGAGGTAAGCCCATTTAGCGGCTGAGAGCTAGGCGATTCGTAGTTCTGAACCACGGCCGCGCCGCGGCCGCTCTGATTAACCGTGAATAGCCCAGGCTCGGCATCAACAATCATTAGCGGCGTCAACTCGCTCGCTATTCCGTTGTAAGAGACGCGCACTTCCGTTTCACATGCCGGAAGAGCGGACGGAATAATTCCCGCGACCTGACTATGCCAACTGTGGATCAGATGCGCATCGAAGATTTCGTTTGTCGCCAAGGATCGAAAACTGACGCGAGTCCCGTCGGAACCAAGCGGCAACTGAGTCGGGTAAGGCAAAGTGCCGTGGACGAGTTCCTGCGGCCCGAGTCCGGAGCCAAAGGCGACAAAGATAGATCCGCGAGCCAGGCCGACGCCATTTAGTCCGCCGGAAGCCCGCATCGTGGCCCCGTGCAGAATCGGGCCGGCAATGACCGGCTCGGCTTGAGCAGATGGCAGAATCGGGAAAAGACCAATTAGAGAAATTGCCAACCAGGCCAAGCGCATTCACTCACTGTATCCACACAGGGCCGCGCCCCTCGCCTTACGAAGTGCAAATTGACAATCTCGGCGACCTCAGCCGGGCGGCTCTGTACCCTGGCTAAACAGCTCGTGTGTGAGATTGCAACGTTCTTGTCATCGGAAAAACGCGGAGAGAGCAATTTGGTTTTTTCCACAGAGCAGCCCACCGCGGCGCCAGGTTCGCACAGATTCTAAAGCAGTTAAGCCCTGTGGAAAACTTGTGGAAAGTCGACCCCTGCTCGATCGAGGGCTATCCGCTCGATGACTTCTTCTTTACAGCCTTGGGCCCCGTCGAAGCGGCCGCTTGTGCGGCGGCTTTCTTCTCGGGACGCTCGGCCAGGGAACGCTGCAGCGCTTCCATCAGGTCGATGACGGGAGCCAGCCGAGGCTCCTGCGCCGCTTCGGCCTCTTGACCTTGCCGTTTGGCCTCGATCAAGCCCTCCACGCGGCTGCGGTACTCATCGTGATACTTGTCTACGTCGAAATGCGCCGCTAAGCTCTCGATGAGCTGGCGGGCGAGCTTCTCTTCCGACTCCTTAATTTCGACGTCGCTGATGTGGCCGTATTCAGACGAATCGCGCACTTCGTCTTCGTAGAACATCGTGTGCAGGGTCAGGCCACCCTTCCTCGGACGCAGTACGACGGTGTACTCGCGTTGGTGCATCGACAGCTTAGCGATGGCACAGTAGCCGGTCTCTTCCATCGCTTTAACCAACAGCGCATACGGCTTGCGGCCGGCGTCTTCGGGCACGGCGAGGTAGGAGCTGTCGAAGTAAAGCGGGTCCACTTCGTCGAGCTTCACGAACTCCAATATCTCCATGGTGGAGCTGGATTCGGGAGCGACTTTCTTCAGGTCTTCGGGATCGATGATGAGGTATTGGTCTTTGGCGACTTCGTAGCCCTTAACGAGTTCTTTCCGCTCGACGATGCGCTCGAGTTCCGGCGAGTAGAGTTGCTGCTTG